>UQVP01000045.1 GCA_900544605.1 uncultured Mycoplasmatota bacterium | reverse complement strand
GGAATTAATATTAAATTTAATTAATTTATATGGTACTAAGAATGATTGCTTTGGAGCGTTAAAGTAACTTAGGTTACTTTTTTTTATTTTTTGCATATAATGTAACAGGTGATTAGATGATTAATAATATATCTGTTACTGATCTTAAAAAAGTGTATGATAGAGTTAATATAATTGATCTTAGGGGAATAGAAAGTTATAATAACAATCATATTGATGGAGCTAAAAATATAGAGTTTAATAAATTAATTATTAGTCCTAATTTATATTTAGATAAAAATTTGGTTTATTATGTTTATTGCCAAAAAGGGAAAAAAAGTATAAAATTGTGTGAGATATTAGGTAGACAAGGATATAAATTAGTTAATATCAATGGTGGATACGAGGCATGGATTTTAAATAAATAAGATATTTTTTGATATCTTATTTTCTTTTTAGGTTAAATATAATATAATTAGTATGGTGATAAAAATGGAGTATATAATTATAGGAATGTTAGTTATATTAATAATTATAGGTGTTATTTCACTTATGAAAAATATCAATGAATCTAATATAACGGAAAGATTAGGAAAGCTAGAAACTAATGTTATTAAAGAAATGGGCGAATTTAAAAATGATATCAATCGTGATATGAATGATGATTTTACTAAGTTAAGTGAAGGTATAGAACATAGACTTAGATTAATTAATGATCGCGTTAATGAAAGACTTGATGAAAATTTTGAAAAAACTAATAAAACTTTTACTTCAGTGTTAGAACGTCTTAGTAAAATAGATGAGGCACAAAAGAAAATAGATACATTATCTAATGATATTGTATCACTACAGGGAATACTTACTGATAAAAAGACTAGAGGTATATTTGGTGAAGTTAATTTAAAACATATTTTGAGTAGTGTATTTGGGGAAAATAACAAAAAAATATATGAGCTTCAACACACTTTTGAAAATGGAGTAATTGCTGATTGTGTGTTATTTGCTCCAGAGCCTTTGGGTGTAATTGCTATTGATTCAAAGTTCCCACTTGAAAATTATCAGATTATGGTGGATAAAAGTAATGATGTTGGTGTCAGAAGCAGTGCTGAAAAGTTATTTAAAAGTGATATGAAGAAACATATTGATGCAATAGCTAGTAAATATATTATTCCAGGAGTTACAACAGATCAAGCAATTATGTTTTTACCAGCTGAAGCAATATTTGCAGAGGTTAATGCTTATCATCAAGATTTAATTGATTATGCTTATAAAAAAAGAGTATGGATTACCTCACCAACTACTTTAATTAGTACTTTAACAACATTACAAATAATAATTAAAAATATTGAAAGAGATAAGTATACTAAGGTTATACATCAAGAATTAAGACTACTTGATGAAGAATTTAAAAGATATAAAGATAGATGGGATAAATTATATCGTAGTATTGAAACAGTATCTAGAGATGTTAAAGATATTCATACAACTACAGATAAAATTACAAAAAGATTTAATAGTATTAATCAAGTAGAAATGGGGGAATTAGAATATCATGAAGAAAACAAATGATATACTTATTATATTGATGATAATAGTTAATACAATATGTATGCTTTTAAGTATTTGTGGTAAATATAATTCTAATATATTAGTTTGTCTCTCCTTATATTTGATAATTTTTTTACCTAGAATAGTTAGAAAATTTAGTTCTAAAGTTAATGATTTAATAGAATTAATATTTTTACTTTTTATTTTATTTGCTCAACTTTTAGGAAGTATTTTACACTTTTATGGAATTATATATTGGTATGATTCTTTTATGCATTATATTTCTGGTATTCTTACTTCATTTTTAGCTGTTATTATTCTTATACTTTTTAATAAATACGATGATAATGATAAAGTTTTTAATGTTGTATTTATTTTATCTATAACTTTAATGGTGGCAAGTTTATGGGAAATATTTGAATTCACTACTGATAATTTATTGGATGGGGATGCCCAAAGAGTTGTTGCAACAGGAGTTACAGATACCATGAAAGATATTATTTGTGCCTTACTTGGAAGTATCTTATTTTCATTTTGTTATTTATATGAATGTCTAAAAAATAAAACATTGCTGATAAAAGAATTTATAAAAAAACTGATTTAGAAAATCTAAATCAGTTTTTCTTTTTTGTAATTTCAACCGCACCACTTATTTATAATTTAATTCTATATC
>UQVP01000044.1 GCA_900544605.1 uncultured Mycoplasmatota bacterium | reverse complement strand
GGAATTAATATTAAATTTAATTAATTTATATGGTACTAAGAATGATTGCTTTGGAATGTTAAAGTAACTTAGGTTACTTTTTTTTTACAAAATTAGTGTATTACAAAAAACAATTATGTATAATTAGTATAGTAAAGGAAAGTGATAGTATGGTTAACATAGCTTTAAATATTATAAACTCCCTAGCAGAAATACCAACCTGGGAGGGGGTTATTCAATCATACTATAATAATAAAAGATAAAGAAAACACAAAGAAAGGATCAGCAGAAAGAACGGCAGATAATTACATAAAATAAGTAGAAACAACAATCGCTGAGAAAAAACTAGAAAATAGTCCACTATCAAACGGAACATATACCATAGATAAAGATGGAAATCTAACAGGAAATGTGCCAGAAGGTAATTTTGCCTATGGAGATGAATACACATGCGAATTAGGGGATAATGATATAAAAACATTTTTCGTACTAGAAACGAATGGCGATGATGTATCACTAATAATGAATGCAAATGTAGATTCAAATGGAAAAGCAATAACATCTTTAGATGCTATAGATAAGGGATTAGTTGCTTGGATAACAGATGAAGATTGGGCTAAATTAAATCAATCACAAATTAAATTACCAACAGCAAATTAAATATTAACTGCATCAGGGAAGACATTTAATGGTTCAGAAACTGTTTCAGAAATATCAACAAGGTTGATTGATTATCTAAGTGGTACAACAAAAGCATTATCTGGTATATTTGGATATTGGACATCTACTCCTACTACTTTTTATAATTATAATGCTTGGAATGTAATGGGTGAGGGATGGATTACCTGCTACTATGATGCGAGGGTTAGCTATTCAGATGGAAATGGCGTACGCCCAGTTATAACTGTCTCAAAATCTAACTTAAGTTAAATGTTATAAAACTGATAGAAAATTAAAGTATTTTTAATAGTCTATCAGTTTTTTTGAATGCTTTTCCCTACAAAATTTTTCCTTGACATATTTTCAAATAAACATTACAATGGTAGTAGGGTGAATAATATTCGCTTAGTAGGAAATGGAGGAATAAAATGAATGATATCGCATTCTCCATTTTGCTAGTTTTAATTGGTCTTTTTGTAGGCGTTGTTGTATCGCTTATAATTAATTATATTAGGGGAAACTTGGTTGCTAAAAAAGTTGAAAAAATGCTTGAAAAAGCAAAAAAAGATGCTGATAAAATTAAAAGAGATTATATTTTAGAAGCTAAAGAAGAATCTCATAAAATTAAAATTGAAACGGATAAAGAAGTAAAAGAGAAAAAGGCTGAAGTAAAAGAGGCTGAAGAACGTTTGTTAACACGTGAAAATAATATGGATAGACGTGATCAAACTTTACAAAATCGTGAACAAATGTTAGAAGAAAAAGAAAATAATATAATTAACAAACAAAAAGAACTTCAAAAAGAACAAGTAGAAGTGGAAGATATAAAGAAACAACAAATTGATTTATTAGATAAAATTGCTGGTTATTCTAAAAATCAAGCAAGAGAAATGGTGCTTAAAAAAGTAGAAGAAATGATGAATTTAGAGATAGCCGCATATATTAAAGATCGTGAAGCTCAAGCTAAATTGGAAGTTGATAAAAAAGCTAAAAATTTACTTGTTTCTAGTATGCAAAAATATGCGAGTGATGTGGCAAGTGAACAAACTGTTACAGTTGTAAATTTACCAAGTGACGATATGAAAGGTCGTATTATTGGTAGAGAAGGTAGAAATATACGTACAATAGAAGCAGTTACTGGTGTAGATTTAATTATAGATGATACACCTGAAGCTATTGTTCTTTCTAGCTTTGATCCACTAAGAAGAGAAATAGCGCGTGTAACTATTGAAAGCTTAATTAAAGATGGAAGAATTCATCCAACAAGAATTGAAGAGTTATATGATAAAGTTAGTCAAGATATGAAAGCTAAAATTTTAGAATATGGTGAAGAAGCTTTATTTGAACTTGGAATAACTAAAATGGATCCTGAACTTGTAGAAATTTTAGGTAAACTTCATTTTAGAACAAGTTTTGGGCAAAATGCCTTAAGACACTCTATTGAAGTTGCTAATTTAGCTGGTATTATGGCCTCAGAATTAGGTGAAAATATTACTTTAGCAAAACGTGCTGGATTACTTCATGATATTGGTAAAGCTATAGATCATGAAGTAGAAGGTAGCCATGTTATTATTGGTTCTGAAATAGCAAAAAGATTTAAAGAAAATGAAGTTGTAATTAATGCCATTGAGTCTCATCATGGTGATACAGCACCAACTCATATTATTTCAGAATTGGTTGCTATTGCGGATGCTCTTTCAGCATCACGTCCTGGTGCTCGTAATGATTCTTTAGAAAATTATGTAAAACGACTACAAGATTTAGAAGCTATTGCTAAAGATATTGATGGTGTTGAAAAGACATTTGCTGTCCAAGCTGGACGTGAACTTAGAGTAGTAGTAGAACCTAAGAAAGTTGATGATTTAGAAAGTTATAAAATTGCACGTGATATAAAAAATAAAATTGAAGAAACTTTACAATACCCTGGTACTATTAAGGTAACAGTAATAAGGGAAACAAGAGCAATAGAAGAAGCAAAATAATGCTTCTTTTTTATAAAAAGAAAAACGATAAAAATCGTTTTCCTAAATTGAAATTTCAACCGCACCAAAAGGTGTGGTTTTTTGATACAAT
>UQVP01000043.1 GCA_900544605.1 uncultured Mycoplasmatota bacterium | reverse complement strand
TTACTTTAATAGAATTACTAGCGGTAATAGTAGTACTCGCAATCATTGCACTAATCGCTACACCGATAGTAATGAACACAATTAAGAATGCAAAGAAAGGAGCAGCAGAACGTTCAGCAGATAATTACATTAAACAAGTGGAAACAGCAGTGGCAGAAGCTAAGTTAGAAAATAGGCAAATGCCGGATGGTGAATATACCATAGATGAAGATGGGAATTTAACGAGAGAACTTGTCAAGGACAGCAATAAATGTGCTCTTGTAGACACTGCAGAAACTTATGAAGAAGTGTTGGAGTATGAAAGATTTTGTGAGTTGGAAACAAAAGTATTTAATATTGAGATTAGTGGAAATAAACCAAGTGGAGGAACAGTAATAATATCTAATGGTGGAATATCCCAAACAGGCACAACGTTGACAATAGGAGAGTATCCTATCGTATATAGGAATGGTAAGATGGTTACAATAGATTTATCATCAGAATTATCTATATCAACATGTGTTTATATATCTGGTGAAGCAGCTTACAGTATAGGTTCACAATATATATGTGGATTAGATAAAAAAAGAACATTCTATGTATTAGAAACATCAGGAGATAATGTAAGTTTAATAATGGATAGAAACTTTACAGATGATACTGTATCAAAAACATTAGCATGGTGTATAGATGGTGGAAGTGATGGTGCAACATGTAAAAATATAAATTCAAAAGAAGAAGGAACACCATTAAAACATATACAAGATACATTTGGTGAAAATGTGACAGTAAGTTTTCCAACAAAAAAGCAAATCGAAGAAGCATATACAGATTTGATGCCTAAATGGTTACGAGGTTCACGTTCTGATAATAATTATTGGACATCTTCGATTGCTCAGTCTTCTGGTATTGCTTGGTTAGTGAACAGTGATGGTTTTATGAATTACCCCGTTAATGGTAATATTATTGGAGTTCGCCCAGTTATAACTGTTTCAAAATCACAACTAGGATAGACTTTATAAACATGAATTCTTTTATTCATGTTTTTTTGTGTATCAAAGTATGATAAAATATAACAAGTGGTGATTATATGTATTATAAAATAAGCAATGGTAGTGTAACACTTTCGGGAAATACTATTTTAGAAGATATTAATTTTAAAGTTAGTGATAATGAAAAGATAGGTATAGTTGGTCGTAACGGTAGTGGTAAGACAACATTACTTAAAGCTATAATAGGTGAAATAGATTTAGAGAATGGTTATGATGACTTAAAGGTAGAAAGTGTTGGAGATTATAAAGTTGGATATGTTAAACAAAATGTTGATAATAATTTAAATATTAAAATGATTGATTATATAGTTGATGCTTATTCTAATCTTATTGATATAGAAAAAAGTATGAAGAAATTAGAAAATAAAATGATATCTGGATATGATGAAAATGTTGTTAATAAATATAATGATTTGATATCAAAATATGAATATCTAGGCGGTTATACTTATAAAAAAGAATACGAGGTAGCACTAAAAAAATTTGGTTTTAGTGAAAGTGATAAAGATAAATTATTGAGTGAATTTTCTGGAGGACAATTAACTAAGTTATCACTAGTAAAATTATTACTTAGTAAACCTGATTTACTTATACTTGATGAACCAACAAATCACTTGGATATCAACACTATCGAATGGTTAGAAGATTATTTAAAAAATTATAATAAAAGTATTATTATAGTTAGCCATGATCGTATGTTTTTGGATAACGTTTGTAACGTTATATATGATATAGAATATGGTACTTTAAAAAGATATAATGGTAATTATACTTATTTTGTAAATAAGAA
The DNA here is from genome assembly GCA_900544605.1 of uncultured Mycoplasmatota bacterium. Lineage (GTDB taxonomy): Bacteria > Bacillota_I > Bacilli_A > RF39 > UBA660 > SIG204. The sequence continues at coordinate 1,559 of UQVP01000043.1, read as the reverse complement.
ACACGAAGACTATTTAAAACAAGAACGTGATTACGAAACTCAACAAAAAGAAATAAAGAGGTTGCAAGCTATTGCAGATAGGTTTAGATATAAACCATCTAAAGCATCAATGGCGATGTCTAAACTAAAACAAATAGAAAGAATGGTTAAAATAGATAAACCACAAAAAGAAAACAACAGGACTTTCAAAACTAATTTTAGCCCTAATCAAGAAAGTTATCGTGATGTTTTAAAAGTTAAAAATTTATCCATTGGTTATGACAAAGAATTAAGTAGAGTAACTTTTAATGTAGAACGTAAAGATAAATTAGGTATTATAGGTGAAAATGGAATTGGTAAAAGTACATTACTTAAAACAATTATGGGATTTATTAGTCCTTTGGGTGGTAAATATACATTTGGTGATAAAGTTAATATCGGGTATTTTTCTCAACAACTTGACAACATTGATCCTAGTAAAACAATTTATGAAGAAATAGACAACGCATTTCCTAGTATGTCACCAACAGAAATAAGAAGTTTGTTAGGAGCATTTGATTTTCACGGTGATGAAGTATTTAAAAATATTTCTAGTTTATCTGGGGGAGAAAAAGTAAGAGTTAGTTTATGTAAGATATTAAATAGTAGACCAAATGTCCTTATTTTAGATGAACCAACAAATCACTTGGATATTATCAATAAAAATACGATAGAAAAGATGTTAAAAGAATATAATGGTACTATTATTATGGTAAGTCATGATAGATATTTAATAAAAAATGTATGTACTAAATTACTAGTATTTAATAAAGATGAAGTTGTTTTATATAATTATGGATATGATGAATATTTAGAAAAAAGAAAAGTAGTTAAAGAATCTGAAATAATAAAGAAAGAAAATAAAGTATCAAAAAAAGAAGTTAATATTAATTTAATAAAAGAAATAAATAAAATTGAAAAAGTGATAGATAATAAAGAAAAGGAATTAGCTAAATTAAATAAAGAACTTTTAAAAGAAGAAGTATATATGGATATTAGTAAAGCTAAAGCTATACAAGAAAAAATAGAAATAATTACAAAAGAAATAGAAATTAAAACTAAAGAATGGGAAACTTTAGCAGATAAGATGTAAGTCAGTTTATACTGACTTTTTTTGTGTATTTTTTTTTTTTGTAAAAAAAAGGAAATAAGAAAAAAATGTAGAATGTTATAAGTGAAGGTTTATAAAAAAGTAATCCTTTTTTAATACAATAAATTCAAAGAAAGGAATGAGAAAATGAATAATGAAATTGTATTATTTGAGAATCAAAATGTGAAGCTGGAGGTGAATGTTAATGATGAGACAGTTTGGCTTACTCAAAATCAGATGGCACGGTTATTTGATAAAGAAAGAACTGTTATTACAAAACATATAAATAACATATTTAAAGAAGGAGAATTGGATAGAGAAAGCAATGTGCAAAAAATGCACTTTGCAAATTCTGATAAACCAGTTACTTATTACAATTTAGATGTAATAATAAGCGTAGGGTATAGAGTAAAAAGTAAAAACGGAATAGTATTTAGAAAATGGGCCAATA
>UQVP01000042.1 GCA_900544605.1 uncultured Mycoplasmatota bacterium | reverse complement strand
ATTATACCCTATTTTATTTTAATTAAACATCTAGTCATAATACAACTTTTTTATATCTTTTTGTACTTATACACCAACTCCATTCTTATAAAGGATACAACAAAAAAGCACAAAGAAATCTAGACTATAAAAAAGTCTAGAAACTTTGTGTTTTCTTTATTATTTAATACTATAGTATGATTAAATAACCCCCCCCCAGGTTGGTGTTTTTGCTATTAATTTTGAAGCTATGTTAACCATACTACCACTTTCCTTTACTATACTAATTATACAAAACAGCTTTTAACATTGTCAATCAATTTTGTAATTTTTGTGAAAATTATTAAAATCGTTTGACATTAAGAATGTTATATGATATCCTTAATATGTAAGTGATGAGCTTACTAAAGTAAATCCATTTTTCTTTATTTCATTCCTTTGAATATAGAGATGTAAAAAACCTAGTCTACTATCTAGGTTTTTTATATGTCTAAAAATAAAAATAGAGGTTATTCCTCTATTCCTAATTTCTCTTTTAATCTTTTTTCATATTCTTTTTGAAGAACATATATATCTTTACTACTCATAAATATTAATACAGCATTTTCATATTTTAATAACTCATCAACTTTATCTAATGACATATATTTACCATTTCTTAATTTATCTAAAATTACATGATAATCAACATCATCATATCCTATTTCTTCTCTATCTACACCAACATCCATTACATATGCATCATCAGCAAGATTTAAAGCTTCAACAAATTCATCAGCCATCTCTTTAGTACGAGATAATGTATGAGTTTTTAAAATAGCAACTATTTTTTTATCTGGATATTTTTGACGAGCAGCTTTTATAGTAACTTTTACTTCTGTTGGATGATGAGCATAATCATCTATTGTTACAATATCACCTATAACATTTTCTTTAAAACGTCTTTTAGCACCTTTAAATGTTTTTAAATATTTAGCAACATCTTTGGCTTCTAATCTCTCATAATAACAAACACTAATTACAGCTAATGCATTAAGCAACATATGTTTACCAAACAAAGGTAAATCAAAGTGTCCATAATAATTATCTTCTACAAATACATCAAAACTAGTTCCTTCGTTATGATATTCAACATCTTTAGCTATAATGTCATTATCATCATTTAAACCATAATAGAATATTGGTGGATTAACTTCTAAAGTATGTGTATAAGGATCATCTCCACAAGCAATAACCATTTTTTCTGCTTTATTAGCATATTCTTGATAAGCACTAATAACATCATCTATATCTTTATAATAATCTATATGATCAAGTTCAATATTAGTAATAATAGCATAGTAAGGTGTGTATGCTAGAAAATGTCTTTTATATTCACATGCTTCTAGGCAGAAATATTTATTTTCTTTAGATGCAAAACCACTACCATCACCAATCAAATAATTAGTACCTACAATATTACCTAAAACATGGGCCATCATAGCTGTTGTTGTTGTTTTGCCATGACATCCAGATACTCCAATTGTCATAAACATTTCTGTTAAACGACCAACCATTTCTTGATAAGTATATATTTTAAGTCCTAGTTCTTTTGCTCTTACTACTTCTTCATGATCATCTTTAAAAGCATTTCCTTGAACTATAACCATGTCTTCTTTTATATTTTCTTTACTGAAATTTAAAATTTTTATTCCTTTTTCTAATAATCCAGCTTCAGTAAAAAAATGATCTGGTTTATCACTTCCTTGAACTTCATATCCAAGTGATTTCATTATTTGTGCAAGTGCACTCATTCCCGTTCCTTTTATTCCTATAAAATGATAAATCATTTACAATCATCTCCTAATATAATTATACAACAATATTCCTTATTTTTAACAAAAAATATATATAAATAGAAAAAAGGTTTGAAATTTAAACCTTTTTATTTATTTTTCATCATTTCTGATATTATTTTTATATTTTCTTCATTATATCCTACTAGCATTTTATCATTTTTATTAATTATTGTATTCCATATTTTGTCATAAACATCCTTATTAGCTTTAGTCATAATACTAACTAGTGCAAGTTCATATGTTTTTCCATCTTTCATAAATGCTTTAATACTTGTACAGCTTTTAATACCATTTATTTTTTGTTCTGAAGGATATAACCACAATATATCTTCATATTTAAACAATCTAAAGTAATTACTAAAATTAATTATATAATTTTCAGTTAAATATAAATGAACTTTATTATAAAACAAAGCATTTTCATCATCCATTTCTGCTTCTATTTCATTAATTTGCTCTTTACTTAATTTAAATATTTCACGATTATAATGAATATATCTTATTATTGATATTATAAGATATAAAGTACCACTTACTAATAATACCCAATAAATAAAGTTTTGAAGTGGTGCATAATCAAATTCAGAACTAACTAAATCTAAATAAATATTACCAAAATAGCTATCAAAATCATCTAATGTTAATTTACTTTGTTCATCTTTCATAATGCCATTATAAGCATCAATAGCAAGCTTTTTAACATCACTTGGAATCTTTTGTGTTATTCCTTCAACTCTTAAAGGATTTTGTTCTATTGTATCAATACTTAAAGTATTAGCTTGTTCTTCATTCATATAAAGAATATATAAATACTTATTATCACTAACAATATAATAGCTATCATTAGTATTTTTGTATCTCGCAAATTTATATGGTTTAGTAGCTACTTCCACATAAGCTTTTTTTAACTCTTTAATTCCAAAGCTAGAAATAACAGTATTTAAATCAGTTATCTCTTGATTTTTTTTGTTAATTATCTTACTTGCCCAAAATTTAAAACCGAAAGCAATTGCAATAATTAGAATAGCAGCAACTATGCCTTTAATTAATCTTTTTTCTTCATTAACAACATTTTTATTTTTAAATCTTTTCATAGTTTACTCCTTAAAATCAAATTCAAAATCAAGAATTCTTACATTATCTCCCGTTTTAGCCCCAAGTTCTTTTAATTTAGCATCAACACCCATTCTTTTTAATTTATTTGAAAATCTAAGGACTGCTTCATCAGAATTAAATTTGGTCATTCTAAATAATTTTTCAACCTTTTCTCCTCTAATAACCCAAGTATCATCTTCACGAGTTATTGTAAATGGTTCTTCAGCTTCAAATTTATATAAAACATGACTTTCAAATTTTTCTTCTGTATATAAAGGTTCTTTTTTTATACCATCTAACATATCTGCTAAAGCATTAATAACATCTTCTAAACCACTTACTGTAAGTGCAGATATTGGATAAACAGGAACTTTTACTTTTTCTTTAAATCTCTTTAATTGTTCTTCTGCACCCGGCATATCTATTTTATTAGCTATAACAATTTGTGGTTTTTTAAGTAATTTCTCACTAAAGTTAGAAAGTTCATTATTGATAATAACATAATCTTGATAAGGATCTCTTCCTTCAAAAGCACTAATATCTATAATATGAGCAATTACTCTAGTTCTTTCAATATGTCTTAGGAATCTATCTCCTAAGCCTTCTCCTAAAGAGGCTCCTTCAATAAGCCCTGGCAAATCAGCAACTACAAATGATCTATCTCCACTAGCTCTTACAACACCTAAATTTGGCTTTAAGGTTGTAAAATGATATTCAGCAATCTTTGGTTTAGATGCACTTATTTTTGATATTAATGTACTTTTACCAACACTAGGCATACCAACAAGTCCTACATCAGCAAGTAATTTTAATTCAACTTTTACTTTTTTCATTTCTCCAGGTTCACCATTTTCACAAAAACTTGGAGCAGGATTTGAGTGTGTAGCAAATGCCATATTACCTCTACCACCACGTCCACCACGTGCTACTACAACACGTTCTTTATTTTTAGTTAAATCTCCAATTATTAAACCTGTATCAACATCAGTAATAACCGTTCCTAAGGGTACCCTAACAACTACATCTTCAGCGTTAGCTCCATTCATACCCTTTCCTAAACCATTTTCACCTTTATTTCCTTTGATACATCTTCTATATCTCAAGTCAATTAAGGTATTTAGCCCTTCATCAGCTTCAAAGACAATGTTTGCACCCTTACCGCCATTACCACCGTAAGGTCCACCCATTTCAATATATTTTTCTCGTCTAAAAGCCATGCAACCATTACCACCGTCACCAGCAAGTAAATCAATTAATACCTCATCTATAAACATCTTATCAACTCCTCCGCTACTATAATTATACACTATTTTCTAATTCTTTCAAAGAACTATTATCACACTTTATAATATTTAAAACATAAGCAATCAGTTTGCTTTTCATTATATCATCTTCTATTTTGTTTATCCCAAATATTTTATGTCCCAAATA
>UQVP01000041.1 GCA_900544605.1 uncultured Mycoplasmatota bacterium | reverse complement strand
AACTTTGTGTTTTCTTTATTATTTATTATTATAGTATGATTAAATAACCCCCCCCAGGTTGTTCTGCTATTATTTTTAAAGCTATGTTAACCATACTACCACTTTCCTTTACTGTATTAATTATACATAATTACTTTTTATAATGCAATTTATAATGCAATATTTTTATAAAGAAAAAGAGACCTAATTCTCTTTATTCTTGATTATACTTTTAATCATTTCAACAAACTCTTGTTTAGATAAAGTTACTGTTTCATTTGTTCCAAATTTACGATAACTAATAGAATTACTTTCTTTTTCTTTATCACCAATAATTAAAGTAAATGGAATTTTCTTAGTTTGACTTTCTCTCATACGATAAGAAAGTTTTTCTTCTCTATCATCTAGTTCCACTCTAATATTATTTTGTTTTAATAGTTCATATATTTCCTTAGAATATTCTAGATGGTATTCATTATTAACTGGAATTACATTAACTTGAACTGGTGAAAGCCAAGTTGGTAGTGCGCCTTTTGTCTCTTCTAGAATATATGCCATAAATCTATCTAATGAACCAAGTATTGCTCTATGAAGAACTACTGGAGTTTTCTTAACACCATCTTTATCAACATACTTTAGATTAAATTTAGCTGGTAAGCAGAAATCTAATTGACATGTTGAAAGAGTTATTTCATTACCAATAGCAGGTTTAACATTAACATCTAATTTAGGGCCATAGAAAGCAGCTTCACCTATTTCCTCAGTGTATTTAATACCTAATTCATTTAATACTTCACGAAGTTCATTTTCAGCTTTATTCCACATCTCATCATCTGGATGATATTTTTCTTTATCTAGTGGATCTCTTAATGATAGTACACATCTATAATCAGTAATATTAAAATCTTTATAAACATCAAATATTAAATCAACAACACTTTTAAATTCTGATTTTATTTGTTCTGGAGTAACAAATAAATGAGCATCATTTTGACAGAAATGTCTTCCTCTTTCAATACCTTTAACAGCACCACTTGCTTCATATCTAAAATCATGTGCTATTTCACCAATTCTAATTGGTAAGTCTTTATAAGAATGCAATTTATTAGCATATATCATCATATGATGTGGACAGTTCATTGGTCTTAAAACAAATGATTCTCCATCTACTTCCATTGCTGGAAACATATTTTCTTTATAGTGATCCCAGTGTCCTGAAGTTTTATAAAGCTCCACATTTCCTACACAAGGTGTTAAAACATGTAGGTAATTTAAATTTCTTTCTTTTTCTTTAATATAATTTTCTAACTCTTGCCAAATAATATATCCCTTTGGTAAAAACATTGGAAGTCCTCTACCAACTAAATCATCTGACATAAATATTTCTAAGTCTTTACCTATTTTTCTATGATCTCTACTTTTAGTTTCTTCTAAGAACTCTAAATATTTATTTAAATCTTCTTCTGTTTCAAAACAAATACCATATATTCTTTGAAGCATTTTATTTTTAGAGTCACCTTTCCAATACGCTCCACTTACTTTTAATAGTTTAAAATGTTTTAAAAGTTTAACAGTTTCTACGTGTGGACCTCTACATAAATCAGTAAAATCCCCTTGTGTATAACATGAAATAACAGTTTCATTTTCATCCATTCTATTAATTAAATCTATTTTATATGGATCATCTTTAAATTGTTCTAAAGCCTCTTCTTTAGTTATTTCATGTCTAACAATTCTTTTACCATCTTTACTAATTTTTTTCATTTCTTTTTCAATTAAAGGTAAGTCTTCTTCTTTTATTACTGCATCACCTAAATCAACATCGTAATAAAAACCATCTTCTATTACTGGACCTACCCAAAATTTTGCTTGTGGATATAAATGTTTTATAGCTTGCGCTAATAAATGAGCACAACTATGGTTTAAAATATTTAATTTTTCATCTTCTTTTATGTTTATCATATTCTTTTTTCTCCTCTTCTTTCCATCTTTCATCAAATAAGCTTCTTGCATATCTTTTTTTAATATCCTTTAACTCTTTGTAATAAGGATGATCTTTATTTTCTCTTTCTTCAAATGGAAGATACGCTATTTTTAATCTTATTTCTAATATTTTCTTTTTGTAATATTCCTTGTCCACAAAAAAACTCCTTAAAATATTTAAGGAGCGTATAAACGCGGTACCATCCTACCTTGTATCTTAATTTATGATAACGGAATTACCGGAAACATCTTTCGAGTTCTGCTCATAAGTAGTAATTATATAACTTATCTATTAGGCTTCCATCATCCCTAACTTGCTACAAAATAGTTTTATATAATCATGTCTTAATCATTGCATCTAATGTTATTTTACCACTTATCATTATTTTGTCAATCAATATTTATTATTTTTTTGAATTAGCGATTTTTTTGAATTAGTCAATCCAACATTATTACTTACGTAAATTCTTACTAATCATTATTTTATTTTCTGTCAATTGTTTAATTCTTTCAATAATTCTTTTAGCCTTTATTGCTTCTATTCCATCTTTGCTGATTGCTAAATGTTCTTCTAAAGCATTTAAATCTAGATTAGAAGTAAAAAATGTTGTTAATCCTTCTTGCATACGATATTGTAAAATAGGACCTAATATTTCATCTCTACTCCAAGAAGTTGTACTTTCTGCTCCTATATCATCAATAAGAAGTAGCTCTACTTTTTTTATAAATTCAAATTTCTCTTTAAAATCAGTTTGAAAAGATGTTTTTAAATCTCTTAAAAACTCCGGCCAATAAATTATCGCACTTTTAATACCTTCTTTAGCAAATTCATTAAACATTGCCGATAATAAGTATGTTTTACCTGCTCCAAAAGCACCTGATAAATAAAGACCCTTGCTCTCTTTCTTTTTATAATTTTTAATGAAAACATGAATCCACTCTATTACTTCAAAGCGATTAGAATCTTTCATGTATATTTTATCTATACTTGCTTCTTTTATTTCTTTAGGAATATCAAATAAATAAATATTATTTAAGTATTTATTTTTTTCGTCCATTTTTTTCTTAAATTTACAAGGTTGATATGAAAATTCTAATTCATTATCAACAACTTTTGGTAAATAAGAATATCCTTCTATTTTATAAGGGCACTCTAATATTCCCTTACATTTAAGACATCTAGAATAATTCTTAGAACATTCTTCTAAAGTGGTTGTATACTTAATCAATTTTTCTTTTGGTAATTTTATTTTTTCTATTAATAATTTAAATTCTTCTTTTTTTAAAGCTTCATTAAAATTTTTCTCTAAGCCATTATTTATTTTATCTTTGAAACCTAAATTATTAATAGTTGAATTAACACTTTCCATACTTCACCTACTTTATATTTTTTAATTTTTCTATAAATGCTTTTTCTTCTTCTTCACTTACTTCGTTTGCTTCAATATTTTTATTAAACCACTCTGGTGTTTCTTCTAATATTTTTTTATTTTTTGGTGTACTACTTATAATTTTCTTTTTAGATTTATATTCTTTCTCTGCTATTTTCATAGCTTCTTCAACTGTTTCAATCTTACTTCTTTTCCATTGTGCTGCTATTACTTCAACAAAATTTTTAACTAATTTATTATTATTAATTTTTAAAACATAATCTATTAAAACATTTACTACACCCGGATTTAAATTATAATCTATCAATAACATCTCTAAAATAGATAAATCTAATTTAGATGGTTTAACATTGTTATTTTTATATGTCAAGAAATCATAAGGCGCTAAAGTTTCAAAATTATATATTATTTTAGCTCGTTTAGATATATCTCCAACTGGTTTTCTTAAATACTCTGGTTGATTTCTAAATACTAAGCTTGGTAGTTTTCCACTATTTTCAAAGCTATAATATTTTCTACAATTATCTCTTACTAATTTTTTATCAATTAAATGTCTTTCGTTAAGTGAATTTCTTATTATTGAACTAAATTCTTCATCATCCAAATCATATATATATGAAATTTTATATAAAAACTCTCTTGTTTCTCTGGTTATCCCTTTAATATTTAACATCTCTTCTGGGATTGTTGATAAAATATTATTTAAATCTATCTTAGGAACAAAATTCAAACCTAAACGATTTAATTTTTTTATATTATTTTTATTCTCAATTGGTGTTAAAGCGCAAGAAGAAAATATTTCATGAAAAGAACAAGTTATTTCTTCATAATCTTTAGTATTTAATCTAGGTATTTCAAAATAAGCAACAGTTTTATCATATTCTTCTTTTCCAACATTACTATAAAAAGCTGTGTTTAAAATAGGGTTATTAAAAAATTCATATGATGAAACTGGCGAGTACAATTCATAAATATATCTATTTATATTTCCTTCTTGAAAGAAAACTTTTAAAAGACCAATACCTTCTAATCTTTCACGAGCTTCAATTATTTCATCTAAGTTTAGTTGCATATTAGCCATAAGATAGTGATGAGTATATTCAGTTGAGATTATTTCATTACGGTCTAAATTAGACCATAATGAAAAATAAAGATTAGTTGCAACAGAACCAATTATAGGTTGATAAAGCATCGATAACAATTTACGATCTTGATCATTTAATATTGTTTTATTAACAACTATATATGTATCTGCTGGTAAAACAATCTTTTTTAACATACTATCACCACCCTAAAAGAACATTACACCTATAGTTTAACATAAAAATTAAAACAAAAAAACAAAAACATGCATTTTTGCTTTTATTTTTGTTTTTTTAGATGAAGGGTTCGCAACTACAATCTTCTGCAATATGAACTACCATCATCATCGACGCTGCAGTAGCCTTCAATATTACCCGCACTAACACTACCATCTAGCGACGCTGAAGGAAGACCAATATAATTATATTCGCAGCTAGAGGAGTTCACATTGAAGTTGCAGCTCATGCCTTCAATTTTTGCATCTTCTATTTTCTTTAATAACAATACATTACCTGTATAATTACTCTCATTTTCTGCATATCCATAGAATGATGAATCTCCTCCTTTTAAACAGTATTCATTTCCTTTTAATATGACACATGCATATAATTCTGTTACTTTATTGTCTTTATCTAACACATGTTTTAAATAATAACTTTTTCCTAATGTACTTGCATCTTTTGTAAATTTAGATGTATCATTTGGATCTATTGTATCTCCTATGCTTATTATATCTGTATCAACTGTTGACCATCTATACACTACTGTTGTTGATGATGCACCTCCTTCATTTATTGCTTCATATTTATTTTTTTCTTGATTATATTTTACATCATAATCTCCAACAGTCATTGTTGTTTCTTCTTTGGATACTCCTCCATTAGATATTGTCACTTTTCCTGAGGTTGGTTTATTTCCACTCATATTAATTTCTAATTTACCATCTGGTAATCCTGCTC
>UQVP01000040.1 GCA_900544605.1 uncultured Mycoplasmatota bacterium | reverse complement strand
TACATAGATTTCCATCACTTGTTATTTGATATTCGCCTTCTAGTACTTCATTTTTGCTTAGTCGTTCTTCTGCTACTGCTACTTCTACTTGTTTAACATAGCTATCTGCACTTCTCTCAGCGGCTCCTTTCTTTGAACTTTTGATTGTATTCATTACTATTGGTGTTGCTATTAGTGCTATTATTGCTAATACTACTATTACCGCTAGTAATTCGATAAGTGTAAATCCGTGTTTTTTATTCATCTTCTTTTCCTCCTTCTTTTATTTAGATTCACTTACTTGTAAAGGTACAATAAAAAACACAAGGAAATCTAGACTATAAAAAAGTCTAGAAACTTTGTGTTTTCTTTATTATTTAATATTATAGTATGGTTATATATACCCAAGATTAGTTTTTCTGATAATTCTTTTGAAGTTATATTAACCATACTACCACTGTCCTTTACTGTATTAAGTATACAATATTATTGTTTGTAGTGTCAATATATTGATGCATTATTTATCTCTTAACTTAGCACCTGTTTGTTCAACTTTTTCAATTATTTGCCTAAATAATTGTGTTACTTCTTCATCAGATAAAGTACGTGTTGGATCAGAGAATGTTAGAGTATAAGCAATTGATTTCTCATCATCACCTACATTTTCTCCAACATATACATCAAAGACATCTATGTCAGTAAGTAATCTTCCACCAACTTTTTTAATAATACTTTGAATATCATTAGATGAAACATCTTTTTTTACAATAAAGGCCATATCTTTAGTAATACTTGGATATTTAGATGCTTCTTTATATTTTAATGGTTTAATTTGTTTTATTAATTTGTTCATTGAAAGTTCAAAAACATATATTTCGTCTTTCTTCACATTTGGATGAACACGTCCAATTATACCAATTTCTTCTCTATCTAAAATTATTTTAGCGCTTATTCCAGGATGTAAATCAGAAATAGTATCACTAACAAAACTATATCTGTTTTTAAGTCCTAAATAATCAAGTAAGTTTTCAACAATACCTTTAACTAGATAAAAATCTACTTTTACTTTTAAGTTTTGCCAATTATTAACTAAATAATTACCTTTCATTAAAGCAGAAACTTTAGTATCTTCTGTTAAATCAGTATCATAAGTTTTACTTATTTCATAAATACAAACATCAGTTACTTTACGAGCTTTATTATAATCATAAATATTTAATAACGATGGAATTAAAGTAGCTCTAATGACTGATTTATCAACACTCATTGGATTTGGTAATACTATTTTGTTCTTATTTTCATAATTAAATAATTTAGCCATATCTGGGCTTACTAAAGTATATGTTTTACACTCATTAAGTCCTAAAGCTCTTAAACGTTTAGAAATAAGTTTACGATATTTAACATCACCTACATATACTCCACTTTTAAACTCTCCCTTAGGTAATGTAGAAACAAGATTTTGATAACCATAAAGTCTACCAATTTCCTCAGCTATATCATTAACATTAGCTTCAATATCTAAACGTCTATTTGGGATGGTGCAAGTAAACTTATCTCCTTCTTTAGTATATTTAAAATCAAGGCGATTTAATTCACTAGCCATGTCTTCTTCACTAATAGTTATTCCTAACATATTGTTAATAGCGCTAGGTTTAAATTCAACTACTTTTGGAGTTTTATCAATGTTATCATGCATTACAATACCAGTTAATATTTTAGCATCTGCATATTTTTCTAGTAAATGACAAGCTCTATTAATGGCATCCATAGTATATTCATAATTTAATCCTTTACCATATCTAATAGATGCTTCACTTTTAAGGTTTAAATTAGAAGCCGTATATCTTATACTAACAGCATCAAAAATAGCACTTTCAATTAAAATATCCTTAGTTTTTTCATCAACATCTGTATTTAAGCCACCCATTATTCCAGCTATACATACAGGCTTTTCTCCATCTGTTATAACAATATCACTGGCTTTTAAAATTCTATCCTTACCATCTAAAGTAGTAATTTCTTCTCCTTCTTTAGCATCTCTTACAACAATTTTATCTCCTAGTTTATTTTTATCAAAAAAATGCATTGGTTGACCATATTCAAGCATAACATAGTTAGAAATATCAACAACATTATTAATAGGTCTCATACCAGCAGAAACTAATCTTTTTTTGATGAAATCTGGTGACTCTTTGATAGTAACATCTTTAACCATTTTAGCTAAGTAATATGGACATTTTTTAGTTTCTACACTTAAACTGAAGTGATTATTTATATCATCACTAATCTCATTATAATCTAAATTAGGAAGTGTTACCTTCTTATTTAAGATGGTAGCTATTTCATAAGCAAAGCCAATGTGGTAATAACAGTCATTATTTCTATGCTTATGAACATCTAATTCATAAACAGTATCATCTAATCCCAAATATTTTAATGGATCTTCGCCAACTGGGGCATTACTATCCAATTCATGAATTCCTTTATTATAATTTTCTTCTGTTTTTTCCTCTAATCCTAGTTCAAATAAGGCACAAATCATACCATTTGATTCTTCGCCACGAATACTGCCTTTTTTGATTTCAAAGTTACCAGGGAGAATAGCTCCAGGAAGAGCAACTATAACTTTAATACCAGCTCTTACGTTAGAAGCACCACATACAATTTGGGTAACTTCATTTCCTACATTTACTTTACAAATATGTAAGTGGTCACTATTAGGATGATCTACACATTCTAAAACTTCACCAATTACTAAATGATCAATATGATTAGTTATTACTTTTTCTACATTAATACCAGCTTTAGTAATTTTAACAGCAAGTTCTTTTAAATCTTCTGATTCAATATCAACATAATCTTTTACCCAATTTAAACTAATCATACTATTCACTTTCCTTTCTATCAAATACTTTACTTTCTCTTAAATCAGTATTATAGAATGTTCTAATGTCATTAATACCATATTTAAGCATTGCAAGTCTTTCAGCTCCAAATCCAAAAGCAAAACCAGTCCATACTTCTGGATCATAGCCACAATTTCTTAAAACATTAGGATGAACAATACCAGCACCAGCAACAGTTATCCAACCAGTGTTTTTACAAATATTACATCCTTTACCATGACAGTTAAAACAACTAATATCTGTTTCTACTGATGGTTCTGTAAATTGATAATAACTAGGTCTAAATCTTGTTACACAATCTTTACCAAATAATTTTTTAGCAATTAAATCAAATGTTCCTTTTAAATCAGATAAAGATACCTCTTTATCTACTAGTAACCCCTCTATTTGCATAAATTGATGTGAGTGAGTTGCATCATCATCATCCCTTCTATAAGTTTTACCAGGGCAAATCATTCTAATTGGTTTTTCACCATTTCCTTTTAACATTGTTCTTGCTTGAACAGGAGAAGTTTGACTTCTTAAAAGTAACTCTTCATCTTTAATATAGAATGTATCTTGTGCATCTCTAGCAGGATGACCCTTTGGTATATTTAAAAGTTCAAAATTAAATTTATCTTCTTCTATTTCAGGACCATCAACAACATCGTAACCCATAGACATTAATAATTCTTCTACTTCTTCAATAACTTTTTCTAAAATATTAGGAGCTCCTACTTCAACTTTAGTACTAGGTAAACTAATATCAATTTTTTCACTTTCTAATTTTTTATTTAATTCTATTTCTTCTAATTCATGACGTTTAGAATCAATTGCCTCACTTAATTTACTAGTAACAGAATTTAAAGCAGCCCCAAAACTTTTCTTTTCTTCAATACTTAATTCTCTTAAGTGTGCACTTAACTCTTGAATAGGGCCTTTCTTACCTAAATATGTAACTCTTAAATCATTTAAAGCTTTTAAATCATTTACTTCACTAATTTCATGAAGTACTAATTCACATAGTTCATTTAATTTTTCTACCATAATATCTCCTCCTAAAATAAAAACTCACTATCCAGATAAGGACGTGAGTTTACGTGGTACCACCTTAATTTGTGCTTAAAGCACCTTAAAACTATAACGCGTTACCGATATAAATTTTCTTTTATATTGCTAGAAAACGAATTCATAAGAATTTATTTAAAGTTTCCACCAACCACTTTATCTCTATTAATAATTAGACTTATTACTACTTTTTCATCACAGCTTTAAGCTTTAACAAAATAATTATACCATATTAAAAATTAAATTCAATCTATTATTTTATTGTTTTACGTAAAACATTATCTTTTACATTTTTAACATGGCCCTTTTTTAGAATATTTCTTCCGTCTTCTGATGATAAATAATAGTTAAACTTTACCATCTGTATTTCTTCTTTTAATTCTTGTTCGCTAATAAAATCAAGTTCTTGCATCATTTCTAATTCATCTATTTCTGAATTACTTCTTAATGTTAATAAAACAGGTATTATCTTTTTAACATTTAAATCAAGATTATCTTGATCACATAATAAAAATGGATTAATAGCAATTTGTTTTAATAATAACTCTTTATAACTTTTAGGACTTGATAAAATATATTCTTTATCACACCTCAATAATTTAAAAATATCATTACTTGTTATTAAACCACTAATTAAAGCTTGATTAATAACATCTCTAGCATTATATATTCTTTGTAAGTTTTGTTCTTTCCTTAGTTCTATTCCTTCCATAGTTTCACCTCAGTGCCTTGTATTTTAGCATATTTTACTATTAAAGTAAAGAAAAAACAGTTGAAAAATCAACTGCTTTTGTGTGTGATTATTTAATCTAGTTGTGATTTTGAGATTTTAATTCTGAGATGAAAGAACATAACTATGGTTTTAACGCACAAACAGAACCACCATCACCAGTGACAGAACAATAGCCATCTTCTATATCAAACACACTCACATTACCATATGGATACACTTTCAAAATAACAGAGTCATACCTGCAGTAAGAACCACCATTACTATTGCCTTCACTGAAATCGCAACTTATTCCTTCAATTTTTGCATCTTTTAATTTTTTTAATATTAACATGTTTCCTGTATAATCTGCTTCATTTTCTGACCATCCGTATTCAACACCTAAAACTGTTAAACAATATTCTTTACTTTTTAGTATTGCACATGCATATGATTCTATTACTTTATTGTCTTTATCTAATACATGCTTTAAATAATAACTCTTTCCTAATGTACTTGCATCTTTTGTAAATTTAGATGTATCACTCGGATTTATTATATCTCCTATACTTACAACTTCTTTTAACCATCTATACACTACTGTTGTTGATGATGCATTTCCTTTTCCTGTTGCTTCATATTTATTTTTTTCTTGATTATATGTAACATCATAATCACCTACGACCATTGTTGTTTCATTTTGAGAAACTCCCCCATTTTTTATTGTTACTGTTCCTGATGTTGGTTTATTACCACTCATATTAATTTCTAATTTACCATCTGGTAGTGCGGCACCTGTTAGATTTCCATTACCATCT
>UQVP01000039.1 GCA_900544605.1 uncultured Mycoplasmatota bacterium | reverse complement strand
ATGGTAAATTAAATTTGTTAGATGATAAACTTGATTATGATGGACAAAAACCAGAATTAGGTGAAGTAGAAGTAAATAAAGATGGAGATTCTAGGGTATATGCATATATAAATGGTTATTGTGTAACAAAAGAATATGATAGCGAGTTATATGCGAGTAAAACAAATAAAGAAGAATGTAATTGGTATGCAACAGATAATTATGAGACAACAGAAGGAACAGTATTTACTTTGAATAATCAAAAAATAAAGAATTATTTAATATATGGTAATTCAACTCAAGATACAAGAAGTGGAAAGAATTTATATGATTATAATAATGTACCATATTTTGAAGCAGCAGTTAAAAAAGATAATGGATATAGTAGAAGTGGTCAATCCGGTATAAGATTTTATACATATCAAACATTAGAAAATTATATAGGTCAAACAGTAACAATTTCTTTTGATCTTACAACTAGTGAAGATGGTGAATTTTTAATTTACCAATATCAAGCAAATGGAATAGGTATTAAGGTTAATGAAACAAATAAAACCATATATAAAACAATGAAAGCAAATGTTAAACAAAGAGTTAGTGTAACAGGAGTTGTAGAAGAGTTAGGTACTACAGAAAATTATTCAAAAGGTGAAATAATAGTGCACAAAGAAGGCTATACAGGTTCTTATTTAGTAAATAACATTCAGTTTGAATTAGGATCAAGTGCAACTGCATATGAAGAATATGGAGCAATGCCAAGTCCAAAATTTCCAAGTGAAATAAAAAATACTGGGGATTTACTAACAAAAGATAATTGTGTAAGTTATGGAAGCGATGCTTGTGATAATATTGGTAAGTATGTAGTACAAGTAAAAGCAACAGGTAAAAACTTATTTGATTTATCAGCTTTAAACTGGGTATCGGCAAATGGTAATAATATTAAATATAGTTTTAATAATAATTCTGTTAATATAGAAAGATTAGCAGAGAATAATACTAGTGCAATATATGCCACAATGACTTTTAAACCAGGGGTTTATACTATTTCTTTATCAAATATACCAAGTGATTATAAGGGAATTGGTAATTTTGTATATTCAAGTATTTTTGGGGCTGTTTATAAAGAAGATGAAAATGGTATTATTAAAAAAACATTCACATTAACAGAACCGAAAACAGATGTTGTTTACTTTTATATGCCAGAGACAGAACATAAAATTGGCAACAAAATAACATATAATGTACAAATAGAAGAAGAAACAAGTGCAACAGCATATGAAGAATATAAAGAAAAATTAACAAATATCTATTTAACAGAACCACTAAGAAAAGTTGGAGATTATGTAGATTACATAGATTATACGAATAGTAAAGTTGTTAGAAATATTAAGTCAGAACTAGTAGCTAATAAAACCTGGAATTATAGAGCTGATGATGATTTAATTTATTATACAGATTCAAATATAATGCGTAGTAATTATGCTAATTCTAATTATTTCCTATCAGGAGCGCAAAAAACAGGTACTAAACCATATGTGTTAACT
Organism: uncultured Mycoplasmatota bacterium; assembly: GCA_900544605.1. GTDB lineage: Bacteria > Bacillota_I > Bacilli_A > RF39 > UBA660 > SIG204. The sequence continues at coordinate 4,911 of UQVP01000039.1, read as the reverse complement.
GTTAGTAATGTTTTTAGATTATATAACAAAAATTATTGGTCTAGTTTAGATAGTTATAAAACATGGCTGAATAATCACCAAGATTTAGTTGTAGAATATCCATTAGCTACCCCAATAGAAGAATCAATAGATTTACCAGGTATAGAATTATTAGATGGATATAGTACACTATCAATAAATACTGAGGTAAATCCAAGCAATGTTAAATTGACAACGACAAAATAGTAAGTAAAATGCTTACTTTTTTTATTTTAAAACACTTGAAAAAAAATAACTAATATTATATACTTAATGTATAGAAAGTAGGGATAAGATGAAAAAAAGTTATGGTATTGTGATTGGAGTAGTAGCTATTGTTTTAATTATAGTTGGGTTATTTGGTTCAAGCTACAATAAGATGGTTAAAGAAAATGAAAATGTTGAAAGTAAATATTCAGATATTTCTGTTCAATTAAAAAGAAGAACTGATTTAATTCCAAATTTAGTTAATACTGTTAAAGGTTATATGGAACATGAACAAAGTGTTATTGACAGTATTACTACAGCTCGTTCTAATTTAATGAGTGCAAAGACAGTTGAAGAACAAGCTAAAGCTAACTCTGAATTAACTAGTGCATTAAATGCTCTTGCTGTTGTTGTAGAAAATTATCCAGATTTAAAAGCTAATACAAATTTTATACAATTACAAGATGAATTGGCTGGTACTGAAAATAGAATAGCTGTATCGCGTAAAGATTATAATGATGCTGTTAAGAGTTATAATCAAATGATTAAAAGCTTTCCAAAGAATATAGTTGCTGGTATGTTTGGTTTTGAGAAGAAAGCATATTTTGAAATTTCAGAATCAGAAAAAGAGGTACCAAATGTTTCATTTGAATAGGATTAAAAATTATTTAATCCTTCTTCTTTTATTTATTAGTATAGGTTGTTTTAGTAATGTAAAAGCTTTGGTAAATCCTACAAATGAATTTTATGTAAATGACTATGCTAATATATTATCTGAAGAAACTGAAAAATATATTATTGATAAAAGTTCAAAACTAGCTAATGTTGATGGAACGCAAATTGTTGTTGTGACGGTTCCAAATTTAGAAGGACAAAGCTTAGAATCTTATGCAACTGCGTTGTTTCGTAAATTTGGAATAGGTGATAAAGAAAAGAATAATGGATTACTATTATTGCTTGCTTTAGAAGAAAGACAGTTTAGAGTAGAGGTAGGTTATGGTCTCGAAGGTATACTTCCAGATGGAAAAACAGGAAGATTTCAAGATCAATATATAATTCCGTATCTAAGAGAAAATAATTGGGATGAAGGAATAAAAAATGGATATGATGCTTTTTATTCAGAAATAGTTAAACAAAACAAGTTAGATTTAAGTTATACAGAAGCTACTGATGTTGGTAGTAGTCAAGATGACATGGGAAATGTCATATTACTATTATTTTTAGGAGCATTAACTGGTTGTTTAAGTGGTGCGATTTTAAGAAAAATTGTAGAAGATAGGAGTATTGGAATAAAGGCTTTAGCATTTATTCTATACTACATATTTATATTTATGATTTCAGGATTGGTACTTAACAAGGGGTTAATAAAGTTATTTTTCTTCTTATGTCCAATGAATCCTATCGCATTCTTGTTTGGTTATTTAAATTTGCAAACTCGAATAGGTTCTGGATCTGGTGGATATGGAGGATGGTCATCAGGTGGTAGTAGTTGGGGTTCTTCCGGAGGCGGAGGATTCTCTGGCGGAGGAGGTTCTTCTGGTGGTGGAGGAAGCTCAAGAGGTTTTTAGAAAGGAATATGAAAATGAAAAAAATATTAATTAGTGTTTGTTTATTAGCATGTATGGTTGGTATATGTGGATGTGAAAAAGTAGGCTACAAAGAAGGAAAATATAGTGGTAGTGCCTTAGATACTTATAACAATGAAGAAAATACTGCTACTGCAGATGTTGTTATTAATAAAGAAGGAAAAATTGAAAGTGTTTATATTGATACAACTTATCAAGGAACTACTAAAAAAAATTTAGGATATAATTATAATATGCAAAAATATTATCCATCTGCACAAGGTGAATGGTTTGAACAAGTTGAAAGATTAGAAAAAGCAATTGTTGAAAATCAAGGAACTGAATTCTTAAAATTAAATGAAGATGGTAAGACAGACGCAGTTAGTGGATGTACTATTAAAATAGATGCTATAGTAAAAGCTGTAGATGCTGCTTTAAGTAAAGCAAAATAGGGTAGAATTTCTACTCTTTTTTTATCTTTGGAAATAATTAAAAAAGATGATATAATATTAAAGGTGAGTGAGATGAAAAAGATATTACCAATTAGTTTATTATTAATTGTAATAGATCAAATAGTTAAAATACTTGTCATAAATAAGATGGCTCTACAACAATCTATTATTGTTATTAACAATTTTTTTAATATAACATATGTTAGAAATACTGGAGCAGCATGGAGTATTTTAAGTGGTAATGTATTACTTTTAATAATGATTTCAGTTCTTGCTTTAGTAACTATATATTATTACTTAATTAAAGATAAAGATTTAAATAAAATAGATATAGTAAGTTATAGTATGCTAATAGGTGGTATAATAGGTAATCTAATTGATCGTATAGTACACGGTTTTGTTATCGATTACTTAGATTTTAAAATATTTAATTATAATTTTCCAATTTTTAATATCGCAGATACTTTAATAGTAATATCTATTATAATAATTGGAATTAGTTTGATAGTAGGTGAATATCGTGAACAGAATAGAAATAAATGAAGAAGTTAAAACAAGATTAGATCAATACTTAAGTGAAAAAACTGAGTATAGTCGTAGTCAATTACAAAAGATGATTAAAGACGGTCTTGTATTAGTAAATAATAAAAAAGTTAAAAGTAGCTATATCTTAAAAATAGGTGATGTTTTAGAAATTGGTGAACCAGAAATAGATGTGTTAAGTGCAGAACCAGAAAAAATGGATTTAGATATAGTCTATGAAGATGATGATATTATTGTTGTTAATAAAGAAAATGGTGTAGTAGTACATCCTGCTGTTGGAAATAATCATGGAACACTTGTTAATGGTCTTGCTTATCATTCTAAAAATCTTAGTGATTTAAATGGTGAATTTAGACCTGGAATAGTACATAGAATTGATGCATATACAACAGGATTATTAGTAGTTGCTAAAAATAATAAAGCACACGAGTCATTAGCTCGTCAATTAGAAGAAAAATCAACACACCGTAAATATATTGCTCTAGTTTGGGGTGTTATTAATAATGATACTGGTACTATTGATGCTCCAATAGGTAGAGATGAAAAAGATCGTAAAAAAATGGCTGTAACTGCGACTAACAGTAAACATGCTATTACACATTTTAAAGTGTTAGAAAGATATAAAGATGCTACTTTAATAGAAGTAGAACTTGAAACTGGTAGAACACATCAAATAAGAGTTCATATGAATTATATAGGACATCCAGTTGTTAATGATCCAGTTTATGGAAATAAAAAGTTAATAGATGAAACAGGCCAGTGTTTACACGCTAAAGAGTTGGGATTTGTTCATCCAACAACTGGAAAATATGTAGAATTTTCTAGCGAATTACCTAAATGTTTTGTTAATATTTTAAACAAATTTAAAGGGAGTGATTAAATGGAAAGTATAATCAATAAAAATGATGAATTAGTTATGAAATTATTACATTATTTTATAACTGAAAAAGGTTATAATCCAATAGTTTTACACGGAGCTCAAAATGAAATATGGCTTGAGAACTTAGACCAAGATTATAAGATTGTAAGAATTGTGAGTAACTATATTCATAATAATGAACAATTAGATTTTGATATATTTAAAACAAAAAATATTATGAAAAAGATTAAAAGAAAAACATTTTCTTTTAATATGAATGCTTTAAGTATTTTTCTAAATTTAGGTGATAATGTTCATTTCGATAATGACAAGTTTGGTTCTAACTTGATTGCTATTGATTTAAAAGATTTTAATGATTTAGAAAAAGAAGAAGCAGTAATAAAATCATTCCCTGATATTTGTAAAAAAGAAGAATCTAGTGAAGATGGTTTTAATTTATTTATGAAATTAACAAAAGAAATTAACGATAAAAACGAGGTCGAAGCTAAAAAAGCAGAAGATATATTTACAAAGAAAAGACCGGTTATTACTTATGCTTTAATAATTATTAATGTCTTGGTTTTTCTAGCAATGTATATTTTTGGTAAAGGTAGTGAAGATACTTTAACATTATTATTATTTGGAGCTAACTATCCAGTTTTAGTAAGGGCTGGAGATTATTATAGACTTATTACTAGTGCTTTCCTTCACGTTGGATTATTACATTTAATATTTAATAACTATGCACTATATGTAATTGGTTCACAACTTGAAAGTTTTTTAGGTAAAGCTAAATTTTTAATTATATATTTGGTAAGTGCTATATGTGGAAGTTTAATGTCAATGTTATTTAGTGATGGTATAAGTGTTGGAGCTAGTGGTGCTATATTTGGTCTTTTAGGTTCACTTTTATACTTTGGATATAATTATCGTGTATATTTAGGTACAGTTTTAAAATCTCAAATTATACCACTTATTATTCTTAACTTAGTAATAGGTTTTATTACTCCAGGAATTGATAATGCTGCTCATATCGGAGGACTTTTAGGAGGACTTGGTATGACTATGGCATTAGGAATCAAATATAAAACAAGTACATTTGAAAAAGTAAATGGTAAAATAATAATGGCTGTATATATAGGATTTTTAATCTTTATGGCATTTTTTAGATAAGAGAAAGTACAAAGTATTGTACTTTTTTCTTTACAAAATTATTGCATTATAAAAAATAAATATGTATAATTAGTATAGTAAAGGAAAGTGGTAG
>UQVP01000038.1 GCA_900544605.1 uncultured Mycoplasmatota bacterium | reverse complement strand
ATTAACGTAAATGCTTTTCTTTTTTCCATTGCAAACTTCCTAATGGCATTAATTAACTTTTTCATAATACCACTTACCTTTCTTATACTATTTTATAATAATCAAAAAAAAAAAGCAAGATTTCTTGCTTTTCAATTTAAACATTATTTAATAATTTCAGAAATATTTCCTGAACCTACTGTTCTACCACCTTCACGAATTGAGAACTTAGTTCCGTTTTCAATAGCGATTGGAGCGATTAATTCAACAGTAATTTCAACATTATCTCCAGGCATAACCATTTCTACACCTTCAGGTAATTCAATAACACCTGTAACGTCTGTAGTACGGAAATAAAATTGTGGACGATAATTTGAGAAGAATGGAGTATGACGTCCGCCTTCTTCTTTACTTAATACATAAACTTGAGCTTTAAATTTAGTATGAGGTGTAACGCTTCCTGGTTTAGCTAATACTTGACCACGTTCAACGTCTTCACGGTTAATACCACGTAATAATACACCAGCATTATCTCCAGCTTCTGCATAATCTAATTGTTTACGGAACATTTCAATTCCTGTAACAACAGATTTTTTAGTAGGTTTAAGTCCAACGATTTCAACTTCGTCATTTAATTTTAATTGACCTCTTTCAACACGTCCTGTAACAACAGTTCCACGTCCTGTAATTGTAAACACGTCCTCAATTGGCATTAAGAATGGTTTATCTAAGTCATGAACTGGAGTTTCAATCCATGTATCAACAGCATCCATAAGTTCATCGATTTTTCCAACCCAAGCTGGATCTCCTTCAAGAGCTTTTAATGCTGAACCACGAATAATTGGAGTGTTGTCTCCATCAAATCCATATTCAGTTAATAATTCACGAATTTCCATTTCAACTAAGTCTAATAATTCTTCATCATCAACCATGTCACATTTATTCATGAATACTACCATACGAGGTACACCAACTTGACGAGCAAGTAAGATATGTTCACGAGTTTGAGCCATAGGTCCATCAGTTGCAGCAATAACTAAGATTGCTCCATCCATTTGAGCTGCACCAGTAATCATGTTTTTTACATAGTCAGCATGGCCTGGGCAGTCAACGTGAGCATAATGTCTCTTTTCAGTACTATACTCAATGTGTGCAGTATTAATAGTAATACCACGTTCTCTTTCTTCAGGTGCTTTATCAATGTTAGCAAAATCAACTTTTTCGTTACCATATTTACCAGCTAAGTGAGCAGAAATAGCAGCAGTTAAAGTTGTTTTACCATGGTCTACGTGTCCAATTGTACCAATGTTAACATGTGGTTTTGAACGATCAAATTTTTGTTTTGCCATAATAATTTCCTCCTTTATTTAACTTTCTCTTTAATTTTATATCAACTAGATAAAAATAGCAAGTATTTTTATCTAGTTTCAATCATTTTTATTATTTTTTACAAAACATTTTTGGAAAAATTAGTTTCCACCATTTTTCTTAATAATATCTTCTGCGATATTTCTTGGAACTTCTTCATAATGATCAAATACCATTGTAAATGTTCCACGTCCTTGTGTATTAGAACGTAAGCTTGTAGCATATCCAAACATTTCAGAAAGTGGTACCATTGCATCAATTGCAAGAGCATTTCCACGAGATTCTTGACCAAGTGGGCGTCCACGACGAGAAGTAATATCTCCCATAACGTTTCCTAAATATTCATCTGGAACTACAACTTGAACTTTCATAATAGGTTCAAGAATAATTGGTTTACATTTGTTTTTAGCTTCTTTTAAAGCCATAGATGCAGCAATTTTAAATGCCATTTCACTAGAGTCAACATCGTGGTAAGAACCATCAAATAATGTTGCTTTAACATCTATCATAGGATATCCTGCTAAAATACCAGTTTTCATAGCATCTTGTAAACCTTTATCAGTTACTGGAATATATTCACGAGGAACAACACCACCAACGATTGCATCAACGAATTCATATCCTTTATCTGGATTTGGTTCAAACTTAACCCAAACATGTCCATATTGTCCACGTCCACCAGATTGTTTGATATATTTACCTTCACATTCACCAGCTTGAGTTATAGTTTCACGATATGAAACTTGAGGTTTACCAATGTTTGCTTCAACATTAAATTCTCTTCTCATACGGTCAACTATGATATCAAGGTGAAGTTCACCCATACCAGCGATGATTGTTTGACCAGTTTCATGATCTGTAGAAGCTCTAAATGTTGGATCCTCTTCAGCTAATTTTTGTAAAGCTAAAGCCATTTTATCTTGATCTGCTTTTGATTTTGGTTCAACAGCAAGTTCAATAACTGGCTCAGGGAATTCCATAGATTCAAGAATACAAGGTTTCTTTTCATCACATAGAGTATCTCCTGTTGTTGTATTTTTAAGTCCTACAGCAGCAGCAATATCACCAGCAAATACTTCAGCTATTTCAGTACGGTGATTAGCATGCATTTGTAAGATACGACCAATTCTTTCTTTAGAATCTTTAGTTGCATTTAAAATGTAAGAACCACTTGATAATTTTCCAGAGTAAACTCTGAAGAATGTTAATTTACCAACAAATGGATCAGTTGCAACTTTGAATGCTAAAGCAGCAAATGGTTCATTATCAGATGGATGTCTAACAATATCATTTCCATCTAAATCTACACCTTTAATTGATTCAATATCCAAAGGTGATGGCATGTAATCAAGTACTGCATCTAAGGCAAGTTTAACACCTTTGTTTCCTAAAGCAGTACCACATAATACTGGGAAGAATTCAACAGCAAGTGTTCCTTTACGGATACAAGATTTAATTTCTTCAACAGTAAGTTCTTCACCTTCTAGGTATTTGTTCATCATATCATCATCAAATTCAACTACTGCTTCAATTAATTCATTACGTTTTTCTTCAACTAAATCTTTTAAATCAGCAGGAATATCAATGATAGTAGTATTTTCTTCTTGGCCACCATCATAGTGGTAAGCTGTTCTTGTAACTAAGTCGATGATTCCATCAAACTCATTTTCTGCACCAATTGGCCATTCAATAGGTTTAGCATTAACACCTAAACGATCTTTAATAGTTTTTAAACTATATTCAAAGCTTGCACCCATTTTATCCATTTTGTTGCAGAAGAACATACGAGGTACTTTAAATTCAGTAGCTTGACGCCATACTGTTTCAGTTTGTGGTTCAACTCCAGCTTGTGAATCTAGAAGAGCTATTGCACCATCTAATACACGAAGTGAACGAGAAACTTCAACGGTAAAGTCTACGTGTCCTGGAGTATCAATAATATTTAATCTATGACCTTTCCAGAAAGCTGTAGTTGCTGCTGAAGTAATAGTAATACCACGCTCTTGTTCTTGTTCCATCCAGTCCATTTGTGAAGCACCATCGTGTGTTTCACCAATTTTATGGATCTTTTTAGTATGGAATAAAACTCTTTCAGTGAATGTTGTTTTACCAGCATCAATGTGAGCCATAATTCCGAGGTTACGATATAATTTTAAATCATATTCACGAGCCATACTATTTTTTCTTTTCCTTTCTTAAAATTACCATCTATAGTGAGCAAATGCTTTGTTAGCTTCTGCCATTCTATGTGTATCTTCACGTTTTTTAACTGCTGCACCAGTACCATTAGATGCATCAATTATTTCATTAGCTAAGTTTTCAGCCATTGAATGACCACCTCTAAGGCGAGCATATTGTACTAACCAACGAAGTCCTAAAGCACGAGCACGGTCAGGTCTAACTTCAACTGGAACTTGATAGTTAGCTCCACCTACACGACGTGATTTAACTTCTAATGCTGGTTGGATATTTTCCATAGCTTTTTCAAACACTTCATTTGGATCTTGACCAGTTTTTTCTTTAATCATATCAAATGCAGAGTATATAATTTTTTGCGCTGTACCTTTTTTTCCATCTAACATTACAGTATTAATTAATTTAGTAACTAATTTAGTATTGTATATTGGATCTGCAAGTACATCTCTTTTTGTTGCACGTCTTTTACGCATAAACAAATCCTCCTCTCAAAAATTGTAAATTATTTTATTATTTAGTTTTTGGTTTCTTTGTACCATATTTAGAACGACCTTGACGACGTTTTTCGATTCCAGCAGTATCCATAGTACCACGAATAATGTGATAACGAACACCGATTAAGTCTTTAACACGTCCACCACGAATTAAAACAACGCTGTGTTCTTGTAAGTTGTGTCCTTCTCCAGGAATGTAAGCAGTTACTTCCATACCATTAGATAATCTAACACGAGCATACTTTCTTAAAGCTGAGTTTGGTTTCTTTGGTGCCATAGTTCCTACACGAGTACAAACTCCACGTTTTTGAGGAGAATCTTGTTTAGTTCTCTTCTTATCTTTGCTGTTAAATCCAATACCTAATACTGGAGCTTTTCTCTTTCTAACTTTATCAGTTCTGTTCTTTCTAACTAATTGGTTAATTGTTGGCATATTTGTCCTCCTTCCTTTACACATACCCAGGTGTTTCATTTTTTCATTAATTAAAGGTCTACCAAGGTAAACCTTTCACTAAATGCGATAATAATATACCATTTTTAGTATATGTTTGTCAATATCTTTTATAACTATTTTTTATAAATCAGTATTATCAAAATTAACATCATATCCAGTTGTTTGGTATTCTGCCCCACATTTTAAATAAGGGTAATATTTAAACTCTTTTTCTACCTTTTCTATTTTGATATACCCACTACATTTTGTACTATTAATTTCTAATTTATCTAATAGTCCTTCTGTTTGTAATCTTACTATAGTTACTACTTTATTATCATCAAAATTTTCACTAACCAAATATTTACTAGCGTATTTACTTCCTGCTAATACAAGTTTATCTTCTAAATTTGAGTAATTAGTACTATTTTTTATTTCCTCTTTTTCATTATTGTTGTCTTTATTATCATTCTTCTTTATTTCTGTTGTAGAATTATCTTTCTTAGGAATTACTTCTTCTGTATCATCTTTCTCTTTTGTAGGAAGCACTCCCTCATTTTTTGCATCCGTAAAAACACGATTAATAAGAATTACTGCTACAACAAAAAATAAAATCATACCAAAGCAAATCCATAATTCACTTCGTAATCCCCATCCACGATTATTGTTCATTTTTTTCACCTAAAATAAATCCCTTTCTCTTAAATCTTCGTTAAAACGATAAAGTTTTCCTGGTCTTCCATTACCACCTATATTTTTATCACCCGTATCTGTAACTAGCCCCAAATTAATAAACTTTTTACGAAAGTTACGTCTATCTAATTCTCGTCCTAATATTTGTTCATACACTTTTTGTATTTCTGGTAGTGTAAAATCGCTAGGAAATAAATTTTTAAGGACTTTACTATTCAATAACTTTTTACTTAATAATTTAATACTATCTTTAACAATAATTTCATGATCATACCCCATTTTAGGTATATCGTCAATATTAAACCATTGTAACTCTAAATCTGGTCTATCTTCTTTTTTTATTTCTAATGTTTTTGAATCTATTAAAGCTAAATAAGAAACTCCAACAATTCTTTCATCAGGATCACGATCTAAATTACTAAAAATATGTCCTTGTTCTAAATACATCTCAGGATATCCCAATCTACCATTAATAGTAGAATAAATATTATCTTCTAAAGTTTCTTTGTTAGTCATAATGTTGCTAGGTAAAATCCAATATCCATGATATGGATTAGTCTTCTTTTTCATAAGCAATACTTTAAGACTTCCTTTATCAACAGTGAAAATACTAACTAATGTTTCTAATATTACTGCATATTCTTCCATTTTTATTCTCTCCTTTGTGTATATTTACACACTTATTATAATAAAAAAAAAGCACTTTTGCAAGTACCTTTTAGTTTATGATAAGTTAGATTTTAAGACAGTTATAACTGGGCGCAAATTATTACTATTTCCTACTCCATCAGCACCTATTATTCCATACTTATTATTATCTGTTTTAGAGTAGTATCTAACAAGATAAGCTCCATCAGAAGTTGTAAAAGATGTTGATGTCCAATAACTAGATACATCACCAACTAACCATTTTGGTAAATAATCATTTTTAACAGCATATTTTTTTAATTGATTATATGAAGGCAAAGATACTGTACCACCATTTTCTATTAGTTTTGTCCACGTTGTTTTAATTTTTTCTAATCCAGGGTTCAAACCATCTGCTAAACATTTTGTTGCATCTGATTTATTAGCACCACTTTGATTGCAAAAAGGATATTGTTCAGTTCCATAGTTTGTTTCCATTATTAAAGAAATAGTATCACCATTCATTTCTAAAATATAAAAATTGGTATTTTTCCCATCCCCTAATTCACAAGTATACTCTGAACCAGCTGTTAATGGTTCTCCAAAGACACTAACACATAGTTTGTCTCCCACTTCTGTTGCAGTACCATTTCCTCCTTTTACTGTAAGTTGATAGTCATTTATACTTAGTAAAACTTCATTATCTACTATCATGCCTTCTTTGATAGTGATTTTACCTGATGATGGTCTACTTCCTCCAGACTCCACAACAATTTTTTGTTCAGTCCCTATTTCACAATTTTGTTGACTTGGTTGAGCATTACAAAGATCTTTATCAATATAATTAATTCCCCCTAAGTTTCCATCACTATCAATTGTGTATGTACCATCAGGAACAGGTTCATTATTTAATTTCCTAGTAGAAATTGCAATTTCTACCGCCCTAACATAATTCTCTGCGCTTCTCTCTGCTGCTCCTTTTTTCGCATTCTTAATTGTATTCATTACTATTGGTGTTGCGATTAGTGCGATGATTGCTAGTACTACTATTA
>UQVP01000037.1 GCA_900544605.1 uncultured Mycoplasmatota bacterium | reverse complement strand
ATGATACGTTATCTCCATTTGTTTCTAATACAAAGAATGTTTTTTCGTCATTATCACCTAATTCACATTCGTATTTAGAACCAATTTCATAAGCTTTACCACTTACCAAAGTACATAATTCTGTATTATTATTTGAGCTTAACTTTGATTTCAAAACTTCTATAACTGGGCGCACACCATAGTGGTACGAAATGCCGACATTGTGGCTGTTCACATCAGCATTGTAGTTCATGCGCCAAGCGAGGCGAGAGGTGTCGGCACGAGAAGAGGCTGTCCAATAGCCATATGTATATACATCTGAATTATTTAAACATCCATATTTTGTACAATCTGTCGCTGTTCTATCATATAACCATCCATATTGACATCCACTTGTGTTTCCTTCTTTGCATGTATCGCTTGCTGTTGTTGTATTTGTATCAAAATGAAATGAATTAATAGCAGTTCTTTCATTCCATGCTGTATTTCCTGTTATTTGTGCTACTTCCTGTGCTGTTATTAATCTTGCTTTATAATTACTATAATCTATTGTATATTTTGCTTTACTTGGTTGATCTGATTGATCCATTGTATAATTTGCTGGAGTTATTGTTCCTTTCCATGATGATGTATCACTTTTTAATTTGTCTAATAATTCTTTTGGACCTTTAGCATTGATTTTTTTACCACTGTCATCTGTATATGTATTATTCCATGCTACTGTTGCTGTTGTATTATGGTCTAGTATTAAATTGACCGTGTCTCCTCCATCATCGTTAAAAGCATAGAATTTCATACATCCACTTTTTGTTCCTGTATTACTTTGTGTTTCTGTATAGTTTGAACATTGTTCTCCTGTTGTTACATCAAAATATACTACTTCGCCATTTTTATATATTTTAAATCCATCTTCATCGCCATTAAACCTACTAAGAATTTCATTTTTCTCTTTATCAAACATTGCTTTTCTACTTGCTAGATTACCTAGTATTAAGAAAATAAGTCCTAGAAAAAGAATTAACATCGCATATATAATACTAGTTATTGCAAAACCTTTATTATTCTTCATAAGTCACCTCTATTATCATTATTATTATATAATATTTTTTTAGAAAAAAAAAGAATTTTAATAAATTCTTTCGCACATACACATTTAAACTATTTACATAGACTATATTAGGTGATTTTATGTGTAATAACAATTGGTTTAGAAATCGCGGCAAATGGTGTTTTTGCTCTTGCATACTTGTTATTCTTTTAATTTATCAAATAATTATTACTTTTTTCATTCTAACGCGATTTAATATTTTTCTTATATTTCTTTTTCTTATTCTTTTAGGCTTTTCCTTCTTTAGAATAATATGGTGAAATTATCATCTCTGTTTTATAAACAAAATCTACCATTTTGCCCATTTTTTTACAATTATCATATTCATCATTTGTAAGTTCTACTTTATCAGGTAAAGCCATCAAAATAAAAAGTAATTTTCTCTCTTCTTTTAGTAAAGGATAATTTTTTTCATAGCGTTTTAAAATTTCTGTAAATTCATATTTTAAACCTACCCTTTTGTATAGTTTATATAAATCAAAAATAGGAATATCTATTTTAGCGTGCTCCCAACTTATAAGATATGAATTTTTATTTCGTAGGAAATGACTTAAATCAAGATTATTGTGTAAAACAACTAATCTTTTTTTATGACTTTCTTTTACTATTTCATACCACTCTTTTAATTCGTGCTCTGCAAAATTTAAGGATTGAAATATTTTACTTATATTTCTAGCTATTAAATATTCCGCTGGGCTAGGATAAACTTTAGTATCAATAATAGTTATTAAATCATTATAATAACTGTTTAAATAAATAATATTATTAGTTATATCTTCATATATTTCTTTATAATCATCTTCATCAGTTTCTTTAAAATGTGTTGTTTTACTGTGAAGAAGAGAAACTAAATCAATTAGATCCATCATTTTTTGTTCGTCTGGGATGTCATACTCATCAATGTATTCCATTATTTGGTAATCATCATTATTACTATTCAAAATTTTGGGATAATAATTAAAATTGCGAGAAGCAAGATAATTATAAATCTTTAAATTATTACTCGCTTTTTCTTTTATAACATACCTATTATCATCAGTATCAATTATTGTTACTTTACCCTCTTTAGTATAACGATATGGTTTTATTGAATATTCTTTTAATAATTCATTAATCTTTTTCATTTATTGTGCTAGGTATAATTATCTTATCACCTAAATTTATTTCATTTAAATTATTATATTTCTCTAATATTTCTCTAGAAACTGAATATTTTTGTAAAATAGTATCAATACTATCTCCTTCTCTTACAATATAAACTTTATAAGTTTTATAACTTTCTTTTTGTTCACTAAAGTTACCAAATATAGAATTAACACTACTTATATCTTCATCTTCTATACATCTTTCTTTTTCTTCTATTTCCATCTTATCATCACTTTCTCTTTCTAAATCATTTTTTAATTCTTGTACAGGGGTTAATTTTATCTTTTCTTCTTCTATTTCTTCCACAGTTTCTTCTTCTACTCTCTTTTCTTCTACTATCTCTTCTTTTATTTCTTCTTTTTCTTCTAAATTATCAAGTAAAACATCAATATTAACTTTTAAAATATTAGAGTTTATTACTTCATAATAAAAATCATCTATATCTATTTTTAAATTTTTTAAAATATACTTGTTATCTAAGTTTATATCACATGGAAGAGTAAAATTAAATGTTTCGGTATTAGTACTTGTATCAGAAACTTTATATTCACCACTTATATAAAAGTTACCACTAACAAGATTATTTTCTTTCTCTTTAAGATCATGTTCTAAAGATATACTAGTAATTTCATGAACATTATTATTGAATAACATTTCTTTTTTAAATGGTATTATCTTTTTCATAACTTCCTCCTATTCCATTAAATTTATATGACAAAAAAAAGCGATTATTACTTAATCACTTTTTTTATGAGAATTTTTCCTGTTTTTAATAAACGTTTATAATCTTTCTTTTCAGAACTATCTATACTATTTTTAGCTTCTTCATTTTGTAAATTAATAGTACAAATTCTAATCCAAGATTTTTGATTATTTAAGAGTTGTGGTTTTTCTTGATTTATTTTTTTAATACTAGAAAAATAAAATTCATCTAACATTAACTCATCTATATAGTGTTCATAAAATGTTTCTTCATCACATAATAGTGATTTTAATACTTTATAATCAAGTTCTAAAGAATAAAACAGTTCATTCAAACTTTCATCTGATAAAAAATCTAAATATTCTTTATTTGAAAATTTTCTTGCTTCAAATTCTTCTTCTAATATTTTTTGCCAATTAAAATATGAAATGGCAGATGTATTAATAATTATAATGAATTCATTAGATATTTCATTTAAACCATTATATCTTAAGTAATTAGTTAATCTTAATAAATTATCCTTCATCTGTTCATTCATTATGGAATATTCATGACAATAAAGTAAGAATTGTTCTAATATTACTAAAAACCTACTACTTAATATCTTTTTATCAAAATAATCTTCTGGTTTGTTTGTAAAACATATTGCTTGTAATAATTTCTTATAATAATATTCAATCATAGCACTACCTCTTTATTAATTTTTTAAATAAATCCATATAGTTTTTAAAACTTATATATTCTATTTCTTTTTTTACTTCTATAGGAATATCATCTAAATCTTTAAGATTATCTTCAGGAATGTAAATTGTTTTTACACCGCTTCTTAAAGCTCCTATACTTTTTTCTTTTAAACCACCTATTGGTAAAATATTACCACGAAGGGTTATCTCTCCTGTAAAAGCAATTTTGGAATCTACTTTACGATTTGATAAGGATGAAATAATGGCTGTCGTAAGCGCTATACCGGCACTAGGACCATCTTTAGGTGTTGCTCCTGAAGGAATGTGAACATGAACATCATTTTTAATAAATTTTTCATTATCTATCCCAAAGGCATTAGCGTTAGCTTTAATATAACTAAATGCGATTTGAGCACTTTCTTTGATAACATCCCCTAAAGATCCAGTTAAAACTAAATTACCATTTCCTTTATAATAATTAACTTCTATTTTAATTATATCTCCACCATAAATGGTATAAGCAAGGCCATTAACAACTCCTACTTCACTTTCTTCCACTTTTCCATAGTTATACATTTCTTTTCCTAAGTAACTAGATACATCACTTATAGTAACACTGTTATTAGTATTATTTTTTATTCTATCAGTAATAACTTTTCTAACAACTTCTTCTAATTTTCTTTCTAAATTTCTAACTCCCGCTTCTTTAGTATAGTATCTAATAATTTTTAAAATACTGTCATCAGTAAATAAAATATTAGAGACATTATGAGTTTTATATAAATGTGGAATTAAATACTTTTTAGCAATATCTAATTTTTCATATTCGGTATAACTGCTTAATTCAATAATCTCTAGTCTATCTTTTAAAGGTTCAGGAATAGTATCTAATGAATTAGCAGTTGCTAGAAACATAACATTAGATAGATCATATTCTTCTTCAATAAAATTATCAACAAAATATTTGTTTTGTTCAGGATCTAAAACTTCAAGTAAAGCACTAGCGGGATCCCCTTTGATGTTATTAGACATCTTATCTATTTCATCAATCAAGAAAACAGGATTATTAACACCACATTTTTTCATTCCTTGAATTATTTTTCCTGGCATCGCTCCCAAATATGTTCTTCTATGTCCTTTTATTTCTGCTTCGTCATCAACGCCACCGACACTTATTTTAACAAATTTACGATTAATACTTTGCGCTATACTACGAGCAAGAGAAGTTTTACCAACTCCCGGAGGCCCTACTAAACAAATTATAGGGCTTTCCACATTATGAGAATTAATTTTAACCGCTAAGTATTCTATTATTCTATTTTTTACACGTTCTAATCCAAAGTGATTTTTATTTAAAACTTCAAGTACTTCTTCTAAGTTATTATTATCTTCAGTATAATTATTCCAGGGTAAATCTAATAACCAATCTATATAATTTTTAATAACTCCTACTTCGGGAGATGTTTGATTTAAGCTTTCATATCTTTTTAATTCATTATTTAACTTATCAACTATTTTATTATTATTTAACTTACTAATTTTATTTTTAATTTTTTCTATTTCATCATCTTTAGAACTAACTTCACCTAGTTCTTCTTTAATAACTTTTAGTTTTTCACGTAGCAAATAATCTTTTTGCGTATCATCCATATTCTTTTTTACTTTTAAATCTATTTCTTTTTCAATTTCATAAGATTCTTTTTCACTATAGATATCTTCTAAGATCATTTCTCCTCTTACCATAGAATCAATTTCATTTAAATAATCTAGTAATCTTTTATTATCTATTAAAATGTTAGGCACAATAATATCTGTTAATTTTGACAAACTACTTATATTAGGAATAATTGATAAAATACTATTACTAATATAAGACACCTTTTTTATATATGCTTCAAGTTCTCGTTTAATTTTATTTATCATTATTTTTTCCATTTTAGAATCTATTTCTTTATCTTCAATATTAGTAACAATTGATTCTAAAACTTCATTAGGGTGTTTCAAATTTAAATATTCATTTACATACGCTCTATTAATGCCTTTAATAATAACTCTAGTTTTGCCATTAGGAAGTTCTATTTTATTAGTTATTTTAGCCACTACTCCCATTTTTGGTAAATCTTTTTCCTCAGGTATTTCCTCAAGGGGATTTAAAGAACTAACTACAAGTAACATATTATCATGAAATAGTTCTGATACATCAATTATATTTTTACTTAAGTCATTATCAAATTCTAATCTAATCTCGTTATTAGGAAGCAATATAAGCCCTCTTAATAAAATAACTGGTAAGTTTGTTTTTATCAAAAAGATCACCTCCATAAAATTGATTTTTATTATATAGCAAAAAAAATGAAAAGTCTATATATTTTTAAACTTTCCATTTTTTGTTATTAAATTACTAACTTAAGTTTGATTTTGAGATTGTTATAACTGGACGAATACCATTTTTTGTAGAATTTACTACACCCATAGCTGGAGAATAGTAACCTGGTTCATAAACAGCACATGTCTGATATTGATTATCTTTATCAGAAGAGCTAGGATATTTATAATATACCCAGTACCCATTAAGACCCTTAACAAGATTTTGTGTTAACCAATCTGGAGCAATTTCATCTTGGTTCTGATTTTTTGTATGTTGTTGGTCTATTTGGTAATAAGTAGGCAAGTTTATCTTACTTTTATCTGTAATTTTAGTCCAATTACTAGTTCGTTGGGCTAAAGTTTTATTAGCTGTAATTGGACCTTTATCATGATTTCCAAAATCACCCCAATCGGCTTCTGTACCACCAGCAGCTAAATAGTCTTCTTTTGTTACCATGTAAATTTCTCCACCTTCTACTACTCCTTTACCGTTTTCTCCAATATTTCTATCCATTATTAATGATACCTCACCAGATTGAGCCAACCTTCCTTCAGTTATTGTTGTTGTATCACCATCTTCTAACAAATAAAATGAATTTTTTTCTCCATCTCCCAATTCACAAATATACTTTGTACCAATAGTTAAAGTATCATTATCAACACTTACACATAACGAGTTTGATAAGTATTTTGAAATTGTCTCTTCATCCATAACTACCATTTTATTATTCTTATAACTTATAGGATAACCATTAATATCAATATTAAGTCCCTCGACCATTCCATTTTTTATAATAATCTTACCTGAAACAGGTTTGTTTCCACTCATTTCAACATTAATTTTTTGTTCTACTCCAACTTCACAGTTTTGATATGTTGGAGTACTTTTACAAATTTCTTGGTCAACAACATATACTCCACCTAAATTTCCATTTTCATCTACTATGTAAGTCCCATCAAAAATTTTTGTTCCATTAATTCTTACTTCAGTAACTTTTTGTTCTAAAGCTTTTACATAGTTATCTGCAGAACGTTCTGCGGCTCCTTTCTTCGCATTCTTTATTGTGTTCATTACTATTGGTGTTGCTATTAGTGCTATTATTGCTAGTACTACTATTACCGCTAGTAATTCTATTAAAGTAA
>UQVP01000036.1 GCA_900544605.1 uncultured Mycoplasmatota bacterium | reverse complement strand
TAAAAAATAAAAAAGGTTTTACTTTAATAGAATTACTAGCGGTAATAGTAGTACTTGCAATCATCGCACTAATAGCTACACCAATAGTAATGAATACAATCAAAAATGCGAAGAAAGGAGCAGCAGAGAGAAGTGCTGATAACTACATCAAGCAAGTAGAAACAGCAGTAGCAGAAGCCAAGTTAGAAAATAAATCAGTACCAAATGGAACATATGATATAGATAAAGATGGAAATCTAATAGGAGAAGGGTTACCAGATGGTAAATTAGAAATTGATATGAGTGGAAATAAACCAAGTTCTGGAACAGTAAAAATATCAAATGGAGGAGTATCGCCAGATGGAACAACAATGACTGTAGGAGATTATAATGTAGTATATAATGATGACAAATGTACAGCAACGAAAATAGAAACATATAAGATTACTTATAAATTAACAAATGTAAGTGGCGATAATGCAACAAGTATAACAAATATTGAAGCTAAATCGTTGGTGTTTACAGCAAGTGAAGGATATAAATTACCACTAAGTGTAACAGTAGATGGAGCAACAAGCACATGGGACAAAAAAACAGGAACATTGATACTTTCAAAAGTAACTGGAAATGTAACTATAACATTAAATGGTATTGTAAAAACAATGTGTAATGCAGTAGATACAGCAACAAAAGGAAATATACCACAAGGACAATTTGCCTATGGAGATGAATATATTTGTGATTTAGGTGATACAGATGATAGTAAAAATTTAACATTTTTTGTGTTAGAAGATGGAGATACAACAACATTGACAGATGGTAGAATTGCTCAAGCAGGTGAAGTATCTTTAATTATGAACAAGAATTTAGGTAAAGCTGTAGCATGGGTAACAAAAGAAGATTATCTAGCTGCCGGAGGAACCGAAAGTGATTATGGAACTTATGGAAATAATAGTTTAGGACCAATTACAGCTAACAAAATATTAGAAGAAAGAACGACAAATTGGATTAAGCTTGTTGATAAATCAAAAATAACCTTACCAACTTATCAACAGCTAAAAAAAGTATATACTAGAAATTTACCATGGTTGATTGCTGGTATAGGAAAATATTCTTCAACGGTATATTACTCTCAATATGGTTATTGGACGTCAACTGCTAGTTCATCTAGTGTTTCAGGTTCTTGGACTATGTTTTATGATAGGCCAATTGCAGAATATTATATTGGAAGTATTTCGGTCTATCGTAGTAGTAATTATGGCATTCGTCCAGTTATAACTATTCCAAAATCTAACTTGAGTTAATTAGAGTGTCAAATGACATTCTTTTTTTAAGAGTGGTATTGACAATAGTTAGTAAAAAATATACAATTAAAATGTAGAATTATTTAAAATAGAGGAGAGTGTTTTATGAAAAATAAAAAAGGTTTTACATTAGTTGAGTTACTAGCAGTAATAGTAGTATTAGGATTACTTGCTGCAATCATTTTGCCAAAGATTACTGATACAGTTTCTGATGCAGAAAAACAATCTGCAGCAGTTTCAGGTCAAAGCTATTTAAAGGTTGTTGAAGCAGAAATTGTTAAATCACAATGGAAGAATGTTCAATTAACAGACGGTGATTGGACAATAACTGCTAACGGTTTAAAAAATGCAAGTAAACAAGAATATACATTTTCTTATACAGGTGATAAGCCAGATGCTGGTGGAACAATAACAATTTCAGGTGGTAAAATAACAAAATGTAATAAATTTAAAATTGGTGATGTAAGTTTAACATGTACTACTAGCGGTGAAGTAAAACCTAGCTAATTTATGAGGAGAAGCAAGTTATCTTGCTTTTTTTGTTGGTTCTTGATAAAATAAGTATTGTGTTAAATAGTAAGGTGTGATGTTATGTATCTAAAAAAGATAATTGCCCATGGTTTTAAATCCTTTGCTGATAAAATAGTAATAGATTTAAATGAAGGTATAACAGGGATAGTAGGTCCTAACGGAAGTGGTAAGAGTAATGTAGTAGATGCGGTTCGTTGGGTTTTAGGTGAACAATCAGTACGACAATTACGTGGCGATGGTAGTATGACTGATGTTATATTTTCTGGTAGTAAATCAAGAAATGGTGCTAACGTCGCATCTGTTACCTTAGTATTTGATAATAGTGATAACTACTTTCCATTATCTTTTTCAGAAGTATCTATCAAAAGAAGAGTTTATAAAGATGGTACTAATGAATATTATTTAAATGGTGAAAGATGTCGATTAAAAGATATAACGGATGTTTTACTTGATACTGGTATTGCTAAAGAGAGTTTTAATATTATTTCACAGGGTAAGATAGAAGAAATAATAGCTAGTAAACCAGAAGATAGAAGAGTAATAATTGAAGAAGCAGCAGGAGTTTTAAAGTATAAAAGAAGAAAAAGTGATGCTTTAAGAAAATTAGATCGTACACATGATAATATGAGTAGGGTTAATGATATAATAAACGAATTAGAAGTACAAATTAATCCTTTAAAAGAGCAAAGAGAAAAAGCATTAAAGTATCTAGAAGTTAAAGAAGAATTAGAAGGTATTGAGGTTGCTTTAATTGCCCATGATATAACTAATATTAATTACAAGTATCAAGAAAATAAAAATAAAGTAAAAATAATTAGTGATGAAATATTAAGTATGGGTTCTAGTAATAATACTAACGAGGTTAAGTTATCAGAAACTAAATTGAAACAAACCAAACTAATGGATGAAATAAGAGATAAACAACAAGAACTATTAAATATTACAAAATTAGTTGAGCAGATAAATAGTCAAAAGAATATTATTACCGAAAGAAAAAAATATACGGTTGAAGATTCTAAACTACATTCTCATGTTTTAGAACTTACCGAAGAAAGTTATAAAGTAAAAAATGATATTGAAAGTTATAATTTAAAAATTAAACAATTAGATGAAGAACGTAATGAGTTAAATAATAAGTTAAGTAGTATTGGGGAAGATATTAATAAGTTAAAAAGTAAAAAAGGACAAGTTGAAAATACTTTGGCTAATTATAATCGTAATGAGCTATTTATCAAAAATAAAATTGATAATTTACAAATTTCAATTGAAAACAATGATTTACTACCTAATGCGGTTAAAAGTGTATTAAATAACCCAAGATTATCTGGTATTCATAGTACAATAGGAAATATCTTAGAGATAGAAGAAAAATACTCTTTAGCTATTTCTATTGTGTTAGGAGCTAGTTCTAATAACATTATTGTTGATAATGAAGCGAGTGCTAAAGAAGCTGTTAATTATTTGAAAAATAATAATTTAGGAAGAGCTACTTTCTTTCCTTTAAATGTTATTAAACCTAAAGCTATCTATGATGAAGTATTAAATAGTATTAGCAGTAATCCTAGTTTTATAGGAGTTGCATCTACACTTGTTAAATACGATAAAAAA
Organism: uncultured Mycoplasmatota bacterium; assembly: GCA_900544605.1. Taxonomy (GTDB): domain Bacteria; phylum Bacillota_I; class Bacilli_A; order RF39; family UBA660; genus SIG204. Next base: position 4,538 of record UQVP01000036.1, on the reverse strand, counting down.
TATGATAGCATTGTTAAAAATCAATTAGGTAATGTTATCGTTGTTACTGATATTGATGCAGCTAATAATATTAGTAAAAAAATTAATTATAGTTATCGTGTAGTAACACTAGATGGAGAAATATTTCATGTGGGTGGCTCTATAACTGGTGGTAATGCTCCTAAAATGCGCAATGTTATTTTAGAGAAACACGAGTTAGAACAATACATTAATGAAGAAAAAAATATCATTAACAACATTAAAATGAGTGAAAATGAAATAAATGAAATAGATTATAATTTAAAAGGACTTGAAGATAGATTTTATTTAGTAAATAAAGATCTTATTAATTTAACAGAAACTAAGAATAGTTATTTAAATAATTTGAATTTATTAAAAGAAAAAGATGTTAGTATAAACAACGAAATAGTTGGTACTAATAACATTATTGATAATAAGTTATCTAAAGAAGAAGAAGAAGTAATTGCTAGATATTATGAAGCAGTAAATGAAAAAGAAGCTTTAACTCTTACTATTTCTAATTTACAAAATAAAGATTTAGAATTAAAAGAAGAACTAGAAGATTTAGAGTTATCTATTAAAAAAGAAAATTCATTATATAATAGTAAGAATAAAGAGTTAAAAGATTTAGAAATTGAAATAAATAGAGCTGATGTTAAGTTAGATAACCTATTAAATACTTTAAGTGAAACATATAATATAACTTACGAAAAAGCTAATAGTCTTTATAAGTTAGAACTTAATGAAGATGTTGCACGTAATAAAGTTCAAAATTTAAAGAAGACAATAAAAGATTTAGGTATGGTTAATCTAGCCGCTCCAGAAGAATATGATAGAGTTAGTGTTAGATATGAATTTTTAATCAAACAACGTGATGATTTAGTTAGTGCAGAAAATACATTATTAGAAATCATTAAAGAGATGGATAGTGTTATGGAAACTGATTTTAAAGCTACATTTGAAGTTGTTAATAAAAACTTTAGTGATACTTTTAAAGAATTATTTAAAGGTGGTACAGCAGCTTTAAAATTAACTGATCCAAATAATTTATTAGAAACAGGGGTAGAAATTATCGCATCTCCTCCAGGAAAGAAACTTACAAGCATATCACTTTTATCAGGTGGAGAGAAAACGTTTACAGCAATTAGTTTACTTTTTGCAATACTAAAATCTCGCCCAGTACCATTCTGTATTTTAGACGAGGTAGAAGCTGCTTTAGATGAAGTTAATGTTGATAGTTTTGGAGCATACTTAAAAAATTTAAAATTAAAAACACAATTTATATTAATTACTCATAAAAAGAGAACGATGGAATATGCAGATGTTTTATATGGAATAACGATGCAAGAATCAGGAGTAAGTAAATTAGTTAGTGTTAAATTAGAAGAAATCAAATAATGGTTTCTTTTTTCTTTATTTATTAAAACATTTTTGATATACTATTTAGGTAGTTATAACAGTGAGAAAAAGAAATGAATATCGATTATAATTATATTCTTTGTTAAATTTTAGTTAAATAAAAGAAAGGAGATGCAATGTGAAAAATGATGTTATAAAAGTACAAAATATAGACATAAGTATTACTAGTATAAATGATAATGATTATATATGTATATCTGATTTTGGAAAATATAAAGAAGGAAAATCAAAAACAGATGATATTATTAGAAACTGGTTGAGAAATAGAATAACATTAGAGTTTCTTGGAACCTGGGAATCAATATATAATTCTAATTTTAATTCCGTCGAATTCGACGGGTTTAGAAAAAATGCTGGACTTCACTCATTCACGTTGAGTGTAACTGAGTGGTGTGAAAAAACAAATGCGATTGGTATTTATTCTAAACGTGGAAAATATGGTGGAACTTATGCTCATAAAGATATCGCATTTGAATTTGCATCTTCAATTAGTCCTGTATTTAAATTATATTTAATAAAAGAATTCGAAAGATTAAAAGAATTAGAAAATAAGAATAGAGAATGGGATGTAAAGAGAATATTAACAAAGAATAATTATTTAATACACACGGCTGCTATTAAAAATTATATATTACCAGATAATGATTGTTATAAAAATAAAGAATGGCTTAAATATGCAGAAGAAGCAGATATTCTTAATGTAATATTGTTTCATACAACTGCAAAGAAATGGAGAGAATTAAATCCAGAACTTGCTAAAGACTCGAATGTCAGAGATTATGCTACAATTAATGAATTAACAGTGTTATCAAATTTAGAATCCCATAATGCCGAATTAATAAAAGAAGGAAAAGAAAAAGAAGAAAGATTTGAACTTTTAAAATCTATTGCTAAATATCAATTGGAAATATTGAACAATGCTGAAAAAATAAAACGTTTAAATGAAAGTAATTAAGTTGTATAATAGTTTATAAATGAGGAAGTGATTATATGAATTTACCTAGCTTAGAAGAAGCAAGAAAAAGAACAAAGAAAGAAGTTTTAACTAAAACTAATGACTATATAGTAAAAGAGAATTTAAAAAAATTAGGACTAAATAAAAAGTATTTTGTTAAGACATATGGATGTCAGATGAATGAACATGATACTGAAAATATAAAAGCTATATTAGAAGATATGAGTTTTACTGAAGTTGACAATATGGAAGATGCTGATTTAATACTTTTAAATACATGTGCAATAAGAGAAAATGCACATAATAAAGTATTTGGTATGGTTGGACGTATTAAACATTTAAAAGAATCAAAGCCAGATTTAGTGGCTGGTATTTGTGGATGTATGGCACAAGAAGAACATGTTGTAAAAGAAATACTTGAAAAATATAAATGGTTAGATATAGTATTTGGTACTCATAATATTCATAATCTTCCTAATATTTTATATGAAGCAATCTCTAAAAAAGATTTAGAAGTAGATGTTCTAAGTATTGAAGGGGATGTAGTTGAGAATATTCCTGTTAAAAGAGATAGTAAATATAAAGCTTGGGTTAATATTATGTATGGATGTGATAAGTTTTGTACTTATTGTATAGTTCCTTATACAAGAGGAAAACAAAGAAGTAGAGAACCTGAATATATTATTAATGAAGTAAAAAAATTGGTTGAAGATGGATATCAAGAAGTAACTTTACTTGGACAAAATGTTAATGCCTATGGTAAAGATTTAAATATTGATTATGGAATGTCTAATTTACTTGAAGATGTTGCTAAAACAGGAATTAATAGAGTTAGATTTGTAACTAGTCATCCTTGGGATTTTACTGATGAAATGATTGATATAATTGCTAAATATGATAATATAATGCCTTATATTCATTTACCTTTACAATCTGGTTCTAGTTCTATTTTAAAAAAGATGGGAAGACGTTATACTAAAGAAGAATATTTAACACTATATAAAAAAATTAGGGAGAAGTTACCATATTCTTCAATAACAACAGACATTATAGTAGGATTTCCTAATGAAACGGATGAAGACTTTAATGAAACATTAGAAGTAGTTAATGAATGTAAGTTTGATGCCGCATTTACATTTATCTTTTCACCACGTATTGGTACACCAGCTGCTAAAATGGAAGATAGTATTTCATTAGAAGTAAAAGAAAAAAGATTACAAGAATTAAATGAGCTTATAAATAAATATTCAAAAGAAGCTAATGATAAATATCTTGGTAAAATAGTTCCAGTTTTAATTGAAGATTTCAGTGAAAAAGATGATAGTATGTTAATGGGATATACTGATACTATGAAACTAGTTAATGTTAAAGGGGATTCTTCTTTAATAGGAAAAATAGTTAATGTAAAAATTACTGATGTCAAAACATGGAGTATGGATGCTGAAGTAGTAGACTAAAAAAATATAATGAATAATTATATTTTTTTGTGCACTTTTCTCATATTATGTCATAAATTAAAGTGAGGGGTGATTATATGGCATCATATAAGGAAATAGTTACAAAAGCAGTTGTAGGAAAAGGTAAAAAATATTTTAAAAATAATTATAGTATTGAAGTAACTGATAATCCTACCACTGTTTTGGGCTGTTGGGTCATAAATCATAAGTTTAAAGGATATAAGTCGGGAGATAAAATAGGGGTGGATGGATCTTACGATGTAAATATTTGGTATTCTTATGATAATGATTCCAAAACAACAGTAGTAAACAAAAAGGTAGATTATAATGATTTATTTAATGTTAAAGTAAGAGAAGATGCAGATTTGAATGGTGATACAGATATAATAGTAAGGACTTTAAAACAACCTAATTGTTCTAAAGTAAATATTGAAGATAATGGTATAATTACTTTTGATATTGAAAAAGAATTAGGTGTTGAAATAGTTGGTGAAACGAAAGTGAAAATAGCTATTGAAGAAGATGAAGAACCTTGGGATGAACTTGATGATGATGTAACTGATGAAGATTTAAATGATATAGATGAAAATATAAGTGATGATTATATTAAGTAAGCACAAAAGTTGTGCTTTTTCTTTGCAAAATTATTGTATTATAAAAAATAATTATGTATAATTAGTATAGTAAAGGAAAGTGGTAGTATGGTT
>UQVP01000035.1 GCA_900544605.1 uncultured Mycoplasmatota bacterium | reverse complement strand
TGTTAACCATACTACCACTTTCCTTTACTATACTAATTATACATAATTATTTTTTGTAATGCAATAATATGACATACAAAAACCACACTTTTAGTGTGGCTTTACATTAATAATCAGTTTCTTCTTTTACCTCTTTCATCATTGCTGTAGCTTCATTAATAGCATCATCTACAGTTTTTATAGCATCATTAATCATACTATAACCTATAGCGGCTCCAAAGCCATGAGATAAACCTTTGAATTCTTTATTTAATTTTCGCATATAACTTACTACTTGTTTTTCATCATATCCTACCATATAAATTAAAAATTCATTACCATTTGTTCTGATAATATCACTATTAGGCATTTGTGTAGAAATTAAAATATTAGCAGCTTCACCAATGACTTTATCGCCTTCGGCATGTCCATAATTATCATTAATATAAGCAACATTATTTAAATCTATCACTACGATGGTTTGTGGATATACTTCACTTAAATCCCATTTTTCAATATTATCATTTAAGTAATTTCTATTTTTTAATGAAGTTAACATATCTATATATTTTAATTTATCTTCTTTAGAAAGATTTACTTTCTTAACTTTTTTCTTTTTAGGTTTAAAAATACTTACACCTATTAAAACTAAAATACCAGCACATATTAAACCAATTAAATATAATATTACTGTTCTTATAGAGAATGGTCTACTAGTTAAATTATTAATTTCAAAATATCCTTTATTAACTAATTCTTGTTCATCATTAAATGATAAATAGAAATCAAATAATTTAGCAAACAATTTATTATCATTTATATCTCTAATTGTAAAATTATAATCTGTATCTAAATCAAAAATACTAACAATTTTAAAATCTTTTAATTCTTTTTTAGAATAAGTATTATAAGTGTCTAAATCTACAACAATAATAGAATTATTTTTTATATTAGAAAGCAATTCTTGAGTATTTTTATAATTTTTAACTTGTACACCTTGTTTAACAAGGAAATCTGCTATTCTTGTTTCTTTTACAGCCATTACTTCTTCATTTTTTAATGAACGATATGAATTAATGGCATTCTTACTATTATTTGTTAGAATTACTACTTTTTCATCATAGCTTGAAACAGTATTATAAACATCCATATCAAAATCAAAATAAGTTGTATCATTAAAAATAATATCTAATTTATTTTGATTAAAATCTTTTACTAATGATGCGATATCATTATATTTTTTATAACTTATTTCTATTCCTGCAAAATCTGAGAAATCAGAAATTATAGAATGATTAATACCAACGTATTTAGCATCTATTACATAGTCATAAGGACTATTCTCATAAAAGCCATAAGCATATCTCTTACTTTTAAATTCTACTTTATCTTTATCTCCAACATTGGAGAATGTTAAATAGTTATTCAAAAATTGATTTGCATAAGATTTATTATAACTTTCTTTATACCATTTTTGATAGTACTTAGTTAGGATACTATTTAATTTATCAGTACTACCTAATTGTAATACGTAACTTTTTCTCATTTCAGTAATGTGATAATTAATATTTAAACTATCATTTGCAACAATTTCTTTAAAATATGTTAAACGTGGTAAAACAATAGCATCTACTTTTTTATCACCATCGCTTTGTAAATCATTAATCATAGTATTATAATCATTATAAGATTTTAATAAAATATTAGAGTTTACATTTAAATAAGTGTTTACTAAATCTAAATCATCTTTAAATACTCCAACTGTAATATCTTTTATATCATTTATTGATGCATATTTTACTTTATTTTTAGAAACTAATACATAATCATCATCATATAATTTTATTTGATTAGCATCAACATTATCAACTAATTTTAAAGCATATTCTGTCTTTGGCTCTTCTCCCTTATTATAAGCCACTTTATTAAATTCTAACTTTGTATTTTCTTCTAAATCATTTAGAAAATCAAAAAATATACCTTCACCATTATGGCTTATAATTGGAACATTATTCATAATTGATAAATCTATTAATTTTGATTTATTACTTTCTATCCATTGTTTTTCTAATAATGTTAGTGTTGTATTTTTATCTTTTTTAAAAGCAACAAAGTATATTGAAATACTTGCTATTAATAAAACTATTACACTTATTATTATAACTGGTATTTTTTTATTCTTCACTTGTTTTTACCTCTTTTCTTGATATTGAGAAAACCTCATTATTTCTATGTTTATAAGCTATAACTGGAAAATTATTAGCACCTTCTTCACTATTTACAAATATTTCAAAATCATAAAATGATTTTTCTTCTTCTGTAAACTTAGTAAGAATTTCATTAAAAATACTTTCTAGTGTAAGTTCATCTGTATCAGGTTTTACTTTCATAAAAAATTTAATTAATTTTCCATCTAATCTATAAGATATACTTATACAATTATCATTTTTTAAAACTTCTTGTTTGACATCATCAATTTTACTTTCATTAATATGTACATTTTCTATACCATTAAGTCTATTACCATATTTGTTTGAATTAGTTTGATAAAAAAATATGTATATTAACATAAATATGACCAAAATAAATAAAAGCACTAACACAATAAACAGCGTTTTATGTTTCTTTATATAATTCATATTCTCTCCCTCGCATCTCGCGAAATAATTATACTATATTTTTATGTTTTTTTCAAATTTAACCAAAAGGAAAAAAGCACAATAAGTGCTTATTTTTCTTTTGCTTCTAATTTTGCTAAAACTTCTTTTGTAACATCAATAGCTTTAAGTCTAATAGCATTAGCAGCATCTTCTAGAACAGGAGTTCCTTTTTCTACTGCATAATCAACTAACTTCTTAGTAGAAGTTTCAATATCTTTAGCTTTCTTTTTAGCAATTTTTAAAACTTTTTCTTTATCTAAATCAGCTAACTCTTCTTTTATTTCATCAATCTTTTTTTCAATATTTTCTTTTACTTCATCAGTATCTACTTCTTTAAGTTTATTAATCATTTCATCAATTTTAGTTTTTAATTCTGCTCTTGTTTTACTTCCTTCTTTTGGTGCGAATAAAACTCCTAATCCTGCTCCTACTGCAGCTCCTGTTAAAAATTTAAAAAAGCCATGTTTTTTCTTACTCATTTTCATCTTCCTCTTCTTTCTTTTTTCTTTTTTTAAACAATGAAGAAATCCCCGTTGTCACTGTTCCAACTATTTTATCTGTCAACATACTTATCGCATCAGCACTACGATCTACTAATGTGAATATACCATTTAATTTTGACATTTTATAGTTTACATCTTCAATTGTTTGATCAACTTTATTTAATGTTTTTATAGTCTTAATAGCTAGTACTATCAACACTACTATTAATATACTCAAAAGTATATATAATATGATTGGTAACATCTTTAATAACGCATCCATTATTCATCATCCTTCTTATCATACATTGAATCAATTAAATTAAATAAATCACTATCTGTTAATTCATCTGTATCACTTTTAGTTTCATCCTTAAGTTCATTAAGCATATCATTATTTTCTGAAGATTCTTCTTTTGTTTCTAATTCTTCAAATAAATCTTCATGATTATCTTCTTCTACTACCTCTGCATCTATTACTTCATCGTCTTTTTTCGCAAAGCGTGGTTGATAATCTAAATCAATTAAATTATCTTCTTCTGGTTCTAAATCTTGTCTTACGATATCTGTTTCTTCAGTTATTTCATAATCATCACTAGGAATAATTACTTCTAAATCATCTTCTAAAGTACCATAAGCTTTTCTTCTCACATCATCAATTGTTAAATGTGAATTATCATAAGTATGTGTTACAGGCTTACTTTTTTTAGGTGTTATATCATCTTTACGATAATTTTTATCTAAAACCCCGTACACTGGTGAAATAATAGGTGTTGGTCTAAATACCTTTTTTTCTTCTTCTTTACCTTTATACTTATCTTCTAATTTCTTTGGTTTTGGCTTTTTCTCTTCTTTTCTTTCTAAAGAAGCAAAATCTTTATCATCAAAGAAAACAGGAGCTTGTGGTTTTTCTTCATGTACTAAAACTTCGCTTTCTGCAACCACTTCTTTTTTTGGTTCTTCTTTAATTGGCGCTGGTATTTCAACCTGCATAACTTCTTTTTTTATTGGTGCTTCTTCTTCTACTTCTTCTGTAAACATATTTTTTACTTTATCTAAAAATCCCATTTCTATCACCTCTTTATTGATTTTCTTCTTCATTATCATCAGTATAATTTAAGAAATTATTATCTTCACTTTCTGATTCAAATATATCATACTTTTCTTCTTTATTTGTAAAAAATTCATCATCTAACATAAGTTTTATAACTTCAGGATTGAATTTCACTGTAGATAAGATGTATGTTGCATTAAGAACAACATCTTCTATATCATCTTTAATAACTAAAGCTTGTATTCTAGCATAATTATAGTAAAAATTAATTAAATATTTATTATCTTTTTCTTCTATTTTTAAATACCCTTTTTTATCATTAATATCAAATTCTCGTGAATAATAAGCATCATCATTGATTTCATAATTCATCTCTTTTTGATAAAAATAACTAATCGCATCAATATATAGATAATAATAATTACCATTAGAATATAATTTATCATTAAATTCAACAGTATCTATATAACTTACTCCACGTGGAACATAATACTTATAACCTTTACCAACACGATTATATAAAGTATTATTCTTAGATAGAATAACGTTAATAGTATTATCAATATCTTTAGTATTTATTCTAACAGCAGTGCATCCAGTTAGAGAAAGACCAACTAAAAGCAGTAACACTATTTTCTTCATGTCTCACCTACTTAACTAAATTATATCAAATTTTATAAACTTGTGAATAGCTTTTCTTCTTTTCGTGTAAATATAATGTCTATTTACTAACATCAATCATATATATTGGACTTCCCTTACTAACAAATTTTTCTTCATACTCAGTCATAATATTGTCTTGATAATTTGCTTGGTGCAAATCCAAAGATATATCATTTATTTTATATCCATAATTAACAAATGACTTTACGGAATACTCAAATAAATTTCTGTTATCAGTTTTCATCACAATATTTTTATTATCTTTAAATATCAAATCATATTTTTTTAAGAATATATCACTTGATAATCTTCTATGTTCATGTCTATCTTTAGGCCATGGATCAGAAAAATTTAAATATATCCTAGATACTTCTCTATCAAAAACATCAGTTATTTCTAAAGCATCCATTCTTATAATTTTTAAGTTAGGGATATCTTTATCTTCTAATTTTTGAATAGCTCTTACAACAACACTATCATATTTTTCTATCCCAATAAAATTTATATTTGGGTACTTTATAGCGTTATCAATAATAAATTTACCTTTACCCATTCCTATTTCTACATATATAGGATTATTATTTTTAAATAATTTATTATAATTACCTCTATATTTTTTATAATCTAAAACAACATAATTAGATGATTCTATTATCTCTTTCGCACCTTTTACATTTCTTAATCTCACTATAATCACCTATATCAATTATAACACACAATTAAAAAAAAGAATATAACCTTAAATTATATTCCTTGTCTTATTTATTCTTCTACCCACTTAGCTATTTGTCCAAATACTTTTTCTATACTTCTTTTTGTATACTTACTTATTCCCTCTGATATATTAAGTGTTATTTTAGATAAGTTATTTTGATAATTTCTATTAGTATTTTCTAAATACTTATTTATATCTATTTCTTTACCGTCTTTAACATCTTGTTCAAATTGTTTAATCTGTTCTGTTGTAAAAGATGTCTTTTTAGCCTGTGAATATTCATAATAGCCTGTTGCTTGTGATATATATAGTGTTACAAATGTAACAAATAATATAAATAAAAACCATCCAAATACTTTATTTGCTATCTTTTTTTTATTATCTTGTTTCATCTATATACTCCTTTATTATTTCTGACATTAAATCAACTGTATTTAATACTTCTGTTATGTTATTTTCATTACCACCAAGTTCTAATAAAAGACAGTTCTCACTAACATCTTGATTATATATTCCGTTTACATTCTTACCTTCTTTTTCCATTACTCCCCTCGTAAGTGTTGGATACTTATCTTTTATCTTATTGTTTATTTTATTTACTAAATCTAAATTCTTTTCATAATTAGCGTGTTCTTTTCCAACTACAAATAATACTTTCGCATAATCTTTCTTATTAATTGTTACTGTTGAATTCTTTTTTTCAATTGAATCACGGTGCAAATCAATAAATAATTTAATGCTTGAATATTTATTTTTCGCATCTAATAAGTAAAAACGACTAGCTTTATAGCTTTGATTGTACTTCCAATTATTAATTCTCATAAATTCTGATATATTTGATTCTTCTACTAAAGTTGGAATATTTAATTTATCTAATTTATCTTTAAGTAAATAGCTAGCCATTAAAACATTTGGTGTTATATCACCCATATCTTCATTACTGTATTTTTCAGTTTGATGAGTATTATAAATGTATACCACAGGATCTTTTTCACTTTCTTTTTCATGCATGTAATCAACCACCTCCTTTATTTCACTAGTACTAGCGTTATAGTTTTCATTATATACAAGTGTTTCATTATTACTAAATTTATATCCAAAACTCTTTTCTAAAATAGATGTTGGATTATTAACACTTATATTACCTATCATTTCACTTAATTTATATATAATATTTTTACCTCTTTTTTCATAAAGCAAGTGATAATTTGAGTCTGCTAGTAAATTTTTAATAAATTCTTCATTCGTATCAACTATTTTTAAATTTAAAACTACTAACGAGATAAATGAGTAACACAAGTACAAAACTAATAAAATTACTAGATATTTTAATATTTTTTTTCTACCTCTTTTTGCTTTAAATTTCTTAGCCATCTTATCACCCACTCTATCTTATTCAGACTATATCATAATATGAAAAAAAAGAATGTCGATTAACATTCTTAATTTTGTCTTTAGCTTAAGTTAGATTTTAAGACAGTTATAACGGGACGAACACCATAGTCGCTCGAATAGCTGACGGTGTAGTTGCAGCTAGCGCGGCCGCTGTAGTCCACGCCCCAAGCACTGCCATACTGACTAGCCCAAGAAGAGGCTGTCCAATAACCTTTTTCATTCATTGAAGAATCTGCATTATTTAAACATCCATACGTTGTACAACTTGTATTTGTTCTATCATATAACCAGCCATATTGACATCCGCTTGTGTCTCCACTTTTACATGTTGTACTTGCAGAAAATTTTTTACTATCAAAATAATAACTACTACTATTTGCAGATACCTTTTCATCCCATCCTGAATAATCAGTTATTGTTGCTACTTCTTGCGCTGTTATTAATCTTGCTTTATAACCTTCATCTTTATACTTTATTGTATAATTTGCATTACTTAGTTGTCCTGTTTGATTCATTGTATAATTTGATGGGGTTATTGTTCCTTTCCATCCGTCTGTATCTTTTTTTAATTTTGCTAATAAAGTAAGTGGACCCTTATCATTTTTACCATAACTTCCATAATCACTTTCTGTTCCTCCTGCAGCTAAATAATCTGTTTTAGATACCCATGCAACTTTTGCAGTTGTATTATGGTCTAAGATTAAATTTATTGTGCTTCCTCCATCATCATTAAAGGCATAAAACTTCATACATCCTGTTTTTGTTCCTGTTGTACTTACCGCTTCACTTGATGTACATTTGGTTCCATTATCTACATTAAAATATACTACCTCTCCATTTGTATACATTTCTTTTTCAACTGCTTCATATTTATTATTTTCTTGATTATATTTTACATCATAATCTCCAACTGTCATCGTCGTATCTGCGGATGATACTCCTCCATTAGATATTTTTATTGTTCCTGATGTTGGTTTATTTCCACTCATATCTATTGTTATTTTATCTTTATCATTTTCTCCACATCCTGCTACTGGACATAAATTTCCATCTGGTTGAATGTTATATATGCCATCAGAAATTTTTGTTCCATCAATTCTTGATTCTGCTACTGCTGTTTCTACTTGTTTGATATAGTTATCTGCTGTTCTTTCTGCT
>UQVP01000034.1 GCA_900544605.1 uncultured Mycoplasmatota bacterium | reverse complement strand
CTATGTTAACCATACTACCACTTTCCTTTACTATACTAATTATACATAATTATTTCTTGTAATGCAATAATTTTATAAAGAAAAATTTGCAACACAAAGTTGCAAATATTACATTCTTTTCATTAAAGTTTTTTCAACAACAGCAATTTGTCTTTCAATTTCTCTTCTTTTAGCTACGGCTACTTCATATTCTCTATCATCATTATCCATAGCAAGAATGCCTTCTTTTACAGCATTTTTTAAATCTTTTTTTAAATCTACTAATAATTCGTATAAATCATGTCTCCCTGGTTCAAAGTCTTTAACATCAGAAACATTTGCTTTACTTCTTTTACATAACTTTCTATTATATAAAATCGAAAGTACTTCGTTTGCTAAAAAGTAATGTCCGTTAGTTGTAACAAGAAAATTTAAATTACTTTTATTATTCATTTCAGCAACATCTTCAGTATCAACATACTCAATATTATATTTTTCACATAAAATCTTTAAGAACTCATTATATCTTTCAATAGCAGCATTAAATACTTCCATACCATCTTTTTTCATTGATCTTGGAACATATAGTCCTAAAGCAAAAATGTCTGCTTTATCATTTAAAGATAATATATTATTAAAATTTTCATCTACTCTATCAATAACTCTTTTTACTGTTGATACATCACTTAATTTATCTAAAGTGTATTTATAAGCCGCATTTTGTTTTTTATAATCTTTACCAATATTAAATGGATTATTCCATCCTTCTCTCATGATGTCATTAGCACCACTTGAATAAACAACAATAGGCTCTTTAGCTATTTGTAAAGTATCAGTTAATTTTATATATTTATCACCTCTATTAGGTTTATATAATTTTCTACTAATATATCCAATTTTACCTAAATCTTTTGGTAAATGAAAATCACTCATAGCTTTTTCTAAAGCAGAAACCATACCATATACTTGTAAATCTTTTATTTCTTCTAAATCAGGATTAGATCTTAATAAATAATTAATATGTTCTGTTTTATTAAACATTAAGGAAAAAGCATTTATAACAGTTGCTTTGGTATCTTCGTCTTTAAGTCTATCTGAAATAAACTCTAGTAAACCCTTTTTAAATAAAGCAGTTGTATTAACACCTTGAGAATCATTTAACCCAATAATGGTTAATTCTCCATTTCTTTTGTAATATTCTTTTAATACTGATACTTTTACACCTAAATTATAATAATCGTATGTTCTATCATTTAAAATATAATCTACATCTTCATTTTTTTTCATTTTCAATTCCCCCTCGATTACAGGTATTATATCATAAAAGTTCTTTTTGTCAAATTAAAAAAACAAATTATTTGTTTTCTTTAAAGACAAATAATTTGCTTATTACATAATTTGTTATTATTACTAAAAATTGAGATACAATTTTAAATATTTTATCATTAAGATGTAACAATGTGACAAATATAAACATAATAGCCATATCTAAAAGTAAAGTTAATACTCTACCTCCTACAAATGATGTAGCTTCTTTAACAATATCTTCACTTTTACTTTCAAATACAAATTTACGATTAGTAACATAAGCAAATGCGACACTTATAATCCAAGAGATAATGTTTGCTAATTGTAATTGCATAGCTTTTTCTGGATTTAATATTGTAATTGTTAATGCATAATAAGTAACTAAACTTACAACAGTTGTTAAAACACCAAATATTAAATACATGATTATTTCTTTATATTTATTAAATAATTCTATTATTTTTTGCATTCTGATTCCTCAGTTTCTTTAACAATATAAATTGGTCTATTTTTAACTTCTAAGTAAGTTTTAGCTAAATATTGGCCAATAATTCCTAAACAGAATAATTGAATACCACTAACAAAGAAAATAATACATACCATACTAGGCCATCCTGCAACAGGATCTCCAACAGTTAATGTTTTTACAATAATAACAATAATTAAGATAAATGCGATTAAGCAGAATAATATTCCCATTACAGCAGCTATTGAAAGTGGAACTGTAGAGAATGCTACTATACTTTCTAGAGAATATAAGAATAATTTCCAGAAAGACCATTTAGTAGTTCCTGCTACTCTTTCAACATTTTCATATTCTAACCATTTAGTTTTATACCCTACCCAACTAAATATTCCTTTAGAATAACGATTATATTCTTTTAATTCTAGAATAGAATCAACCATTTGACGTGTCATTAATCTAAAATCACGAGCACCATCCACAATTTCTGTTTTAGATATTTTATTAATTAATTTATAATAACATCTAGCAAAGAAACTTCTTATTGGTGGTTCACCTTTTCTTGAAACACGACGAGACGCTACACAATCATAATCTTCATTTTTTAATGTTTCATACATTTCTTCTATTAAAGCAGGTGGATCTTGTAAATCAACATCCATAATAGCAACATAATCTCCACGTGCAGCTTCTAATCCAGCATACATTCCAGCTTCTTTTCCAAAATTACGAGAAAATGAAACATATCTTACTCTTTCATCTTTTTTATGTAACTCACGAGCAACATCTAAAGTATGATCTTTAGAACCATCATTCACAAAAATAAATTCAAAGTCTACTTTTTTCATCTTTTTAGCAACTTTACATATTTCTTCATAAAATATAGGCATTGCTTCTTCTTCATTATAACAAGGTACAATAATTGAAATCTTTTCCATAAAAATCCTCCATCTGTACGTATATTATATAACAAGATTAAAAAAAAAGAAAGTTTATGCAACTTTCTTAAGTTTTCCTTTTACTTTTTCTTTACTTATAAGTCCAGCCATCATTCCCATTATAATATAAAATGTTGGTGCAACTGTATTAACACTAATATTTAAGAAAGCTTGTAAAGCATAGCCTATAAAAGCCATCATTAATACCCATATTAATTTATTATTACTTTTTACACCATCAATAAATAATAATAGCAACAAACTAAGATAAGAAATTAAAGTAAATATACCTTCAGTAACAAGTATTTGAAGATACTCATTATGGGCTTTATCATAATATAATCCCTTGTTATTCTGAGAATAAACATACCCAAATGTATCTATACCAGAACCTAACCAAAAATACTTAGGAACAGCTTTTAAGGCATTTTTCCAAATAGTAATTCTACCTGAACCATAATCTTCAATTGTTATATTTTCTTCGTTGTTTCCTTTAGATACTCCAAATAAATTTAAAGTGTTTAATATGTCACCCTTTATTGTATAGCTAGAAACAATTTTATCATTAAATACTTTCTTGCAATATAATTCTACACCATTACTTACAATAATAAACGTTAATATAAAGCTCGCACATACAACTCCTACCTTTTTCCAATCAATGATACCTTTTATTTTCATAAAAACAATCATAAAAATAAATAATATTATAAAAGCAAAGAACGGTCCCGTAGATTGAGCTAAAATCAAATTGATAAAAAATATAATACTTAACACAAAATATTTTCTTTCACCTTTGACAAGGTATAACATAAGTGCTAATCCTAACAGCATTATACAATAACTTCCTAAAAAATTAGGATTGCCTTGAAATCCCATTGCCATATAATTAACACCATTTAATGAAAATAATGGTAAACCAGGAAATCTAAAAAATACTTGAAGTAAGCAATAAATAAATTGTATTATTCCTACTTCAAATAGAAATTTTACACCAAAACGTATTTGTTTCTCATTTAAACTCCTGCAATTTAAAAACAACCAGTAATAACTTATCATCGTCAAAAGACCTTCATTTCTTTTATAAGCTCCCCAAATTGATGTGGATACATCAATCGAATTACTAGTAACAATCCCAAGTAATATTAACAATATAAATACAATCATATCATAATAATTAAATTTAACTTCTTTTTTTATAATTTTATATGCATAAATAATTACTTCTACCGGAATTAGAAAATATAATATTTGATAATAATAAAAAGGTATTATTAAACCAAATGATTTTAGGTTGGCACATATTAACAACCATAATGGATTTAATACCAACACGAAGATAATTAACACAAAATTTAATTTGTTTATTATTTTACTCATACCATCATCCTACCTTTTAGAGTATAGCATAAAAGCACAAAAAAAGATAGCAATTAACTATCTTTTTAATATTAGATAATATTATTTATTATCAGCTTTTCCATTTTCATATTTGTAAGTCTTACCATTTACTGTACAAGTAGCACTGAATTTTTTATCAGCTGTTACTGTAATTGTTTCGCAACTAACTGTAGCACCATTATAATCAATACCTGAAGTTAATTTAGTTGCTGGTTCAGCACCACCATTTTCAAGCATATATTCATAGTATGCTGCTTCATAAGCTTTCATGTAACCTTCTACAGATCTCTTATTTGCACCTTCTTGAGCTTTATTAATTGTACTCATAACAATTGGAGTAGCGATTAAAGCGATAATAGCTAATACTACGATAACTGCTAATAATTCAATTAAAGTAAAACCTTTCTTATTCATTTTCATTTATTCTCACCACCTTACTTTATTTACATTCTTATAATAGCACAAAATTAAATTAATAGTCAATACTTTTTAAGTTTTTTGTCAAAATATGGACGTTTTTCATAGTAATTAAAAAAAATCACATTAAGTGATTCTTATTTATGCCAATAAGGTGTTGAGCAAGTATAATTTTCTTTATAGTATCTATTTATTGGACTTATGACTAAAACATAGTTACTTTTTAACTCTCTAGTACCATCATAATAAAGTACACAATTACTATTTAAAACGAAATAACGATTAACTTTTTTTCGTAACTCGAAACGTGAGAGTTGTTGTTGATGAGGGTCCTGCATCATTTAAATTGATTGTTAATGTACTAGTTCCTTCGTCGTAAGAATATTGTGATTCAGTTGCAGGAGTATCATTGATAGCAACACTACCTTTAACAAATTCTACTAAACTTGTATTAATTACATCTTTAATAACTGGAGTTGAATATGTTTGATCAGTGTTATTTGTTAACGTTATTGTATATGTTAAATCACCACTACTCCAGTTCTGTTTATCTGCTTCTTTAGTTAGTGTAAGTCCTTCTATCATATTAACTACTGAAGTATTAGAAGTAAGAGATGTTGGAATATTATTATATTGTCCAGTTGCAGTTACTATATTATTTAATTCGTTCATAAGTCACCTCCCTACAGTAATATATGAAATACCTAGGCATTTGTTAACAAAAAAACAGGCTTATAAGTTGCCCATTTTTTCTAAAATTAATTTTAATTCATTTTCTTCTTTTAGTAAATCTTCTCTTTCTTTGTTGACAATATTTTCTGGAGCTTTACTTACATAATTTTCATTACTTAAAAGTTTCTTTCTTCTAGCAATAGAATTTTCTAAGTTTTCTTTTTCTTTTTGAAGTGATTCTAACTCTTTTTCTTTATCAATAGAAGTATCAAACATATACTTAATTCTATAATTTTTATTTGAACTAATTACTTCCACTCCATCCATATCACTATTATCTATTAAATATTCAGAAGCAACACGAAGAGATTTTAAAACTAAATCTTTATAATTACCTTCAAAATATACTTTTGAATCTTTTGGTATTTTATGTTCTAGTTTAGCAGTTCTTACTTTAACAATAAAATCAATAATATTATCTAATTCTTTAGAGTCTTCAAATACCAAATCTTTATTATATTCTGGATAAGAACTTATCATAATTGATTCGTCATGTAGTGGTAACATCAAATATATTTCTTCTGTTACGTATGGCATAAATGGGTGTAACATCTTTAATATATCTGTTAAGACAGTAAGAAGGACACTCTTTGTTGTATTATTCATATTTCCTTTAGCAAGTTCTATATACCAATCGCAGAAATCATTCCATATAAAGCCATAAAGTTCTGTACCAACAACGTTAAATTCATAATTATCCATATGTTTTCTAACTGTTTTAATTAAATTTTCTAGCTTTGTTAAAATCCATTTATCACTAATTGATAAATTATCTAATGTATAAGTGTCCTTTGTTAAATCTTCAATATTCATTAAAACAAAACGTGATGCATTCCAAAGTTTATTAATAAAGTTCCAAGTTGAAGCAACTTTTTCTTCATCATATCTTAAGTCCATACCTGGAGCAGTTGATGTTGTTAGGAAAAATCTCAATGAATCACATCCATATTTTTCGATAACATCCATAGGATCTACACCATTACCTAATGATTTACTCATTTTACGTCCTTGTTTATCACGAATAAGCCCATGTATTAGACAATCTTTAAATGGTCTTTGATCTGTAAAGTGAAGTCCTTGAAAAGTCATTCTATTTACCCAGAAAGGAATTATATCATATCCTGTTACTAAAACGTTGTTAGGATAGTAACGTGCTAGTAAATCAGTTTTTTCTGGCCAACCAAGTGTTGAAAATGGCCATAAAGCACTAGAGAACCATGTATCTAATACATCTGAATCTTGTACCCAACCTTCACCTTCAGGTGGATTTATACCAACATATACTTCTTCCCCTTTGTACCAAGCAGGAATTCTATGTCCCCACCAAAGTTGACGAGAAATACACCAATCGTAAGTAATTTCCATCCAGTGATTCATAGTTTTTTCAAATCTTTCTGGAACAAAATTAACTTTTGTATCCTTATTTTTTTGATTTTCTAATACTCTATCAGCAAGTGGTCGCATCTTAACAAACCATTGTTTAGATAAGTAAGGTTCAACCATTACATCTGTTCTTTCACTATGACCTACACTATGAACAATTGGTTCAATAGATATAAGTAAGTCTTGTGCTTTTAAATCATTTACAAGTTTCTCACGACAAGCAAAACGATCCATTCCTTCATAAATACCAGCATTCTTATTCATTGTACCATTAGGATTCATAACAATAACTCTTTCAAGATTATGTCTATTTCCTACTTCAAAGTCATTAGGATCATGAGCAGGAGTTATTTTAACTACACCAGTTCCAAATTCTGGATCAGCGTGTTCATCACCTACGATAGGTATTAACTTATTAACAATTGGAAGAACGACATTTTTACCTATCAAATGTTTATAACGATCATCACTAGGATTAATGGCAACAGCAGTATCTCCAAATAATGTTTCAGGACGAGTTGTTGCAACTTCTAAGTAATCATTAGTTCCTTCTATAAAATACTTAATGTGATAGAATGCACCTTCTACATCTTTATATATTACTTCTTCATTAGAAAGTGCTGTCATAGCTTCAGGATCCCAGTTAATAATTCTTTCGCCTCTATATATTAATCCTTCATTATATAAAGTTACAAAGACATGCTTAACAGCATTACTAAGTCCTTCATCTAGAGTAAATCTTTCTTTGGTATAATCTAAACTTAATCCCATTTTAGCCCATTGTGCATGAATATTATCAGCATATTCTCTCTTCCAAGCCCATGCATGATCAAGCCACTCTTCACGATTCATTTCACGTGGTTTTATACCTTGTTCTTTTAATTTTTTATCAACTTTAGCTTGCGTTGCTATTCCAGCATGATCCATACCAGGGACCCAAAGAGCATCATATCCATCCATTCTTTTATAACGAATAATAATATCTTGAAGGGTTGTATCCCAAGCATGTCCTAAATGTAATTTACCTGTTACATTTGGAGGTGGAATAACAATACAATATGGTTTCTTACTTAAATCACCAGATTCAAAATATCCCTTTTCTTTCCAATTTTCATATTTTCCTTCTTCAACGCTTAAATGATTATATTTACTTTCTAACATAATATTCCTCCTGTTAAAATATAAAAAACTCACATCCTAGATAAGGACGTGAGTTTACGTGGTACCACCTTAATTTATGTATTTCTACACCTTAATTATTTAACGCATAATATACGTAATATCCTATTTACTTAGATATTCAACTAGCTTGCTACCTTCAACTAATTAGTTTATCTATTTCCACCAACCATAGACTCTCTTTAAAACGCTTTAGTTTACTCCTCAAGTTCAAAGTTTTTATGTGACTATTATATATCATTTTAATTTATCATGTCAATCTTTTTATTTCATTTGTGATTTTGAGACAGTTATAACTGGGCGAACGCCATAGTCGTCGTAGTCGACGCTGCGGAAGTTCAAGGAGCCGCCGTAGTAAACATACCAAGCGTAGTTAGAGTAAGACGCACGAGGGGTTGATGTCCAATAACCGTGTGGTGCACTATTATTAACATGTAAATTTCCATATAACCATGTTGATAATCC
>UQVP01000033.1 GCA_900544605.1 uncultured Mycoplasmatota bacterium | reverse complement strand
TATTTATTATTATAGTATGATTAAATAACCCCCCCCCAGGTTGGTATTTCTGTTATTTTAACAACTACTTTAACCATACAACCACTTTCCTTTACTGTATTAATTATACAAATTTGTTTTTAGCTTGTCAATGATTAATAATGTTTATTTACATTACTTTATATCTGCCATAGCAATAGTATCATTATTACTATCAACCTTTCTTTCTAATCTAACAGTAATAGAAGAATCAATAAATATAACTCCTAATATTAATAATACAAACCCCATAACAATTTTACTTTTTAATATTTCTTTCATCTTAATTCCTCCTCATCTCTGATTATATATTATCACGAACAATTGTTTGTGTCAATAGTTTTGCAAACAAATGTTTGACTTTTTTTAAAAATACTGTTATAATGTAAACGTAAAGTAAAAAGGAGGAAAAATGGAAGAGTTAACTAAAAGACAAAATGAAATTTTAACTTATATCAAAAAATTTATTGTTTCTAATGGTTACCCACCTACAGTACGTGAAATTGGTGAAGCATTAGATGTATCTAGTCCAGCTACTATTCATGCCCATTTACAAAATCTAGAAGAAAAAGGTTGGATAAAAAAACAAGGAAGTAAAAATAGAGCTATTGAGTTACTAGTAGAAAACGAGTTTGAACCTAAAAATGAAAATGTTGTTGAGGTTCCTTTACTTGGTAAAATCACAGCTGGAAGCCCAATTGAAGCTATTGAACAACCTGATGAATATTTTTCATTACCAACTTACCTGCTTCCTACTAATAAAGATGTTTTTACTTTAAAAGTTAGTGGTAATAGTATGATTAATGCTGGTATATTTGATGGCGATATCGTAATCGTTGAGAAAAAAAATACGGCTCGTAATGGTGAAATAGTTGTTGCTATGACAGATGAAAATGAAGTTACTTTAAAAACATTTTATAAGGAAGCAAACTATTTTAGATTACAACCAGAAAATGATACAATGGATCCAATTATTTTAAATAATGTCACTATTTTAGGTAAAGCAATAGGATTATATCGTAAATTCTAAAGAAAAAACACTTGCAATTTTTGCAAATGTTTTTTTATGCCACTCTTATAGTTCTTATCGTTATACCAAGTTTACCATCTTTTAATTTACTATAATAAATTTCATATATTCCTTTAACTGAAGTATCAATGCTAGCAACCTCTTTATTATCTTTAATTATTTGTCTAGAAAAATCTGAATCTTCTGTTCCATCAACAGTCACTTTTTCATCAAATTTATAAGTACTACCAATTGAAATAGTTTCATTAGCATTTTTATCTACAGAAATACTAGGTGCTCCACTTACTACTTCATCAGCATCTGTTAAATCATGAATAGTTGTTTCGAAAGTATAATTATTTCCTTTTTTAGTAACAGTTACATAACTTTCATTAGAAATAATATTATCTGTCTTAGGATTCTTAATACTTATTTGAATAAAACCAGCTTCCTTCATTTCACCTAATTTAACAATAGTAGAATATCCCTCATCTTGTGGTAACTTATCAGTATTATATTCTAAATAATCTTTAGCGCTACCTTCTATTTGTTTTACTAATGTATTATAAACACTTTCTTGATTTTGCGCTAACGTACTTTGAATTACAGGAGTTACTATAGTTGCTATTATACCAAGTACTACTATTATTCCTAATAACTCAATCAAAGTAAAACCACGTTTCATTTATCATCACCATCTATATTATACAAAAAAAGTTCACAATAGTAAACTTTTTTATTTATTTTCTTTTATCCATTCTTCTAAAGCTTCTTTAGGCATAAACCCACTACGTTTAGATTTTACTTCACCCTTACTAAAAATCATTAATGTTGGGACACTCATAATAGCGTATTTTCTAGCTAAATCAGGGCATTCATCAACATCTATTTTTAATACTTCATAGTCTAGTGTTTCTAATACTGGCCCTAACATTTTACAAGGACCACACCAAGTAGCAAAAAAATCTACTACTATTAAATCATTATTAATTAAATTTTCAAAATCTTTTTCATTTCCATGTATAACGCTCATATTAACCCTCCCTATACTTCATTAATATTTCTTCAATATTATTTATTTGTAATTTTCCTTTTTCAACTAATTTATCAATTGATGACACTTTTACCACATCATATTTCAAAAACAAATCTAAAACTTCTTTATTAAATTCTTCAGCATTTTTATTATTATCTTTATATTTTTCTTTTATACCAGCGAATTCATCAATCACTTGCATTGTATCTTTAGAAAAAGCAGACAATATTGGTGTTTTATTTAAAATAGTATCTTTCCAATTAGAATCATTTACAATAGAAATATTAAAAATTGGTAACGATAAAGCATATAAAGATATAAATACTATAACAAAGGCTTCTAAAGCTCCTACCACTGCCCCCATTATTTTAGAAGGTATTCCTAAAATAATAGTCATTTTTAATATTTTTTCAAATACCGAAGTTGCCACCATCAATATTTTTAAAGCTACACCTAAAATAGCTAAAACTATAACAAAAGCTAGAAGTTCATACAAAGCTATATTTAAAACTGTAACACCTTTTAAAATACCACCAAATTTAAAGAATGGTAAATTTTCATATAAAAGTATAGATAATGGATTTTTTAAAAAGTAAGCTAAAATAGCAATAACAATAAAACCTAAAGCAGATACTAACGATCTTGTAAAACCTCTTTTAAAACCTATAACTGCCCCTAATAAAATAATAATCAAAATAACAATATCAACTATTTTCATAACATTCTCTCCTATTTAAATTATATTATAAATTATTTAAAAAATAAAGTAATTTCATTATTTTTATGATAAAATAAGATTAGACACGGAGGTTATCTATGGAAAAAAATAAAGTTGGTGTTATAACTTTTAAAGTTTGTGATAAAACACAAGATATGATGAGTGAAGAATTAGATTGGTGTAAAAGACCTAATACACCACCATATGCTAAATGGCAAGCTAAAGATGGTGATACTGTTATTACATTATATGAATCTGGTAAAGTTGTTTTTCAAGGAAAAGATGCTGATTTAGCTAGTGATTTTTGGATTACAACTGAAAAACTTAATAGTGGCAAAGTTGATGTTAAAAATAGTGCAAACAAAGAAAAAAAAGAAAAACTAGATTATATAAATCCTAAAATTTATTATGCTAGTACAATAGGTTCTGATGAAGTTGGCACAGGAGACTACTTTGGTCCAATTGTTGTTACAGCTACATTTGTAGGAAAAGAAAACATTCCTTTTTTAGAAGAATTAGGTGTAAAAGACTCTAAAAAAATGACTGATGATAAAATATTAGAAGTTGTTCCTAAAATCATTAAGACCATTCCATATGAAAGTATAATTTTAAGTAATAAAGAATATAATGAAAAATATAACAGTGATATTAATATGAATAAAATTAAAGCTATTTTACATAATAAAGCTTTAATGACAATTAAAAATAAAGAACAAAATTATGACTATATCGTTGTTGATCAATTTGCTGAACCTTATGTTTATTTTAATTATCTAAAAACTAGTTCAAACGTTGTAAGAAACATTACCTTCATGACAAAAGCTGAAGATAAATGTTTAAGCGTTGCTTGTGCTTCTATAATTAGTAGATATATCTTTTTAAAAGAATTTGATAAATTAAGTAAAAACTTAGGAATGAATTTACTTAAAGGTGCTAGTGATAAAGTTGATGAACAAGGTTTAACTATTGTTAAAAAATATGGTATAGATAAATTAAGTGAAATTGCTAAATTAAACTTTAAAAATACTGAAAAAATAAAAGCAAAACTTTAAAATTTAGTTTTGCTTTTTTGATTCTCTTAAACTATCAATATTTTTTTGAAAAGTTCTTCTTTTCGCTAAATAACTACCAACAACAACAGTGTCAACATTGTTTTCTTCTAATAATTTAAAATTGCTGTCATTAACACCACCATCTACTTCTATAGCAAATTGATAATTCTTTTCTTTTCTAATTTTATCAAGTTCTTGAATTTTTTTAATAGAACTTGGAATAAATGATTGTCCACCTTTTCCAGGTTCAACACTCATCACAAGTACAACATCTAAATATTCCAAATATGGCATTATTTTAGAAATATCAGTGTTAGGCTTAATTGACATTCCAGCTTTTATATCTTCATGCTTTAAGATTCTTATCATTTCAAACCATTCATCTGTTGCCTCGTAATGGAAAGTGATAATTTCAGGACGTATTTTTTTATATTTATTTATATATTTCTTTACATCTTTTACCATCAAATGAATATCTTTAGGAGTTGTTGTTTTCTTTAAAATATGCTTAACTTGTCTAAAACTCCAAGTTTTATTTGGAACAAACTTTCCATCCATGATATCAACATGTAAATAGTCAATAGTTGTTTTATCTAATCTTTCTACATTTTTCTTTATCCCATTTTTTATTGATAAAAATGACGCTGCTATTTTCATAATTCACCTTCTATCTATAAATTTCAAATAATTATCATAACGACTCTTTAAAATATTATTATTTTGTAATTGTCTTTTTATTTCACAATCTTCTTCTAAATGATGTTTACAATCTTTATAAGCACATTTATCACGATATTTATTAAATTCAATAAAATTATTTTTGATATCGTCATTTGTCATTCCAATAAATGACAAGCTAGAAAACCCTGGTGTATCAGCAACTAGACCATCAAACAAATGAATAAGTTCAACATGTCTAGTTGTATGCTTTCCTCTTCCTAAAGCTTTAGAAATTTCATCAGTTTTAATATTTAAATCAGGATTTAATCTATTTAACAAAGTTGACTTACCAGCACCACTTTGGCCGGTGAATACTGTAACTTTATTTTTAAAAATATCCTTTATTTTTGCTAATTCTGTATTTTCATAAACTTCATAACCAATTTTCTTATAATAGTTCATAAATTTATAAGCTTCTTTTACTTCATCATCTTTTAACAAATCTATTTTAGTAAAACAGATAATTGGTTTAATGTTATTAAATTCAATAACACACAATAGTTTATCTAAAAGATTATCTGAAAAATCAGGTTTAGAAATACTCATAACTATAACGGCTTGATCTATATTAGCAACAGGAGGTCTTATTAATTCATTTTTACGTTCTTTTATTTCTAATAAATAATTATTTCTTTCATCGAAAACAACTTTATCCCCTACCAATGGTATTAGATTTAGATTACGAAATTTACCACGTGGTTTACAAACATAAATTTCATTATCAACTTGAACAGTATAATCATTACTGATATTTTTGATAATAATTCCTTCCATTAATTACTTGGTTCCTCTTCTGCATTTTCTGTTGGTTTCTCAGTATTTGTTGTTTGTTTTTCTTTAGCTACTGTTATTTTTAAAGTTGCTCCTGATATAACCTTAGTATCTGCACTTCTGCTTTGTTTAATAACTGTACCTGCTGGATATTCATTTGTTTCTTCTTCAACAACAGTTAAAGTAATACCATATTCACTACAGAATGTTTCAATATCATCTACTTTCCATCCTTCACTTACAAAGTTTGGATAATTAGTAATAACATCTGGAATAATTAATTTTACTGTATCTCCCTTTACCACTTTAGTACCTGCTGCTGGAGATTGTTCAATAATAGTATTTTCTTTTAATGTTTTATCACTTATTTCTTTTTTTTCTACTGTTACTTTGATTTCGCTTGCCTCTAATTTACCTTTTACCTCATAATAATTAGAGCCTACATAATTTTCTAAAACAATACCCTCTTCACCACTAGAAACTATTAAAGTTATTATTGTACCTTTTTTTCTTGAAACACCACTAATAGGATCAGTTCTAATAACTACTCCTTCTTTTACTGTAGAAGATGATTCTAACTTATTTTCTCCAGCTATTTCAAAACCAGCATCTTTCAATGTTTTTTCAGCATCAACAATACTTAAATTAGAAACATTAGGTACAACTATTTCTTTTTTATTAGAAAGACGTGGCAAAATTAATAATGTTGTTGTAATAAGTGCTACTAAACCAACTACTATTCCTACTAATACCAAAATTATTTTATTAATTTTTTTATCTTCTTTAGTTATTTCCTCACTAATTTTTTCAACTTTAACATCATCATTTTTATTTGGTTTATCTGTTATAGGAGGCATTATCTTTGTTTCTTCCAAATCATTTTCTGAATAACGATATGTTATTCTTTTTTCATCTTTACGTTCTTCATTTAAACATGTTTTAATATCATCATGCATCTCTAAAACATTATCATATCTATTTTTAGGATTTTTAGCACAAGCTTTTAAAATAATATTTTCAACAGATTGTGGAATATGAGGATTTATTTCACATACACTAGGTATTTTTTCACGCATCTGTTTAATTGCTATTTCAACAGCATTCTCTCCTTTAAAAGGTAGATTTCCTGTTAATAGTTCAAACATTAAAATACCTAGTGAATAAATATCACTTTTTATAGTAGCACCACTACCATTAGCTTGTTCTGGAGGAAGATAATGTACTGAACCCATTACTGAATTAGTTTGTGTAAGTTCATTACTATTTAAAGCCATAGCTATTCCAAAATCAGTAATTTTAACAGTACCATCTTCTTTTATTAATACATTTTGTGGCTTTATGTCACGATGAATAATATAACTATCATGTGCACATGCAACGGCAGATGTTAATTGTAACATTATATCAATAACTTCTGGTAGTGTTAAAGCCCCACGACGTTTGATTAAACTTTTTAAAGTTTTTCCTTCTACATACTCCATAACAATATAATATTGCCCATCATCCTCACCTACATCATACATCTCAACAATATTAGGATGTGAAAGAGATGATGCTGAAATAGCTTCTCTTTGAAAACGACGAACAAATTTTTCATCATCTGCTAGATCACCACGAAGTATTTTTACAGCAACATCGCGGTCTAAAATAGTATCGTGAGCTAAATAAACATTAGCCATTCCACCTTCACCAATCATTCTGATTATTTGATATCTGTCATTTATTTTTTGTCCTTTAATAACCATACTATTCACCATCCTCCATACTTAAATACGCAACTGAGATGTTATCAGTACCACCTCGATTATTACTCTTTATAATTAATTTTTTTAATTTTTCTTCTACACTAGTATTTTCACATAATACTTTTGATATTTGTTCATCATCAAGCATATTAGTTAAACCATCACTACATAGCATTATGCCATCTACATCACGCTCTACATCAAAAATATCCATCTCAACTTTTGTTGTTGCCCCAAGCGCACGCATAAGCACATTTTTACGAGGATGATCTTTAGCTTCTTCTTCAGTTAACTCACCAGATTTTACAAGTAAATTAACTAAAGTATGATCGGTTGTAATCTTATGTATTCTTTCATTTTTAAAAACATATCCTGATGAATCACCAATGTTACCAAATAATAAAAACTGATTAGTCAAAACAGCAAGAACTAAAGTTGTTCCCATTCCAGCACTTTCAGGATTTTCATTTGTATATTTATAAATTTGAACATTAGCTTCACTTACAACATCCTTAATCCAGTTTATAGCATCTTCTTTATTACCAAGACTACTAATTTCAGCAAATCTTTTTCCAATATGTGAAATAGCTATACTAGAGGCAATTTCACCACCACGGTGTCCACCCATTCCATCAGCAACCGCAAGTAGAATCTCACCACTACTATTTTTTATTACTGTAACGCTATCTTCATTATGATCTCTTACTTTTCCAGGATCTGTTAAATAACTATATTCCATTATTCTCCCTCCTCGTGTTTAGACCTAAGTTGTCCACAAGCTGCATTTACTTTTGATCCAAATTCTCTTCTTATTGTTACTCCTATATTA
Source organism: uncultured Mycoplasmatota bacterium (assembly GCA_900544605.1). Taxonomy (GTDB): domain Bacteria; phylum Bacillota_I; class Bacilli_A; order RF39; family UBA660; genus SIG204. The sequence continues at coordinate 1,822 of UQVP01000033.1, read as the reverse complement.
TTTTTTTTAAGTACATCATAAAACTTCGTTATTGTATCTTTATCACTTTTTTTATAAATGATATGACTAGTTTCATTATAAGGAATTAAATTGACATAACAATTCATTCCACGTAATAAATGACATAACTCTAAAGCACAAGCTTCCGTATCATTTACACCACTTAATAATATATATTCAAAAGTAACTCTTCTATTTGTTTTTTTTATATATTCTTTTACCGCATCAATCACTTCTTTGATTGGATAAGCTTTATTTATTTTCATTATTTGATTTCTTATCTCATCATTAGGTGCATGAAGTGAAATTGCTAAATTAACTTGTTTATCATAATTAGTAAATTCCTTTATTTTAGGCACTATTCCGCATGTTGAAACAGTAATATGTCTTGAACCTATAGCTATACCTTTATCATGGTTAATAATATCAATAAACTTAATAACATTATCATAATTATCAAAAGGTTCTCCTATTCCCATCAAAACGACATGAGAGATACGTTCTTTATTTTCTCTTTCAACTTCTAAAATTTGTGTTACCATCTCGTATACTTCAAGATTTCTAACTTTACGCCTTCTACCGCTTTCACAGAATGAACATCCCATGTTACATCCAACTTGGGTAGAAACACAAATACTATTACCATAATCATGATTCATTAAAACAGCTTCAACAAACTCATTATCTTTAAGTTTAAATAAATATTTTGAAACATCTACATCACTTTGTTTGTCTACTATTTCTACTCTCTTTATTTCAAAATCATCTTTTAATCTATCTAAAACAGCTTTTTTAATATTAGTCATCTCATCAAAAGAAGTAACTCTCTTTTGATATAGCCATTCAAAAACTTGAATAGCTTTAAACTTCTTTTCACCAATATTTAAAAAGTATTCTTCTAAATCACTAATTGATAAACCATAAATATTTTTCATACTTTACACCCTTATAATATTATATCAAAAAAAAATATATATTGGTAGCATATAAATTTTTTCATAATTAAACATAAAAAAATAGTGTAAATGTTTACACTATTAAAAACCAATTATAAAACATAATATAAAGAATAAAATTCCTAATCCTAAAGTAACACGACTAATAACTAATTCTCCGCCTCTTTCTTTACGATTAGCAAATAAACTATCATTACCTCCAGTGATAGCATTAGAAGCACTTTCTGCTTTACCACTTTGTAAAAGTACAATAGCAATTAATAAAATTGATACAATCATTAAAACAACTTTCATGAGTATTTCCTCCTAACTGTTATTAATTTTACCACATTATATTAATTTTTTCAATAAATTATAAGTGATTTACTATAAAAATAACCATAAATATTTCAAAATATTTATGGCATTTTATTTTCAAAATATTAGATTCTAGATTCTGAGATGTATGACACGCAACTATTAGCCTCCGCAACGCGAACTACCATCATCACGGACGTCGCAGCTGCCTTCACCAACGCCCGTATCAACGTGACCATTCAAATCCGCACTCAAAAAAACAGCGCCAACGTAGCAGTCAGAGCTGCGCGCAATGAAGCCGCAGCTTACTCCTTCAATTTTTGCATCTTCTATTTGTTTTAATATTAATGCATTTCCTGTATAATCCGCTTTATTTTCAGCATATCCATAGAAAGAATTACCATTATTGTCTTTTCCACCTCTTACACAATATTCTTTACCATTAAATACAGCACATGCATATGATTCTTTTACTTTATTATCTTTATCTAATACATGTTTTAAATAAGAACTTTTTCCTAATGTACTTGCATCTTTTGTAAATTTAGATGTATCACTCGGATTTATTA
>UQVP01000032.1 GCA_900544605.1 uncultured Mycoplasmatota bacterium | reverse complement strand
ATCTCATTATTTATTAATTCCTGTTTTATCTCTCCATAATAATTAATAACTTTCATCTCCTACTTATAACATACAACATAATTTTTCGATTTTCTTCTTATAAACAAAAAAAGATAAAACTAATTATCTTTTTCTACAACAATAACATTATAATTACTAAAATCAACAGAATTTAAAACCTTACGCATTTCAATAATGTTTAAAGATTTTATTTCATCATAATTATTATCTATTATTTCACCATATTTGTTGATATCATTCATAACTTTATGATTTAATCTAAATATATTATCAGTCATATATATTAATGAACTAAGATATACTTTTTTCTTGCGTTCTAGTTCATCTTCATTAATGCTTAAATCTTCCATACTATTCATTAAAGCTTCTAGCAATTCATCTTTTCTATTCGTTTCACCACAAACAGTATAAAGGACATGACTTTTTACATCAATTGCATCGCCACCCAATGAATCAGTAATTATATCTCTTTCACGTAACTCTTCATTAAGAAGCGAAGTCATACCAAATTTTAAATCAAAAAATATTGATAAATATGTTTTTACTTTTCTTTCACTAACACCTTTTATTTTAGAGATATTTATTTTATAACTAAGACATACTTTAGGAATAGTAACATTTAAATTTAATGTTTCTTTAGCTTTTTCAATTTTATCTGGTTCTTTATATTCTTTAACTTTAATTTTATTAAAATCTTCAAATTCTTTTTTCTTTTGATTTTCTTCTATTAATTTAATTGTTTTTTCTGGATCCACATTACCACTAACTACTACAAACATATTTGCAGGGTGATAAAAAGTATTATAACAAGTATAGAGTTCTTCTTTAGTTATTGATTTAACACTTTCAATTGTTCCAATTATAGGATCTTTCATCGGATTATTAATTAATGAATTTTTTAATAATCTTTCATACATCATTGTATAAGGATCATCTTGATACATTTTTATTTCTTGTTCAATAATTCCTTTTTCTTTTTCGACATTTTCATCAGTAAAATAAGGAGACTGAACATAATCAAGTAAATAGTTCATATTATCTTCAAAAAATTCTGGTCCTGAAAAAAGATATGTGGTTTTAAAGTTATTTGTATTAGCATTAGCATCACTACCACGTTCACCAAAGAAAGCAAAAGGATCTTTTCCATCTTCTTGTTCAAACATTTTATGTTCTAGAAAATGCGCTATACCTAAAGGTACTTTAACCATTTTCTTTTCGCCAAGTGGAACAAATTCTATTTCGTTAGAACCATAATTTGTTGTAAAAGTTGCATAGATATTATTAACATCGTTTTTAGGTATTACATAAACATTTAAACCATTATCTAGATACTCATGATATATATCAATATCTAAATTATTAAGTGTTATCTTATTCATCTTTCTTCTTCCCTTCTAAAACATAAACTGTATCTATGTGAACTTTTTTAGCAAAATTAATAACCATATCTTTTGTTACTTTTTTAATATTCTTTTCTCTTTCTTCTATTAAATCAGCATCAAAATATTCATGACTAATATAAGTATTTAAAATACTGCTAGGTGAATCTTTTAATTCTTTAAAACTATTTAAATAAGTTATAATTGCTTCATCTATTTTTTCTTCTTCAAACTTACCTAAAGCCATATCTTTAATTTGTTTTTTAGTTAAACTTAAACACTTTTTAAAATCTTTAGCGTTAATTCCTGCTGATATAACTAAAAATTTATAAATGCCTTTAAATGAACTGGAAATAGAATAACAAAGTGAGTTTTCTTCACGAACCGTTGTAAATAATTTTGATGAAGGTCCTCCCCCTAAAATATAAGAATATACAACACTAACATATTTTCTTTCAAAATCAGTTAATTTATCAAATTTACATGCCACATATAAGTTACTTTGTTCAAAATCAGATTTTTCATGAACAATTTTATTTTTAGAACGATACTTATTATAATCAACAAAGTGACTTCCGCTTTTCTTTCTTAATACTTTATAATCAAGTTTCTTACTAAACATTTCTTTTACTCCGTCAAATTCATTTGGTGAAATGATAAAGATATCCATAATATCTTTTTTAAAGATACTTTTATAGTATTCATATAAACTTTCTTCTGTTATTTTTTCTAAATCACTCAAATATCCAACTGCGTTATAACTAGATACTGCTTTTGAATCTATCTCTTGATAAAGTTTTAACATACCATATCTACGTGGATTATCTTTTAATGATTCTATTTCTTCTTTTAATGATTTTTTAGCAAGTTCAAAAGTTTTAGAATCAAACTTATTATCACTAACATTTGGATTATTAATAATTTCTAAAATAAAATCAACAGCTTTATTAAATAAGTCATCACCAACATAAACATCGTTTAAAAACATTGTTTCAAAACTAATTACCGAATAATTTCCTGATAAATAAGAAGATGAACCTAACATTGAATTATAAAGATCTTCTGTTTTTATTGCCATTAATCTACTTGTAGGATAATTTTTAGTTGATTCTAACATAACTTTAGAAAGCAAACTTCTTAATGTTATCTCTTCTTTTTTTACTTTTCTTTTAAAATTGATAATTAACTTGGTTTCCTTAAATCGATTATTTTTAATACAATGTAACTTATAAGAACCTAAATCAAAACACTTATACATATAATCACCTTTCTTTAGTATACTCCTTTATCTTTTTTTTATAATAAAGATTCTAAGACTATTTCAATTATATCATCATAATTAACATTAGAGCTATCTACAACTTTTAAAATACTACTGACTTTTTTATTTAACTTTGAACAAATATCAAATATATCATATAAATTTTCATTGTAAGCTAAACAGCTATACTTATTATACATTTCATCTAGTAAGTTAGTACTAGATGAAGCATTGACAATAGATATCGGTTTATTTAAACTTTCAGAAGCTTCCGTTAAATAATAATTTGTACTAAAAGATGATAATATTCTTTTGTCTTCATTATTAATTTTTTTGAATATTTCATTAACAACAACATTGCTACCTATTTCTAAACTAGTATTATATCTTTGACAATTACTTATGTAAATAACAATGGTAACATCTTCATTTTCAATATCACTAACACTAGAACTTATAACAATATTTAAATTTTTATATTTATCTTTTTTTAAATAATCATTAATATTATTAGTATTTACACTATCATCACAAAGTATTAATACTTTTTCCATATTACCACCTATCAAATATTATATATTATTTTTACACATTTGGGAATTGTTTTAAAAGTAAAACTTTGACTTAAAGATATAAATAGAATATAATGTTAATAGAAAATTACAAAAATAGAAAGGAATAATTTGTAATTAGCGCCAGACCATTAAATTGGTGACGAGGAAGTAGTTATCGAAAATTCGGCGGATGCTACTACGGTTAAGTGACCCGTTAAGATATATATAAAAAGCAAAATCAACATTGTAACAAAGAATATATCACACATGTTTTTATTGTGGAAAGAGGTAAATAATATGTGTGGTATCGTTGGATACATTGGTAAAAAAAATGCTATTGAAGTATTAATTAATGGCTTAGAAAAGTTAGAATATAGAGGCTATGACTCTGCTGGAATAGCTTTCTTAACAAATGATATAGAAATTATAAAAAACAAAGGTAAAATTAAAAATCTAAAAGATAAAGTAAGTGTAGATGAAAAATCTACTTTAGGAATAGGACATACAAGATGGGCAACGCATGGAGAAGCTAATGAAGTAAATGCTCATCCTCATAAGGTAGGTAAAATTACTTTAGTTCATAACGGAATTATTGAAAATTATGAAGAAATAAAAAAAGACTTGATTAGTAAAGGTTATACTTTTAAAACCGAAACTGATTCAGAAGTTGGTTGTGCTTTACTTGATTTTTTATATCAAAAAAATCAAGATATGATTAAAAGCATTGAAGAGTTTAAAAATATGGTAAAAGGTTCATATGCTTTAGGTATCATTTGTAGTGATGATAAAGATACTTTATATACAGTAAGGAATGCTAGTCCTTTGATAATTGGTGTTGGTGATAATGAAAACTTTATTGCCAGTGATGTTCCTGCTATCTTAAAATATACAAATAAATATATAACTTTAGATGATTTAGAGTTTGCTAAAATAACTGATGATAAAATCGAGTGTTATGATAAAAATAATAAAGTAATTAAAAAAGACATCAGAACATTTAGTGGTGACGCTATGGATATTGAAAAAAACGGTTATGAACACTTTATGTTAAAAGAAATACATGAAGAACCTAGTGTCATCAAAAAAACATTTGATAAATATATAACTGATGATAAAATTAGCGACAAGATACCTGACTTATCAAAATACAAAAAAATATCTATTGTCGCATGTGGTAGTGCATACCATGCTGGGTTAGTTGGTAAAAACTTGATTGAAAACTACGCTAACATTCCCGTAGATGTTGAAATAGCTAGTGAATATCGTTATAAAAAACATTTCTTTGATGAAGAAGAGTTAGTTATTGTTGTTTCACAATCAAGAGAAACTGCTGACACTCTAGCATCTTTAAAGCTTGCTAAAGAAAATAAAATTGATACTTTAGGAATTATCAACGTAAAAGAAAGTTCCATCGCTAGAGAATCAGATATTGTTTTATATACTGAAGCTGGTAATGAAATTGCTGTTGCAACAACAAAAGCATATTCTGCTCAAGTTGCCCTACTTTCTTTAATTAGTCTTGCTATTGCTAACAAAAATAATCTTTTAAATAAAGATGAAATAATTGAAATATTAAAAGAAATAAAACTACTTCCTAATAAAATTGAACAACTTATTAATAATGATAATTACCAAAAAATAGCTAAAGAAATTTATAAAGATGATGATATTTTCTTTCTAGGTAGAGGTATTGATTACGCCATTGCTTTAGAAGGTTCATTAAAGTTAAAAGAAATCTCTTATATTCATAGTGAAGCATACGCTGCTGGAGAATTAAAACATGGAACTATATCTTTAATTGATAAAGATACTCCTGTTATTGCTATTATAACTGATAATAGTATCAAAGATAAAACTATTAGTAATGTAAAAGAAGTAAAAGTTAGAGGGGCTAAAACTATTTTAGTTGCAAATGAAAACCTAGATAATAATTGTTTTGATAAAAAAGTTATTATTCCTAGCACTCATCCTTTACTTCAACCATTACTTACAGTAATTCCTTTACAGTTAATTGCTTATGAAGTTGCTAAATTAAGAGAATGCGACATTGATAAACCTAAGAATTTAGCTAAATCTGTTACAGTAGAATAAAAGCTCACACCGTGAGCTTTTTCTTTAACCAATTTTTACCTTCTACTAATCTTGATACTAACATCGCACTAGTTGGATTTCCCATAACGTTTAATGCTGTTGCAGGCGCATCAACTATAATACCAATTGTTGAAATAATTAAAAATGCTCCAGCTGGAAAAGAATACATACTAACAATTAACATTTCCCCTATTAAACCACCCGAAGGAATACCACTCATTACAACACCACTTAACACTGATATTAAAATAGCAATTAAATATGTATCTAATCCTGTAAAACTTCTTCCAAAAACAGAAAATAGAAAACTTATTTTTAAAACTGATGCCATAACACTACCATGCATATTCATCGTACTTCCAACACTCATTGATACTTCTCTAATATCTTTAGATATTCCCATATTAGATGCAGATTCTAAATTTGTTGGTAGTGTTGCTAGAGATGATTGAGTAGCAAGAGCTACTGCAGTTGGATTTAAAGCATTTTTATAAAAATTTTTAACAGCTCTCTTTCCACCTGCAACATATGCATATAAAGTATAAAAAACTAAATAATATATTATTCCCACAACTGTATATAAAATAAAACTACGTAAATAACCACTAATTAAACTAACCCCAAAAGATCCAACAAGATTCATAAAATAGGCACATAAACCAATTGGAGCATAATACATAATAATATGAACTACTTTCATTAAAGCTTTGGAATTTGCTTCTAAATTAGTACTAAGTTTTTTACCTTTATCACCTAAAGCACTTACTCCTACTCCAAAAAGAATAGAAAAGATAACAAGTGGTAACATATTATTTCTTGATAGTAACTCACTGAAATCATTAACAGTTAAAGCATTTACAATTTGTTCTCCGATACTTAAGCTTTTTACTGTTTCTGTTGCATCAATTAAAACACTATTACTACCAAGAGGATTGACGATTTTAACACTAACTAACATTACTACTGATGCAATAATACAAGTTATGGTAAAAACAATTAAACTGTATCCCATTATTTTACCTAGTCTTTTAAGATCAATCATTGAAGCTATACTACTTGAAATAGTAAAAAATACAAGCGGTACAACAATTGTAAACATTAAATTTAAAAATATATCACCAATAGGCTTTAATACACTAGCCCGCTCTCCTAAATAACTTCCCCAAAGACTTCCTATAATAATAGACAACAATATTGAAATAGGAAACCAATATTTTTTAACAAACTTCCACATAAAAACCTCCTAATAAATTATATTAGAAGGTTTTTGCTTTATACTAAAAATTAAACATTAACCAGCTTGGTTTAAATATCATTAAAAGTCCAATTATTAGCATAATAAGACCACCAATCAAATGTGAATATTTAGTATATTTAGTTGATATACCAGTTAATTCAAAAGTTTTCATAGCAATTACAAATACCACTATATCATCTATTAAGAAGAATAATAAATAAATAAAAATATATATACCGTATTGTAAAGCATTTAAATTGTTAAGCGCTAAAACTTGTGTAAATATTAAAGGTAACCCAGCTGAACATGCAAGTTCTATCAAATTAACGGAGAAAGCTAAAGCCATTACACCAAGCATTGCTAATAATAAACTTTTTTCACTTGTGTATTTCTTTATTCTTTCCATTAATTTCTTACGTTTTTTATTATCGACTACTTCACAACCTTCATCTTTTTTGATAATCGATTTAAAGTAGCTTCGTAAATTAACGAATGCCCCAATAAGCGCTACTGCTGAAATTATTAGTTGTATCCATCTAATACTAGATAAACTAACTGCAATATTAAGCCATGCTAACATAAATAGTAAATAAACTAACCCACTAAATATTAAGAAGGTAAGGCCTAAAATCCACATTTTCTTTTTATCTTTCATACCTAGTAACATACTAATTAAGAAAATCAAAACCCACATAGCACAAGGATTAAATCCATCTACAAAACCAATTACCATTGCCATAATTGGAAGAGATACTTTTTTCGCATCTATTTTACCTAAAACAGGTACTGTAAATTCTGTCTTATCATCATTATTTTCAATAGAATCATCAGTATTTCCTATTTTCTCACCATCTATATTATTAATAACTTCATTTACAATATCTCTTTTTGAAAAGTCATAATTTTCAATAGCTTCCGTTATTTTTGTTTTATTATCTTCATTCCAACCTATCCAATGTTGCTCTCCAATAACAGTATATGGAACATAATTACTTGTTGAAGATAATCTTTCTTTTACCTTATCTAATAAAGCACTATTATCACTATTTCTTGTTATTTCATATTCATAAATATTTAAGTTGTCATATTTATCTTTAATAGATTCTAACCATTTTCTTTCACTTTGACAATGTGTACAATCTTGTGAATGAAACAAATATAAATTAATTTCTTCTGCATTTATTGCCATCGGGAATAATAAAGTAATAGTTAAAATTAACCATAATAAAATCTTTTTCATTATTCAGTCTCCTCAATACTAGCAATTACTGCTTCTATTTCTTCATAGCTCTTTTCTCCTACTATTCTAGCCACTTCTTTTTCATTTTTATCTAAAAATATTAAAACTGGAATAGTTGTTCCTATATTATATTTTTCAACCATATCTTCATCAATATCATAATCATATGTAATAAATTCTAGTTCTGGATGCATATTTTCAACATGTTTAAATACTTTTTTCATTACTAAACATGCGCTACACCATATCGCATTAAACTTCAATACTTTCATAATTATCTCCTAACTTCAATTAAATGTTTATAACATTTATCAAATACTTCTATAAATTTATCTATTTCTTCTTTTGTTGTTATTTTTGATATACTTACCCTAATACTTGAGTTTGCTCTTTTTTCATCATTTGTTAAAGCAAATACTGCTTTAGAACTAGCACCTGTTGAACAAGCACTTTGTGTAGATATATAAACTTCATCTTCTTCTAGGGCATGTAACATTGTTTCTGGTTTAACGCCAAGAACGCTAAAATTTAAAATATGAGGAATAGAATAATCATTACTATTAATTCTAACTTCACTATAATTTTGTAATTTTTCCTTCAAATATTTATTTAATTCTAAAACATGATTGTAATCATTATCAATATTTTCATAAACCAAACGTAAAGCTTTAGCTAATGATGCAATCAAAGCAACGGTAGGAGTACCACTACGATAATTAGTTGTACTTTTACCACCATGAATTTGAGGATTCAAGCTTATTCCATCTTTTTTAATTAAACAACCAATTCCTTTAATACCAAAAAACTTATGAGCAGAAAAACTAACCAAATCAATATCACTAATATCTAATTTTATTTTACCAATAGCTTGTGTCGCATCAACGTGAAAGAAACACTTTGGATGTTCTTTTACAATCTCTTTTATTTCATTAATAGGTTGCAAAATACCAATTTCACTATTAACTGCTACCACACTAACTAAAATAGTATCATCTCTTAGTTTATTTCTTAAATCATCTAAGTCTACTCTTCCATTTAAATCAAGATTAACAAAATCTACTTCATAACCTAATTCACTTAAATAATTTAAAGGACCATATATAGATGAATGTTCAAAAGGAGTTGTAATAATATGTTTACCTCTATTTTGATACTTTTCACATATTCCTTTGATAGCTAAATTGTTAGCTTCACTAGACCCACTAGTATATATAATCTCACTATTTTTTAAATTTAATATTTTCTTAATTGCTTCTGTTGAACTATCAATTAGTTCTTTTGATTTAACCCCTAATTTGTGTAACGAATTAGGATTACCAATAAATTCTAAACTAGCTTTATCAAAAGTTTCTAATACCCTTTTATCAACAGGAGTAGTTGCTGAATAATCTAAGTATACCATAACATCACCTATTCAATTATAACACATAAAAAGCAAATTTTTATTAATTTGCTTTATTTTTCACATATTAATCATTTTTTGTTAGCACTTCAACAGTTTTACATATCTAACTTACGCGTAATTTAAATTCTATAATTCTGGATGTAAAGTATGCAACTAATAACAAACACAATCCGAACTACCGTCATCAAAGACACTGCAAATGGCATCTGAACCAAATGCACGCACCAAAACACTTTCGGAATCCCCCTCCGTATACAAATGCTCAGAGGCATCAGAACAGCTTGAGGCTTCCTCTTCTAAACTACAATTTATTCCTTCTATTTTTGCATCTTCTATTTTTTTTAATATCAATACATTTCCTTTATAATCACTTGCATTTGTTGCATATCCATATTCAACGCCTACAGCTTTTAAACAATATTCTTTATCTTTTAACATAGAACATGCATATGATTCTATTACTTTATTATCTTTATCTAATACGTGTTTTAAATAATTCTTTTTCCCAAGTATACTTGCATCTTTTGTAAATTTAGATGTATCATTTGGGTCTATTGTATCTCCTATATTTATATAACCTTCTGACCATCTATACACTGTTGTCACAGATGCATACTTATTATCACGATATATCACATCATAATCTCCTACAGTCATTGTTGTTCCATTTTGTAATACTTCACCATTGGATATGACTACAGTTCCTTTTGTTGGTTTATTTCCACTCATATCTATTGTGATTTTATCTTTATCATTTTCTCCACATCCCTCTATTGGACATATATTTCCATCTTGTTGAATACTATACATTCCGTCTGGTACTGAATTATTTCCTAATTTTGCTTCTGCCACTGCTGTTTCTACTTGTTTGATATAGTTATCTGCCGAACGTTCTGCTGCTCCTTTCTTCGCATTTTTAATTGTATTCATTACTATTGGTGTTGCAATAAGAGCGATGATTGCTAGTACTACTATTACCGCTAGTAATTCTATTAAAGTAAAGCCTTTTCTTT
>UQVP01000031.1 GCA_900544605.1 uncultured Mycoplasmatota bacterium | reverse complement strand
TTACCAGATGGTAAATTAGAAATTAATATGAGTGGAAATAAACCAACATCAGGAAAAATAAAGATAACAAATGGGAGTGTTGATCAATCATCATCAAGTATGGCAATAGGAGATTACTCTGTTTCATATAATTCTACTAAGAAAACATATGAAGCAACAGAAAAAGGAAGTACAACACAAGTAGAAGTATTGTGTACAGCAAAAACAACAGCAACAACAGGGAAAATACCAAGTGGTAATTATGCCTATGGAGATGAATATACTTGTGAACTAGGAGATAATGACGAAAAAACATTCTTTGTATTAGAAACAAATGGAGATAACGTATCATTGATTATGAATAAGAACATAGATTCAAATGGTAAAGGTACAACAAGTGGGAATACAGTGACTTGGTGTAAATCAGGATATGATAATTCATGCGCTGCAGATGGAGCATTAGAATACTTAAAAACAAGTACAACAAGTTGGACAAAATTAACAGAATCACAAATAAGCTTACCTTCATATGATCAAATATATAAAGCAGCAGGCAATAAAGATGAACATTTACCAAAATGGTTATATGGAAATTTAAATAGTAGTAGTGCTCCATACACTTATTGGACATCAACCCCTTCTGCGTCTGACTCTCTCAACGCTTGGTATGTGTACTGCGACGGCTACTTGTACAAAAACAACGTCAACCTCGGCAGCTACGGTGGCGTTCGCCCAGTTATAACTGTCTCAAAATCTAATCTCTCATAAAGGTAATTGAATAGAAATAGAAGATGATGTAAATATCAATGTGTGAAGTACATCGATTGATGAATAAGTAAGTCGACCTTGTTCGGCTTGTAATAGGCAAAAATCTTTAGTTTTTGCCGTTAGGTAGGTGCCAATTTGAGAATACAAATCGGCTGGCTACCGTTAAATTTGGTTATAAAAGTATTAAAATCTAAATTAATTTAAGCAATTAAAATCATGAATTTTCATGATTTTTTCATTAAATATATTAAATAAATATTATAAATATGTTAAAATAATTAGTAGTAGACTTAGGGGGGCGTAGTATGGAAGAAAAGCTAAATATTCTTTTAAATCAAATAAAGATCGATGATTTAAATAAATCATCTTTTAATGGTGGGAAAATAGAACAAATAAAAGGTAATAGAAATCATGATAATTATTGCTTTTATATAGATTTAGAGAGTCCTCTAAGTATTGATGCTTATCTTGAATTTAAAGAAAAACTACCTCTAGGTTTTCCTACAGTAAAGAATGTTAGTTTTAAATTAAATTTAAAAAATTATACTGTGGATAATATTAAAGAATATATTAATTTATTTATGGATGAATATACTAAAGAAAATCCTTTACTTTCAATGTTTAAAGATAATAAATGTGAAATAGATAATGATAAGATTATATTTGAAGTAGGTAATCTTGCAGAAAAAATGAAGTTGAGTAGTCTATCTTCTAAATTATTAGAAGATTTAGAGAATATCGGTTTTAAAAATCTAGATGTAATGATTAATATTAATGCGGAAATAAATAATAGTATTACTGAAGAAATAAAGGAAAGTTTGAAAGTAGAAATAAAAGAAGAAACTAAAAAAGAAGTGGTTAAAAATGATAAACCAGTTTATAATCGTTCTAGTAAAAAATCAGATGATCCAAATGTTATATTAGGAAGATTAATTGATGGTAAAGTATCAACAATCAATACAATATTCTCAGAAGAAGACAATGTTACAGTTGATGCCTATGTATTTGGTGTAGATTATTTTGAATCATCTAAATCTGATTTTAGAATTATCACTTTAAAAATCACTGATAATACAGATAGTATGTACTGCAAAGTTTTTGTTAGAGGAGATAGTGAGTATTCGACTTTAAAGAAAGCTTTAGTTGTTGGTAGCTGGTTAAAAATTAGAGGTTACACTAAAAACGATACTTTTTCTAAAGAACTTGTATTAAATGCTAGGGATATAAATAAATTAGATAAAAAAGTAGAAAAAATAGAAGACAAGGCAGAAGTAAAAAGAGTTGAACTTCATGCTCACACGATGATGAGTCAAATGGATGGGTTAACAAAAATAGATTTAGGTAAGCATACTTGTGAACTTGTTAGCCGTGCTATAGACATGGGATATCGTGGTGTTGCTATTACAGATCATAATGGATGTCAAGCTTTTCCAATAGCTTATGGAATAATTAATTCATATAATAAAAAACAAGAAGATCCAAGCAAAAAATTTAAAGGTTTATATGGTACAGAATTAACACTTGTTGATGATACTATCAATATTGTTGTAAGACCTACTGATCTTCCTTTAGAAGGAACAACTTTTGTTGTATTTGATACAGAAACAACTGGTTTTAATGCGGCTGGTGGAGATCAGATGATTGAAATTGGTGCTGTTAAAATATGTGATGGAAATATAATTGATAGATTTGATGAATTAATTGATCCTGGGTGCCATATTCCTGATAAAATTACTAATTTAACATATATTACTGATGAGATGGTTAAGGGTAAAGATAATGAAGAGACTGTTACTCGTAAGTTTTTAGAGTGGGCAGGAGACCTTCCTATGGTAGCGCACAATGCTAAATTTGATATTTCTTTTATTGAAATGGCAATGAAGAAATATAACTTAGGTGAATTTAAAAATACCGTAGTAGATACATTACAACTTTCAAGAGCTATAGATCAAGGATATGCTCGTCATGGTTTATCAGCATTAGTTAAACGTTATAATGTACCTTGGGATGAAGATGCTCACCATCGTGCTGATTATGATGCGGAAGGAACAGCACTTGTTTATGATAAGATGATGAAAAAATTAATTGCTCAAAATTATGAAAAAATCAGTGATTTAGAAAGATTAATTTCTAAAGATGAAATTCATAAATTTGGACGTACTTATCATTTTAATGCTATTGCTGTAAATAAAAAGGGATTAAAAAATTTATTTAAGATAATATCTTTAGCTAATACGGTATATCTTTATAAAACACCACGTATCTTACGTAGTAAGTTAGAAGAATTAAGAGAAGGATTGCTTATTGGTAGTGGATGCTATGAATCAGAGGTATTTATAGAAGCTAGAAGCAAAGAAGGGCAAGAACTTACTAATATCATCAATTTCTATGATTATGTTGAGGTTCAACCACCAGAAGTATATAATCACTTAATTCAAACTAGTGATTTTAAAGATGAATTTGAACTTGAAAATCATATCAAAAAAATTGTGGATGCTGTTAAAGACGCTGGTAAGATTATGGTTGCCACGGGTGATGTACATCATTTTACACGAGAGGATAAAATTTACCGTGAAATAATTGTCAACCAAAAAGTACCTGGAGGAGGAAGACATCCACTTGCTCGTAATAATATTACTAATATTCCATCTCAACACTTTAGAACAACAGAAGAAATGCTTAGTGATTTTAGTTTCTTAGATAAAGATTTAGCGTATGAAATAGTTGTTACTAATACTAATAAAATATTGGATATGGTTGAAGAAATAGAGGTTATTATTGATACAAATGGAATACCATTCTCACCTCGTGTAAAAAGTGATGATGGAAAATCTTATTTAGACTGTCCTCGTGTTGTTACAGACTTAGTATTTGAAAAAGCTGCTGATTGGTATGGCGAAAACTTACCATACAACATTGAAGAACGTATTGCTAAAGAGTTATATGGTGATATTGTTTATAAGTGTTTTAGTGATAGAATAAAAGAAGCTAATCCTAGTATTAGTGATGAAGAATTTAATAAAGAAGTATTTGGTAAAGTACATGAAACAATAGTTGCAGGTTTTGATAAAGTAAAAGAAGTATTATCTAGTTATCTTAAAGATAAATGGACAGAAGAAGATGGAGAATTAACTGATGAAGCTTTAAATAAAAAACTAAAAAAAGAACTTGGAGGTATTATTGGTGGTGGATTTGATCCAATATACTTAATTGCTCAACGTTTAGTTAAACACTCTAATGATGATGGCTATTTAGTTGGTTCCCGTGGTTCTGTTGGTTCAAGCTTTGTTGCAACTATGATGGGAATAACAGAAGTAAATCCACTTCCAGCTCATTATCGTTGTCTAAATTGTAAGACTAGTGTTTTTAATGACGACAATGGTAATCCACTAGGAGCTACTTATTCAAGTGGATTTGATCTTCCCGATAAAAAATGTCCTAATTGTGGAGAAGCTATGTATAAAGATGGTCAAGATATGCCATTTGCTACATTTCTTGGGTTTAATGCTGATAAGGTACCAGATATAGACTTAAACTTTTCTGATTTAAACCAAGCATCTGCTCACGAATATACCAAAGTATTATTTGGTGTCGATAATGTTTACCGTGCTGGTACAATTGGTACAGTTGCTGATAAAACCGCATTTGGTTATGTAAAAGGTTATTGTGAAGATAAAGGTATAACAATGCGAACAGCGGAAGTTGAAAGATTAGCTATAGGTTGTACTGGTGTTAAAAGAACAACAGGACAACATCCAGGAGGAATAGTTGTTGTTCCTGACTACATGGAAGTATCTGACTTTACACCATTCCAATTTCCTGCCGATGATCCAACAAGTCCATGGCGTACAACACACTTTGATTATCATGCTATAGACCAAGATTTATTAAAACTTGATATCTTAGGGCATTCAGATCCGACTCAACTTCGTATGATTCAAGATTTAACTAAAACTGATATTTTGAAAGTTCCAATGGATGATAAAGAAACAATGAGTATTTTTACATCAACTAAAGCCTTAGGTGTTACAACAGAACAAATAATGAATGATACAGGAACACTTGGTATACCTGAATTTGGTACTCCATTTACAGTAAGTATGGTTGCTGAAACTAAACCAACGACATTTGCCGAACTTATTAAGATTTCTGGTCTTTCACATGGTACAGATGTATGGTTAGGTAATGCTCAAGAATTAATTAAAAATAATATTGTTCCATTTAAAGAGGTTATTGGATGTCGTGATGATATTATGGTTTATCTTATGTATCATGGGGTTGCACCAATAAAAGCCTTCAAAATAATGGAGTTTGTACGTAAAGGTCGTGCTAGTAAAGATCCAGATACGTGGGCAGGACATAAAGAAACAATGGAAAAAGCTGGTATTGAACCTTGGTTTATTGATTCTTGTCAAAAGATTAAGTACATGTTCCCTAAAGCTCATGCTGCCGCTTATGTTATTAGTGCGTTTAGAATAGCTTGGTATAAAGTACATATGCCAGTATATTTCTATGCTTCATGGTTAACTTCTAAAGCTACTGATGTTGATGTTGAAGTAATGATTAAAGGTTATGATGCTATAAAAGCTAAGATAATTGAAATCCAAAATAAAGGTTATGATGCAACTAACAAAGAAATGGGACAACTTGAAAGTTTGAAAGTTTGTTTAGAAGCAACAGCACGTGGTATTAAATTTTTACCAATTGATCTTAACAAGAGTAACTCAACAGTATGGGGAGTAAAAGATGACACTAGTATTTATCCACCATTCTCATCTATTGATGGACTAGGTGATACAGTTGCCAATAATATTGTTGCAGAACGTGAAAAAGGAACATTCTTAAGTATTGAAGATTTACAAAAACGTGGAAAGATTTCTGGAACGTTAATTGAAAAAATGCGTTCAATGGGAATCTTAGATGGCATGGATGAATCAAGTCAACTTAGTTTATTTTAAGACCGTAAAAATTTACGGTTTTTTTCCTTAAAAAGTAACTTTGGACTACTGGTGATTATTTTAAATTATTTTACTTCAAAAGTAGTTTCATCAATGAATTTGTAATTAGTCATATATTTAAGTTGCCTTACTAATTTAAATAAAGCATCATCTTTAGCTTTAGCTTCTAACATAATATCAATATTAAAATTTAAATGTTTGATAGATTCTAAAAAATTAATAAAATCTTCTGGATTGATATAGTCATGATGACTTCTCATATCTTTTTTTGTTTTATTTTTAGGACTAGAAAAATGTATTTTAGGATTTATATCAGTCCATGTTGAAAATATTTGATTATAATAATCATCAATATTTAAATTATCACTATTACAAATATGGTGATGATAATCTAGAACCATTGGTCTATTTATCTTTTGACACAGATATAAAGTATCTTTAATATTAAAAATTTTATCATCATTTTCCACAATAATACAGTTTTTTATATTTTGCGGTAACTTATTAAAATTATTAATAAATCTTGTTAATGATGGCTCTTTTCCAAAAACATTACTTCCGACATGAAGAATCAAATTTTTATTTTTGATATTAAGAGCATCCAAAATATTATAATGATATTTTAATATTTCAAAGGTGTTTTCTAATACCTCTTTTTTTGTACTATTTAAAACAGTGAATTGATCTGGGTGCATATCAACGCGCATTTTATATTTATTAATTTTATTTCCTATTTTATTATATAAATCTTTATAGTTGGTAATATAATCGAAATTTACATCTTTCATTGTTGCAAGTGGTATTAAATTAGATGTTAGTCTATAAAAATGAATATTATTTTTTATATTATAATCTATTATTTTGTCTAAAGATTCTAAATTCATTTTTATAATTTCATCTAATTTTTGCTTTTTATCTTTTTCTTTTAAATAATTAGTATAACTAATGGTATGTGATGTTGTAATATCTAAAGCTTTACTAATTGAAACGTATCCTAGTTTTATAATCATAATTTCACCAGTATTAGTATATCTTTATATGTGAAAAATATGTTATAATAAAAATGGTGATAACATGAAGAAGATAATTTTAGTAGATGGTAATAACTTATTGTTTAGAAGTTATTATGCAACTGCTTATACTGGCAATTTAATGAAAAATAGTAAAGGATTTCCAACTAATGCGTTATTTGGATTTACTCATATGATTAATAAAATATTACATGAAGAAAAACCTACGCATATTATAGTTGCTTTTGATAAAGGTAAAACATTTAGACATGAAAAGTATGCAGATTATAAAGGTGGTAGAGGAGAAACACCTGATGAATTAAAAATGCAGTTCCCAGTTGCTAAAGAGTTATTAACATACATGGGAATAAAATACTATGAAATCGATAATTATGAAGCAGATGATATAATTGGAACATTCGCTAAATTTTGTGATGATGAAGATGAATTTATTGGTACCATTGTAAGTAGTGATAAAGATTTATTACAGTTAATTTCTTCTGATGTTGATATAAAATTATTAAAACAAAAAGATTATATTAGATATAATGAAGAAAGCTTTAAAAGAGCTTATGGTATAGAACCTATTAGAATCGTTGATCTTAAAGCACTTATGGGCGATTCTTCTGATAACATTCCAGGAATAAAAGGAATAGGTGAAAAAACAGCTTTAAAACTTCTTCAAAAATATGGTAGTTTAGATAGTATATATGAAAATATAGATAGTATAAAAGGAGCAGCAAAACAAAAATTAATTGATGATAAAGAAAATGCTTATAAAAGCTTTGATCTAGCAACAATTGTAAGAGATGTTCCTATGGAAATAAATATCAATGATGTAATTTTAAAAGAAAAAGATAGTGAGAAGTTAAATAATTTATATGAAGATTTAGAATTTTATTCATTTTTAAAAAAAGAAAAAGAAGAAAAAAAGGTGGTTAGAGAAACTAACGTTACAATTGTTAAGAATGTAAATGAAGTTCCTAAAATAGATGAATGTGCCTTTTATTTAGAAATATTAGGTACTAATTATCATAGATCAGAAATTATTGGAGCGGGAATATATAATAAAGATGTTAGCTTATATATTCCATTTGCTATTTTAAAAGATTGTAAAGATTTACTTACTAAAACAGTAAAAAGTACTTATGATTTAAAAAAGGATTATGTTGCTTTAAAGTGGAATGATATAGATATTACTAATGTAAATTTTGATGCGATGATAGCGTCTTCTTTACTTGATTATAATGTAAAAGATGATATTGCTTATCTTTCTAATCAAATGGGACATGATTTAGAATTTTATGAGAAAGTTTATGGAAAAGGAACTAGATTACATATTCCTGATGAAGTAGAAATTGCTAAGAATTGTATTAATAAAGCTAGATTTATTTATGAAACAAAGGAAGAATTATTAAATAAATTAAAAGATGAAGAAATGCTAGATTTATATTATGATATAGAACATCCTTTAATCACGGTTTTGGGTGATATGGAATATAATGGGGTATATGTAGATAAAAGTATTTTAGAGGAAATGGGTAAAGAGATAGAAATAAAATTAGAGCTTTTAAGTAAAGATATTTATAATCTTGCTGGGGAAGAATTCAATATTTCATCACCATTTCAACTTGGGGATATCCTTTTTGAAAAACTTGGTTTACCACATGGTAAGATAGGAACTAGGGGATATTCTACAGCTATAGATGTCTTAGAAAAGATAAAAGATAAACATCCAATTATAAATTTAATTATTGAACATCGTAACTTAACGAAGTTACACTCAACGTATATTGAAGGTTTGATAAATAGTATTATGCCAGATAACAAAGTACACACTATTTATACCCAAGCTTTAACTAGGACGGGACGCTTATCTTCAATAGAACCAAATTTACAAAACATACCAGTTAGGGATGAATATGGGAAATTAATAAGAAAAGCCTTTATTCCATCACCTAATTCAATTATCGTAAGTGCGGATTATTCACAAATAGAACTTAGAATTCTAGCATCAATTGCTAATGTAGAAGCATTAAAGCAAGCTTTTAAAGAAGGAAGAGATATCCACAGTAAAACAGCTAGTGATATATTTGGTGTACCAATTGATATGGTTACTAAGAATATGAGAAGAATAGCTAAAGCTGTTAACTTTGGTATTGTTTATGGAATAAGTGGATTTGGTTTATCGGAAAATATTGGTGTGTCTACAAAAGAAGCTAAAGAATTTATTAATAATTACTTAGAAACATATCCTGGAATAAAAAAATATATGGATGATACTATTGCTAAAGCAAAAGAAGTTGGGTATGTTAGAACTTTGTTTAATCGTAAGAGAATTATTCCTGAATTAAATAATAAAAATTATATGATAAGAAGTGCTGGAGAAAGAATCGCATTAAATACACCAATTCAAGGTACTAGTGCAGATATTATAAAAAAAGCAATGATTGAAGTTGATAAAAAATTTAAAGAAAATAATATTAAAAGTAAAATGATTTTACAAGTTCATGATGAACTTATATTTGATACTTTGAAAGAAGAAAAAGAAAAAGTATGTGAAATAATTGAAAGCGTTATGGATGCAGATTATAATATCAATGTTCCTTTAGAAATTGATATAGAAAGTGGTGAAGATTGGTATCAAGCCAAATAGTTTATGAGAAAAGAAAATAAAGTAATGTTAACTAGTATGATAGTTAACTCTTTTCTTTCTATTATTAAAATAATAGTGGGAATAGTAGGTAAGTCATCGGCGCTTATAGCAGATGGGATTCATTCTTTTAGTGATTTATTTACAGATGTTTTTGCAATATTTGGAAATTTACTTAGTAGGAAACCAGCTGATTTAAAACATCCATTTGGTCATGGTAAATTAGAATATCTAACAAGCATGGGGATTGGGTTAGTAATTTTATTTGTAGGATTTTCAATAATATATAATTCATATAACAATAAAATAGTAATTCCTAGTATTTTAGTAGTTTTAGTAAGTTTGTTTACGATTCTTTCTAAATATTTACTTGCCCATTATATAACAAGAAAAGGGAAAGAATATAAAAATAATATTTTGATATCCAGTGGACGCGAGTCATCAATGGACGTTTTAAGCTCTGTTGTCGTTTTGATAGCTACAATTTTAATGCGCTTTTCAGATAGAATCGAATGGCTTAAATATGCGGATAAAGTCGCAACCATTGTGGTAGGACTATTTATTATAAAAGTTGGTTTTGATGTATTAAAAGAAAATGTTAGTACTATCTTAGGAGAACAAGAAATAGATTCAGAATATTTAGAAAATATAAGAAAAATAATAATGGAAGAAAAAGAAGTTATGTGTATTGATGAACTTACTTTAATAAAATATGGATATTATTTTAAAATTGTTTGTGAAGTAGGAATGAATAAAGTTTTAAGTCTTAAAAAGAGTCATGATGTTTTAGAACGAATTGAAAAGAAATTAAAAGAATATGATGAAAGAAATAAATATATAACCATTCATGTTAATCCATATGATGATTAAATTTGAATAATTGTTATATATTTCATATTTTAAATTATTGACAACAATAATTTATATTTGTATAATTAATACAGTAAAGGAAAGTGGTAGTATGATTAAAGTAGTATCTAAAAAGTTAGAAAAAATACCAACCTGGGGGGGGGTTATTTAATCATACTATAATAATAAATAATAAAGAAAACACAAAGTTTCTAGACTTATTTGTAGTCTAGATTTCTTT
>UQVP01000030.1 GCA_900544605.1 uncultured Mycoplasmatota bacterium | reverse complement strand
TATTGTATCAAAAAACCACACCTTTTGGTGCGGTTGAAATTTCAATTTAGGAAAAATAATAAATTCTTATTTATTATTTTTTTTTATTATGGTATACTGTATTTAGTATAAGTATAAATGGCTTTTTTGTGCCTTTATGTTAATGAAAGGGTGTTTATTTAATGGGTAATTTGTTTACAGAATTAATGAGAAGACTATTTGCCTTATTAGATGGTATTGTAGCTTGGGCTATTGAATTATTATATGTTTTATTAATAAAGATAGCTGATACTAATGTTTTTGGAGACTTAATATATCAATATTTAGGAAGAATATATACATTCCTAGGAATTTTTATGGTATTCAAATTATCGTTTGCTATGATAAACTATATAATTAATCCTGATACATTAACAGATAAAGGGAAAGGTTTTAGCAAGTTAATTACTAATGTTGTTATATCATTAATACTATTAGCTATAACTCCTAACTTATTTGATGCCGCATTTAAGTTACAGAGAGATTTATTATCTAGTAATGCAGTATATCAAATTGTTACAGGAAAAAAATTACCTACTAGTGAGGGTAATAGTAATAAATCACTAGAAGAAAATGCTAAAGTGCAAGGTAAAGAGATGTCTTATGCAGTGTATTCATCATTTATATATAAAAGTGGTGGTGATGATTACGAATTAGAAGATCAGAAAATATGTGAAATTAAAGCCGGCGCTACTTGCTTGTTAGATGAAGATGTAATTATAAAAAAAGATGGTAAAAAATTTACTTACGAATATAAATATCTTATTTCAACTATTTGTGGTTGTGCAGTAGCATATATGCTTTTAATGTTCTGTTTTGATGCTGCAGTGCGTTCCGTTAAATTAGGATTTTTACAAATTATTGCTCCAATTCCTATATTGTCTATGATTGATCCGGGTAAAGGAACTGACAAAGTTTCTAAGTGGGGAAAAGAATGTGGTAAAACATTTATAGATTTATTTATAAGATTAGCAGGTATATTTTTTGCTTTAGATGTAATACATAGTATTTTAAGTTCTAAGGAAATGATGAAATATTATAGTTCAGGTGCTTCAGTTAATAATTTATTTGTAAGATTATTTGTCATTATTGGTTGTTTAATGTTTGCTAAACAATTACCAAACTTAATTGAGTCTATTTTAGGTATTAAATTATCTGGTGATGGATTTAGTCTCAAAAAGAAATTAGGTAATGTTCCGGGTTTAGGAGTTGCTAAAGCAGCAGGTGCTGGTGCTTTAGGATTTGCTGGTGGAATGGCAGCCAATGCATGGGCTACAAGAGGCAACTGGAAAGGTCAAGGGTTAGGAAATGGATTTAGAAATGTTGGTAGTATACTAGCAGGTGGTATGTCTGGAGCCGGGAGAGGTTTAACTTCTAAAGAAAAGAATTTATTTAAGGCCGCAGGAGCAGGAGTAAAAGGCTCTGTTGATGCTAGAAATTTAAGAGAACAAAGGAATTTAACAGGTTATAATTTTGGAAAAAGAACTATGGCCAATTTAAATGCTTTTGCTGGTGTTGATTCCTTATCTCATTATGATACTCAAATCAGTCAATTTGGCGATGTAGAAAGTAAGGCTTCCAACATTTTAAAAAGAGCTAATTCAGAGATGATAAAGTACAATTACTCATTTAAAGGTTCTGATGGTAATTATACAAATATGAATGATTTTAAGGCAAAAAAAGAATATTTGAATTTGTTAAGAGGTCAAGATACATCAAAAATGAATGATGCTCAAAGGGAAGCACATGCCAAGTTAATTAGTGATACACAGACTTATATATCAAAAACGGAAAAATTGGCAGAACAAGCATTTGTTGATAATGTTATAGGAGGAACTATTTCTGATGAACAAATTACTTCTATGATTGCAGGTTTATCAAATACAATTCAAACTGCTTCTGATGAATTAGTTAAAGCACAAGATGTGTCAACTGGTGCTGCTATTAAAGCAACTAAAGATGCAATGGGAACTGCTAAAGTTAATGTTCAAAATGATAAGAATTATCAACAAGCACAAGCAAATAAAAAACAAAAATAATAAAAAGGGTGTGATACTAAGTGAATCAATATTTAATACCAGCAAACTCAAAGAAATCAATGTTAATCTTTGGTTTGTTCAATGTAACTGATTTAGTTATGTTCGGAATAGGAATAGGGATAACATTACTTTTGTTACCTGTTCTTCCTATTAACAACTGGATTTTTGCTTTAATAGCAATTGCTCCAGCTGCTGTAACTGGATTTCTAGTATTTCCGGTTGCTAATTATCATAACGTAAGAACATTTATTAAATCAATGTGGAATTTTTACACAGGTAGAAGAGTTTATTATTGGAAAGGTTGGTGTTTTAGTAATGGCAAAGAAAAAACCGATAAGTAGATATACTGTTGATAATATTCCTATCAAAAGTATAACGAATGGAGTTATTATTTTAAATAACAATTTAAAAGTTACAGGGATTAAGATAATGCCTAGAAATATCTTTATTTTAGATCAGGATATGCAGGATAGTATTATAGCTAATTTGAAAAATGTATATAATATGATTGATTATGAATTTTGGGTTATAGCAGCTGATAGACCAGTAGATATAAATGTTTATCTATCTCAGTTACAACTTTTATATAACAATATTCAAGATAATTCGAGAAGAAAATTGATTGTTGATGATATTAATAAAGCTAATATGTTTATGAGTAATAATGTTGTTGATACAGAATATTACTTACTATTTAAAGAAAAAGATTCTGAATTAATTCAAAAGAGAGTTCGTACTTTAATAAATGGCTTTGCTAGTGCAGGGTTGACATGTAGACAAACTACAAATGATGATTTAAGAATTATTCTTGATAACTTCTTAAATGGTGGACAAACTACTACATTTGGGACGGTGATGAGTTAATGGATGTTAAGACACAAGTAGCTCCTAAAGGTTTAGAATTTAGAGCAAGTGATTTTGTTATTAGTGATAAATGGGCAACTATATTAACTGTTGTTTCTTATCCTAAATTTATTGGTCCTGGCTATTTAGCATCTTTAACTAGTATGTCAGGAATAAAGGTAGTTATTAAACATATTCCACTTCCATTTAGTGTTATTTCTAAGATGTTAAATAAAGAAATAGCCGATTTAAAGCAAAGATATCAAGAAGAAAATGATAAGACAATTCAAGAAAGAATTCGTCAAGATTATGAATCATTAGAATATTTTATTCAACAATTAGCTTCAACTCAATCTAAAATATATGATTTTCAAATGCATATTATGGTAACTGCTGATTCTGAAGAAGAATTAATTAACAAGAAAATGCAGATAAAGAATTATTTAGAGGCAATGGAAATGAGAGCATTTCCATTACGCTTTGAGCAAGAGAAAGTTTTAAAATCAATCTTACCAATATATAGTAAACAAGATATTGAGGATAGAATAGGTACTCCTATTCCAGCCCCAACTATTGCAGCTATGTATCCATTTATCTTTGATAGTATTAAAGATCCTGGATTATCTACATTACTTGGAGTAGATTTCTCTGGTGGTGTTATTCTATTTAATCAGTTCTTATATCAAATAAAGAAAGAACACAATAGAAACAACGCTAATCTAATTATTTTAGGTACTTCTGGTAGTGGTAAATCTACAGCAGCTAAGTTAATGATTAGATCTCACATTCGTAATAATAATCAAATAGTTATTATTGATCCAGAGGGTGAATTCGAAGAGATGACTAAGATGTATGGTGGAGATTTCATTGACTTAGGTAAAGGTGGGGAATTTGGTATGATTAACCCACTTGAAGTAGTAGTTGATGCTGATGAAGAAGAAATAGCACAAGGATTAGGATATACAGTATTAACTCGTACTATCCAAACTGTAAAGGCTTTCTTAAAATACTATGATCCAAGTATTACAGAAGACACAATTAATATGTTTAGTGAAGTATTACAAGATACATATAAGAGATTTGGTATTGATTTCAACTCTGATTTTACACAATTTAAATCAAGTGACTTCCCAACATTTAGAGATGTATATGCGACTATTATTGGTAAGATAAGAGCAATGGTTGAAAAAACACATGAGCGTGATGTTTTAGAAATGCTTGAATTAAAAATTAGACCATTAATTAAAGAATTACAATATTATTTTGATGGGCATACAACTATATCTCCAAAGAGTGATTTCATTGTATTTAATATTAAAGAACTTATGAATGCTGATTCTAATATTAGAAATGCCTTATTCTTTAACGTTTTAAAATATGCATGGGGATTAACGCTTGATTCAAGTATTAATACAGTATTAATGGTTGATGAGGCTCACGTTTTATTAAGTGGTAATAATACTTTAGGTGCTGATTTCTTAGCACAAGTTCAAAGACGTGCTCGTAAATATAACACTGGTACAATAATAATTACACAACAGCCAAGTGATTTTAGTGATCCAGGTGTTATAACACAAGGTAAAGCTATATTTGATAACGCTTCTTATTATCTTGTTATGGGACTTAAAAAACAAGCAGTTGAAGATTTAGCTAAACTAATTGATTTAAATGATAATGAAAAAGAAAGTATAAAAAAATATAATCAAGGTGAAGCATTATTTGTTTGTGGTAGCCGAAGAATGAGAATAAATATAATTGCAACAGAACAAGAATTAGATTCATTCGGTTCTGGCGGAGGATTATAGAAATAATTAGTGACGGTGGTGATGTTGCTTGAATAATAAAAATATAGTTGGTAATGGTAGTAAAGCAACATTACCAGGTGGTCAAAACTTATCTGATAAAATTCAAGAAAATAAAGCAAAACAGACTTTAAATAATATTAATAATAGTACTGTAAATAAAACGGGTAGTATTGATAATAATGTAGATAAGCAAAATGAACAATCTACTAATAATAAAAAAAGTGATACTACTAATAGTGTAAAGAGTAAAGCAGATAATGCAGCTAAGAATATCGGTTCAGAAGCCTTAAAGAAATCTTTAAAGGCTGCTTTTCCATATATTCCACAGTTTATTATTAATAAGCTAGTAGATAGTAATTTAGGCCAAGAAGTCATTGAAAAGCAA
The DNA here is from genome assembly GCA_900544605.1 of uncultured Mycoplasmatota bacterium. Lineage (GTDB taxonomy): Bacteria > Bacillota_I > Bacilli_A > RF39 > UBA660 > SIG204. The sequence goes on along the minus strand of UQVP01000030.1, from coordinate 5,708 downwards.
TTAAACAATACTAAAAGAAAAATAATATTTGCAGCAATTGGTATAGCAGGAACTTTGTTAATGTGGATGTTTTTAATAGTTATGTTGTATACATTATTTAGTGGTCCGATTTCTTTTATTTCTGATACAGTGAATGGAGCAGGAAATTTCTTTAAAAGAGTTGGGAACTGGTTTAGTGGAAGAGGTTGGTGTACAACAGAGGAAGATTGTCAATCTAAGAGTGAATATAAATATTATAAGAAATTAGATGCTGCCGTTGAAAAATATAGTGGTAATTGTATTATTAATCCTGATTTAATTACAGCAACAATTTTTTATGGTCAGATGGTTTCTGAAAAAGAAATTTCTTTAGATGATGATGCGACTAAAACAACATATTTTAATTACTTAGATGTCAGTGAGGCTTTTGGTTCACAATCTGCTACATCACAAATAAATAAATTAGTAAAAGTATTTTTTAAAGGTGAATCTGGTGCTGATGATACAGATGATGAGAATTTACCTGATATAGATGCATGTTACTTTAGTTCTCAGGCTTACCGAAGGTATTTGATAGACACATATATTGATTGGGCATATCCATCTATTATTAACGAAAATAGAACAAAAGAACAAATAGCTGATGAGATATTAACAATGGGAAATGTTTCATTAATAAAAAGAGCTTTCTCTAGTTCTATATATTGTCCAAGCATTGCTGTAGAGCAAGAAAATGGTGATATTGAAACTATGGATTTAGAGACTTATGTTGCTCGTGTTGTTACTAAAGAAAACAACTGGTACGAAGGTGACAATATTGAAAATATGAAAGCACAAGCAGTTGCTTCTAGAACTTATGCTCTAAATGCTACTAATAATTGTCAAAATAGTATTAAAAATTCTCAGAGTGCACAGACACTAGCTGATACACCTAGTGCAATGGCAATAAGAGCTGCTGAAGAAACTAATAGTTTAGTTTTACTTCAAGATGGTAAAGTATTTAGTACAATGTATGATGCTTTAGCAATAGATCATTCAGACAATAGTAATTACTATTTGAAACAAGCTAATTTAGCTATTCCAAAGTCTTGGTTAGATTCTAAAGTTACTAAATCGCAATATGAATTTTACGCAAAATATAACCATGGTAAAGGAATGAGCCAATGGGGAAGTAGATACTTACAAACAATTGGTAAAAATTATGAAGATATATTAAATACTTTCTATACAATGGCTGAAATAAGTAGAATGGGAGGACTAATTTCTGGTGGTAATTACTCCAGTGATACGATTCCTGCTGCAGATAAAATGGAGTTAGCAGAAAGAAGAGATTATTATATAAGTATAGGTATGGATTATATTTATACTGAAAAATCCGGATTAGTTTCACAGTGCCCTTGGTATGCTAAAAGTAGAGCTTTAGAAATTGTTTATTATTCTAACATGGATGAAGAATTAAAAGCTACAGCTATGAATAGTTTGAGAGCTACAAATGGTAATGGAAATAGATTTGCGGGTAATACTGATAGCACAATTTTTACACACAGTTATGATTGTAGAGCAGTTATGCCAGGTAGTATAGTATCATGGGATACGACAGAACATCCTTATGGACATGTTGCAATTGTTGAAAAAATTAATGATGATGGTACAATTTTAATTTCTGATGGTTGGAATAGAGCTGGTGCCAATGCTACAAATAATTGGAATAATGTAACAATTAGTGCTCGTAATGTAACGGCAGATTATATGTGTAAACATGGTAGTTATACATTTGTGTCTTATGCATATTTATTGGGGTGATAAAGTGAAAAAAAAATTATTGCTAGTTTTAGTATTATTTGGTTCATTTTTAGTTACTGGATGTACAGTAGATTATAATTTAAGTTTTAATGATTCAGAATTAAAAGAAACGATAAATATTAATTTGATTGGTTCTGAAAATACTGAAGAAAATATTGAAAAAATGAAATATTCTTCAGAAAATGAAGCTGTAGCAATTTCAAAAAGAGGAATATATAAAATATATGAGTTTAGTGATAAACAAGATAAAGATAAATATATTGGTTCATTTACTTATAATTACAGTACAACAGAATTTAATGATGCTCATATAATTAGACAATGCTATGATTCATTTAACTTTGTAAAGACTGAAAAAGGTTATCAATTAATTACATCTGATATTTTTAGATGTGGGTCTTACAGTTATATGATGGTAGATAAATATACTATTACAATAACTACTAATCATAAGGTTATAGAAAACAATGCTGATCAAGTAGATAAAAATAAATATATTTGGGTTATTGAAAATAATAATGATTCTGTCAATATAAATAAACCTATTAAAATTGTTTTTTCAAACGAAACAAATTTGGAACAATTATCAAATGATTTAGCTAGTAATTCAAAAATAATAACATTTGCTGTTATTGGAATAATAAGTTGTGCTATAATAATAGTTACAATAGTGTTTGTTATTAAATCAAAAAAGAATGGTAATTAGGAGGAAGATATATGAAATTAAAATTTAGAGCTGATGCAAAAGATATATTAATATTTGTAATATTTAGTATATTCTTATTATATTTTGTAGCAATTGCTGTGGTAAATTTAGGAACATTTGCTCAAGAAGGTGTTTTATATGGGCTAAATCCATTACCAGCGTTTGGACCAGATTACTTGTTTGCAACAATTCTTGGTTATATATGTGTTTTAATAGCAATTATTATGAGTGTTTCATCTTTATTCTTTGAAAGAGAAAAAGGTATTGGTATAAGCACTGACCCTAAAAAAGAAAAAGGATATTCAAGATGGGCAACTGATAAAGAAATGAAAAAAGAACTTAAAATGGTTCGAGCTAAAGATTTGAAAAGTGATGCTGCCGGTATTCCTTTAATTAATAACGGTAAAGAGATTTGGGTAGATAATGGTGAGTATCACAACTTGATTATTGGTTCTACTGGATCTGGTAAAACAGAAATGATTGTTCAACCTATGGTTAAAGTATTAGCTAAAAAGGGTGAATCAATGATTATTACTGACCCTAAAGGCGAAATTTATGAGAAAAATGCTGTTGAGTTAAGAGAAAAAGGATATAATATTGTTCTTTTAAACTTCCGTGATCCACAACAAGGTAATTGTTGGAATCCTCTTTCTCTTCCTTATAACTTGTATAAAAGTGGTAATCAAGATAAAGCTTGTGAGTTATTAGATGACTTAGCTTTAAATATTCTTTATGATGAATCTTCTAAAAATCAAGATCCGTTCTGGGAAAAGACATCTGCTGATTATTTCGCAGGTTTAGCACTTGGTTTATTTGAAGATGCTAAAGAAGAAGAAATTAATTTAAATAGTATTAACTTAATGACTACTGTTGGTGAAGAAAAAATTGCTGGAACTACGTATATTAAAGAATACTTTAGTTATAAAGATCCTGCTGGTCCTGCTTATGTTAATGCTTCATCTACATTAATGGCTCCAAGTGATACAAAAGGTAGTATTTTATCTGTATTTAAACAAAAGATTAAGTTATTCGCATCTCGTGAAAATATGAGTGAGATGTTATCACATAGTGATTTTAATATGGATGATATTGGTCGTCAAAAGACAGCAGTATTTATTGTTGTACAAGATGAAAAGAAGACTTATCATTCATTAGTTACAATTTTCTTAAAACAATGTTATGAAACATTAATTAGAGTAGCACAAGAATGTGGTGGAAAACTTCCTTATAGAACAAATTTTATTCTAGATGAGTTTGCTAATATGCCTCCATTAAAAGATGTTACAACAATGGTTACAGCAGCACGTTCACGTGCAATGAGATTTAGTTTTATCATTCAAAACTTTGCTCAATTATATGAAGTATATGGTAAAGAAAATGGAGAAACAATTAAAGGTAACTGTGGAAATATTGTTTACTTAATAAGCAGTGAGCTTAGCGCTCTTGAAGAAATCAGTAAAATGTGTGGAGAAGTAAAATCAAAAGAAAAAGATAAAACAGCTTCAACACCTTTAGTTACAGTTAGTGATCTTCAAAGATTACCTAAATGGACAATGATATTAATTCGTATTAGAATGATGCCATTTAAAACAAAATTGACACCAAACTGGCAGATGATGAAAAATCATGAATGGGAAAAAGATTATCCAAAAGCAGAATACCCAAATAGAGAAAAAGAACCAGTTAGTGTATTTGATTTAAAAAGCTTTGTTGAAAAAAGAAAAGAAGAAAAAATTAATGCAATGCTTGGTGGAGGTTTGAAAGAACAAAAAGAAATGCCTTCATTTGTTCCTCCTATGTTTGGAGGTAGTCCTGCACCTATGCCTTCTAATAATGGTGGTTTTAATGTCGATGATTTAGTTAAAAGAATAGATGCTAAAATAGCAGAATTAGAAGAAGAAGAGCGACTTGAAAAAGAAGCTGAAGAAAAGGCTAAACAAACATCAAGTGTTGAAGAAGAAAACAATAAAGAAGAGGTTCCAGATAATATTCCAGAAAAAGAACCAGATGTTCAAGAAAATCCAATTATTTCTGAAGCAAAAGATGAAAATCCTATTAATATTGATAATGAAAAAGTTGATGTTAAGGAACCAATTGCTGAAGAAAATAAAAATGATTTGGAATATACTAAAGAAAAAGTTGAACAACCTGAAGTACATGATGATAAAGTTATTGAAAATGATAAAAGTATTACAGATGATCAATTTTTTGATGATTTCTTTAACGAAGATGAATAAAAATTCATCTTTTTTTGTATTTATATGTTACAATAAATATGTATGGTTATGAAGAATGTATTGTTTATCAACTACAAAGTGTTTTAATAAAGTTTTTAGGAGAAGAAAATGAAAAAAAGAAAAATATTTAAATTATTTATATCTTTATTAATTTTAGTGCCATGTGGTGCAATGGCGAAAGAATGTACTTATAAAAGTGATGATGGAAAATATAGTGCAAGTTTTGACCCGGGGGATAAATATGTCTATGTAAGTAAGTATAGAAATGATAGAGCAAAAAAGGATGCTAAAACAAATAAAGGTAAACATGAACCAGATAAGTGCTATAAATATTTAGTTTTAAATGCTGGCGGTGGAAAAAATGCTAGATGGTATAGTTTCGCTCTATCAGATAATACTAAAGAACTTTTGTCTTTAGGTGGAAATATGTTGACGCTTAATGGTTCAGATGTAAGTAATGATAAAAAATGTACAAATGCATATAATGGTTCAGGAACTCATTATAATACTAAACAAGAAAATTTAAATTTAGATATAAAAAAATCATATTATGTTTATTTTAACTTTTTAACTGATGCTAGTGGAAATAGAACTTTTTGTGTAAGCTACGATGGTAATGATAGTTGTAGTGAAAAGTTTTCAGGAACAAACATAAATAGTGTTACTACAAGTATAAAAAATAAAAATGGTAGTTCTGCAACGTTTTCAATTCAAAAAGAATATCTAGATAGTTTTTTTGATGGTTGTGTAGCAAATAGTAATTTTAATGTTAAAGAAAATGGTAATGGGTACATGTTAGTATCTGATTTAAAAACAGATAATATAAACAATAAAACTAATACTGGTGATGGTACTTATGACGAAGGTGAAAAAGTATATGGTTGTGAAGTAGTACCAGAAGAAGTAAGAAAATGGATAAGTATATCACTAAATTTTGTAAAGTATGCAGCACTAATATTAGTAATAGTACTAGGAACAATAGA
>UQVP01000029.1 GCA_900544605.1 uncultured Mycoplasmatota bacterium | reverse complement strand
TTTTAATACATCATACTACACTAAAATTGTACTATTTATAGCTATTTATGTCAATAATTATCAAAAAAAGAAAGTAAAATCACTTTCTTAAACTTGACATTTTTTATTTATTTTTTCTTAAGTATTTTTAAAGCATTTAAAATAGTAAGTAATGTTACTCCTGTATCAGCAAATACTGCCAACCACATATTAGCAAGACCTAAGACACTTAGAAGTAAAATTAAGATTTTAACAGAGATTGAAAAAATTAAATTTTGTTTGATGACATTTTTAGTATATTTAGAAATTTTTATAGCTTGTGGTATTTTAGATAAATCATCAGATATTAAAACAATATCACTAGCTTCAATGGCCGAATCAGTTCCAACATTACCCATTGAAATACCTATATCTGCTCTTTTTAAAACTGGAGCATCATTTATACCATCACCAACAAATATTGTTATTTCGTTATTTTTAGCAATTTTTTCAAAACTACTAAACTTATCTGTTGGTAACATTTCATATTTTATTTTATCTATTTCTAACTTTTTACCAATTGTTAACGCTACTTCTTTTTTATCTCCAGTAAACATATATGTTTTTATACCAAATCTTTTTAACTCAGATATTACTTCTTTAGCATTATCTTTAATTCCGTCATTTATAAATATAGAAGCGATATGTTTTCCATTGATATTTAGGTGTAATAAAGCTTCTTCATCACAATTACAAAGAACTTTATTACCAATAGAAATATGTTTATTATTTAAATCAAAAGTAATTCCTTTACCTTCTATTTCTTTATAATTTTTTACATCTTTATTACTAATTTTTTTAGTATTTAAATTCATAATTGATTTAGCAATGGGATGGTTAGATAATGACTCTCCTTTTACTAGAATATCAATTACTTCATTCTCACTATAAGCTTTATCTAAAATGTCTATCCTTGAAACACTAAATGATCCATTTGTTAGTGTCCCTGTTTTATCAAAAATAATATTTTTAGCATTACTTAAATTATCCAAGTAATTACTACCTTTAATTAAGATACCTTCTTTACTTGATACACCTATTCCCATAAAATATGAAAGTGGTATGGAAATTGCAATAGCACAAGGACAAGATATAACTAAGAAAGTTAAAGCACGATATATACTATCTGATAGTGGCACTCCAAATAAAGGTAAAAAGATAATTATTAAGATAGCCAAAATAACAACTATTGGAGTATATACTTTACTAACTTTTGTTACAATTGTTTCAGTTTTTGTTTTTTTATCAGTAGCACTTTCTAGTAAATCTAATATTTTAGCAACTGTAGAATCTTCAAACAATGACGTTGCTTTTATTTCTATAACATCATCTAAATTTATACATCCAGATAATACTTGATCATTTCTAGTTTTTAAAACTGGTTCTGCTTCACCGGTAAGAGCAGCTGTATCTAGCTTAGTCTTACCTTTAACAATAATACCATCAACAGGTATCTTTTCACCTTTTTTAACAACTAAAATATCACCAAGTTCTATTTTTTCAACAACAATTTTTCTAACACTACTTTTATATTTTTTATTAGCGTATGGTTGTTTTATATCAAGTAAACTTTTTATAGACTGACGTGATTTATTAATAGCACGTTCTTCTAATATTTTACCAATACTATATAAAACAATTACCATCATACCTTCTAGTACTTCACCTACTAGCAAAGCTCCAATACAAGATATAGTAATTAAAAAGTTTTCATTAATAGTTTTACTTTTAACAATTAATTTTATAGCATTTATAGTTGTTCTATAAAGAAGCATACTATAAGAAATAATATATAGTACTATTTTAATTATCTGAGGTAGTTTTAAAAAGTATCCAGCTAAACCTACTAGTAAACTAATCAATATAATAGAAAGATGAAACTCTTTTTTTACTTCTATTTCTTCTTTTGAAACACTAACATCAGGTTCTACTTTTTTTATTAAGTTATTTAATTCTTTTATAGTAAAATCTCTATCTGATTCATATGATAATTTTGATGTATTAAAGTTAACAACAACATTATGAAAATCAGTATGTTTATTTAATGATTCTTCTATTTCTCTTGCACAGTTGGCACAATCAAGATTATTTATATTATATTTATATTTTGTCATATTATCACCTTTTATATTATAATACAATTTGGAAAAAGAATGAATACTATTCATTCCCTTTCAAACTACTAACCATATCTATTTTATTTATTTTTTTAGCTAAAAGCTTAGATACTAAGTATGCAACTAAGAATGTTCCTATGGTTGCAATTAGATATGTACTAATATTAATATGAACATTAAAATCAAAATTATCATCTAAGCATTGTTTAAATAACCAAGAAGTTAAGAAATATCCAGATGGAAGACCAATAATAATAGACGCGAACGCTATCCAAATATTTTGTTCAATAAATATTTTTTTAATACGTTTATCTTTAAATCCAAGTACTTTCAAAGTTGCGAATTGATATTGTTTTTCACTATAGGATAAAATACCCATGTTATAAATAATAACTGCACCTAATAATATAGCAAAGCAAATAATTAAAGTAATCATTGTTTTCATCATTGATAACATTGATTCCATACTAGTTTTTAAAGAAGCAATGTCTTGAACTACTTCAACACCTTTAATATCTTTTATATCCTTTAAATTACTATTAGTATATAAAGAATCTGGTTGATATGAAAGATTTAAGCTTTCCATATATTCACGAGTCATAGTTAAATTTTGATTTTGTGGATCTTTATTAAAGCCAACAATTTCTGATTCATAGTATGTTTGGTCACCATAGATGTGCCAACTTATCTTATCACCAATCTTATACCCTTCTGTTTCAGCAAGCTTACTTGTTACATAAATACCATCTTTAGAATCAATATTTATAAATTGATCTTTTTTATTTTGAAATCTAACCATATCTTTAGCATCAGTAACAAATATTGTATTAGCTTTTCTTTCACCATTTGCATCTTTTATTTCAATCCCTAACGTTTCACTTGTCGCATTACCATACTCATTTTCTAAGTTTTTTAACTCTTCACTTTTAATATCACTTTTTAAAGTAAGTTTATAATCAAAATTATACAAGTCGTCAAATTGTAATTTTACAAAATGATTCATACTATTAAGCATACCAAAAGCACAAACAATTAATGTACAACAACCAACAATTCCAACTACGCCCGTTATTGTTCTAAACTTATTTCTAATAACGTCTCTTAAATTCCATTTGCTAGAAAAACTTAGTTTTTTAAATATACCTTTAGTTGTAATATTTAAACTACCATTTTTTACTTTAGGAAGCTCAGTACGAAGCGTTTCGGCAGGATTTTTACGTAATGATTTATAACAAGTCAAATAAGTTATAAATGAAACAACAATAATTACTAAAGTTGCTACTACGTAACTAGAATTATTAATAATAGGTACTCCATTAGGAACTTCAAAAAATGACATTTCTAAGCCTAAGAAGACGGCGCCAATAAAATATCTTCCAAGTAAAATACCACATATTGAAGCAAGTAATGATACAAAGAAGCCATAACCTACATAATGTAATAAAATTTTAGATTTTTTAAATCCTAGAGCTTTTAAAGTTCCAATTTGAATTTTTTGTTTCTTTACAACTCTAGTCATAGTTGTGATAACAGAAAGTAAAGCGATAAATAAGAATAATCCAGAGAATATTCCAACGTAAGATGCTCCCTCATCAATTTCTCCTTGATACATCAAGTAAGAAGCTGTGTCTTCTATTTTAACAATAGCTAAAGCACTCTTTACATTGTCTTCAATATCATTCTTGACACTATTAACATTCTCTTTACTATTTACATCAACCATTACGTAGTTATAAGGAATATATTTTTTATAATCAAAGTCTGGAACATAAGTATTAAACACTTCTTCATTATCAATATTTAATTTTCTCATAGCCATACTTTTGATATATTCTTCTGGTATTTCATTACTTGATAAATAAACAAATCCAAATACTTTACGGTTCGGAATTAATTCAGATTCATCTTTAACATCATATATATGATCTGGGACATTGATTAAGCCTAATATTTTTTCTTCTAAAATAAAAGTATCATATTTTATTTTTAAAGTATCACCAACATGTAAATTATTTTCTTTAGCGTAAAAATTGTCTACCCAAACACCTTTTTTGTTTACATCAAATTCTTCGCCATCAAAAACATAAAATTTAGAAATATTATTTGATTCAATAAAACTAATTAAATATGTTTTATCTTTGTCATCACCATCTATACCAGTAACAACTAATTTTCTTTCAGCATCATTTACATTATCTAGTGATTTTATTTTATCTAAATCATCACTAGTAAAATTTTCTCCTAAAACATTAAGATTTTGTACATTATTTTCTTGATAGAATTTATCAGCAGCGTTTGTCATACCATCCATATATGATTCGATTCCTACATAAACCATCACACCAATCAAAATCATCAAGAAAATAGTTATAAATTGTGATTTATTTTGTAATATATCACGTAACATTTTGTGTTTTAACATATTACCACACAACCTCGTCTATTGCTTTTGGATGTTTATTTATTTCATTACTTTCAACTTTACCATTTTTAAGTCTAATAACACGATCTGCAATTTCGGCAATTAAAGAATTGTGAGTAACTATTACAACTGTATTTTCACCATTATTAGCATCGCATTGTTCTTTTAATAATTTTAATACTTCAACACCTGTTTTAGAATCAAGAGCTCCAGTTGGTTCATCACATAAAAGAAGTAATGGATCTTTTGCGATAGCTCTAGCAATAGATACTCTTTGTTGTTCTCCACCAGATAATTGATTAGGGAACTTTTTAGCATGTTTATCTAGTCCTACACTTTTTAATACTTCTTTCGCATTCTTTGGCTTTTTTACAATATCATTAACAATCTTTACGTTTTCTAAAACTGTTAAGGTTGGTAAAATATTATAAAATTGAAAAATAAAACCAACATTTTCAGCACGATAATCAGTTAATTCACTATCAGAGTAATCAGAAATTACCTCTTCTCCCACTTTAATTTTTCCACTGGTAACTTTATCCATACCACCTAGTAAATTTAAAAGTGTTGATTTTCCAGCTCCACTCGGACCTAAAATAACAACAAATTCACCTTTGTTGATTGAAAAGTTAACACCATCCAAAGCATTAAACTTTTTTTCTCCTACTACATATGTTTTTTTAACGTTTTTAAAAGTAATTAATTCTTCCATAATTCATCTTCTTTCTAAATATGATATTTTTCTCACATTTTCATTATACTCACATTATATTAATAAGTCAATAAAATATGACAAATTTATCATATTGAAAAATAAATTTTAAAGATGTATAATGTTAATGGATGTGATACTATGGCAGAAACTAGAATCCCTACACAAAAAAGATCAATAGAAAAAAGAAATCGTATAGTTGAAAAAGGTTTTGAACTAATGTGTGAAAATGGATATTATAATACTAATACAACTGATATTGCTAAATATGCGGGTGTATCAACAGGCATTATATATCAATACTTCACTGATAAAAAAGAAATATTTATTGAAGGTATAAAAGATTATTCTGATAATATAATGTTTCCTATTTTAAATGTACTAAAAAACAACGATATTAAAATTGATAATTTAGAGCATATATTAGATGAAATGCTTGATATATTTATAAAAAAACATACTTTATCTAAAAAAGCTCACGAAGAAATGATTGCTCTTTCTCATTTAGATGAAGAAATTGCAGAAATTTTCCACAATAAAGAATTAATGACAACAAAAAAAATAGTTGATGTTTTAAAAAACAATGAAATTAAAACCACTAATTTAGATGAAAAAGTTCATATTATAATTGGTATGGTGGAAAACTATTGCCACGAAGTTGTATACCATCATCACAAATCTTTAAATTATAAAGTTATGAAAGAAGAAGTTATAAAAATAATAAGCACTATTCTTAAGGGATAATAATTATTTACTTAACTGAAGTTATTATGGTTAATCGTAATAACTTTTTATTTTTAAATATCAAAAAAGCACTACTTTGGTAGTGCTTCTTCATTATTTAGTTAAATTATAAGTATCTCTTACAATCATTATTTCTTCATCAGTAGGTAATACTCTTACTTCTACTTTTGAATCTTTAGTACTAATAACACCTTCATGAATATCTTTGAATGAAGCTATTTTATTATTCATTTCTTCATCTATATAGATACCAATAGGATTTAATCTATCAAGTACTTCTTTTCTAACACCGGCTCCATTTTCACCAACTCCAGCAGTGAAAATAATTGAGTCTACTTTACCATTTAATTCAAGGTAATATTCAGCAATGTATTTAGCAATTCTATCACAGTACATAGCATATGCTAACTTAGCATTTTCATTACCTTCTTCAATAAGTGCTTCTACATCACGACAATCTGCTTGTCCAGCAACGCCTAAAAATCCACTTTGTTTATTTAAAACATTAGTAACTTCTTCTACTGACATATTTGCTTCTTTGCAAACATATTCAAGAATTGAAGGATCAATAGCACCACTACGAGTACCCATCATTAATCCATCTAATGGTGTAATACCCATTGTTGTATTATAGCATTTACCATCTTTAACAGCAGCAATACTAGCACCACTACCAATATGACAAACAATTAAATTTACATCTTCTTTTCCTAATTCTTGTTTCATTACTTCAGTAATATATTTATGACTTGTTCCATGAAAACCATATTTACGTACACCATATTTTTCATACCAAGAAAGTGGTACTGGATAAATATAATTTCTCTTTGGCATTGTTTGATGGAACGCTGTATCAAATACTGCTACCATAGGAACATTAGGTAACACTTTTCTAAATGCTTCAATACCTGCTAAATTCCCTGGTAAGTGAAGTGGTCCAAGTGGAATTAATGATTTAATCTTTTCGATTACTTCATCTGTTACAATAGCAGATTCTTTAAAGAATTCTCCACCATGTAAAACACGATGACCAATTCTTTCAATTTCATCTAAACTTTTTACAATGTTATGTTTAAATAATTCTTCAATTAAAACATCAACAGCCTCTGTATGGTTTGCAAGTGGACGTGATGATTTTATTTTTTCGCCATTAACCTTAACAGTCCAAAAACAATCTGGTTGTCCTATTTTTTCAACATACCCACTAATTAATACTTTTTCTTCTGGCATTTCATACATTTGAAATTTTAATGATGAACTACCACAGTTTACTGATAATATTTTCATTTCTAATCCTCCAATTCATATCTCTCAACTGAACAATTTGTTGATTCGTATCCCATTAAATCTCCATCTTCTGGAATACCATTAAAATAATAATACAAGATACGGCATATACCACTATGAGTAACTAGTAATACTGTTTTATCTCTATATTTAGTTTTTATTTCATTTATTAGACTGTCAACGCGATCATAAATGTGTTTGACACATTCAGCTCTTTCATATTGCTTGTTTAATTTTATATTCCAGTAATCTTTAAGATTTATTTCATATCTTGATTTACCCTGAAATTCACCATGATCACGACTTAACAATCTATCATCAGTTATAATAATTGTATCATCATCTGCAACTATAAGCGCAGTTTCTAAAGTTCTTTGTTTAGGAGAACTTATTATTAAATCAATTTGAACACCCTTTAATTTTTCTTTTGCTTCTTTAGCTTGAAGTTTACCTTTTTCATCTAATACTGTATCCATATTTCCTTGCATTATAGATCTAGTATTTTCAGCAGTTTCTCCATGCCTAACAACGTATAAATACATTATTTACTTCTTTCCTTCATAGTTGGGAATAAAATTACATCACGGATAGAATCACATTCAGTAAATAACATACATAATCTATCTATTCCATAACCAATACCACCTGCTGGAGGCATTCCATACTCTAAAGCTTCAATGAAATCCATATCAATGTCGTTAGCTTCATCATTTCCCAAATCTCTTTCTTTTAATTGGTCTTCAAATCTTTCTAATTGATCAATAGGATCATTTAATTCAGTGTAAGCATTAGCAAATTCTTTTCCACCTATAAATAATTCAAATCTATCTACAAAACGTGGATCTTTTGGATTTCTTTTTGTAAGTGGAGAAATTTCTACTGGATGACCATATAAGAATGTTGGTTGAATTAGTGTTTCTTCTACATACTTTTCAAAGAAAGCATTAATAATATGTCCAACTGTGAAGTGATCTTCTACTTCAATTTCATGTTCTTTAGCAAGGTCTTTAGCTTCATCTAAAGTCATCTCTTTACTAAAATCAATACCTGTTTGTTCTTTTATAGCATCTACCATGCTAATTCTTTTCCAAGTACCATCTAGATTTATTTCATCACCACACCAGTTATAAACCATTTTACCCATAACATCAGTAGCAATCTTTTTATACATGTTTTCTGTTAAATCCATCATACCCTCTAAATCTGAGTATGCTAAATAAGCTTCCATTAGAGTAAATTCTGGATTGTGCTTTGGATCCATTCCTTCATTTCTAAAGGTTCTTCCAATTTCATAAACAGCTTCCATACCACCAACTAATAATCTTTTTAGTGGTAACTCTAAAGCTATACGTAAATACATATCTAAATCTTGTGTATTATGATGTGTAACAAATGGACGAGCGGATGCTCCTGTAAGAAGTGTTGTTAAAACTGGTGTCTCAACTTCAACAAATCCTTGGCTATCCATAAAGTTTTGAATACATCTAATAATTTTTGGACGAGTGAAAGCAACACGCTTAGAATCTTCATTCATGATTAAATCTACATATCTTCTTCTATATCTTTCTTCGATATCAGTTAAACCATGAAATTTTTCTGGAAGTGGTTTTAATGCTTTTACTAAATGAGTATATTTTAAACATTTAATAGTTACTTCTCCAGTTTTTGTTTTCATAACTTTTCCGTATACGCCAACAATATCACCTAAATCGGCGCTTTTAAATAAATTATAAGTATCTTCTCCAACATCATTTATAGAAATATAAATTTGAATTTTTCCCTTTTTATCTTGAATTGAGAAGAAAGATGCTTTACCCATTTTTCTAATAAACATAATACGACCTGCTACAGTAACAGTATCATCCATATTTTCAAAAGCATCATGTTCTACATCTTGATATTTTTCTTTAATATCTTCTGAATAGTCAGTACGCTCAAATCTATGTCCAAATGGATCAAGACCTAGTTCTCTTAAATTTTCTGCTTTTTGTCTTCTAACTAATTCTTGCTCAGTTAATTCTCTCATTATTTCACCTCTAAATTTTCATCTACTACCAAAGTCTTACAAACAATGTCATGTAAAGCTTTTTTGTCTTTCCTATATAATATCATAAAAATGCTTGTAATTACTAGTAAAAATTGAATAAAACTTAAAATTGATATTGTTATAAAATATGCTGTATCTTTAATTAAAAAGATAAGTGCTAGTTCAATAAATGTCATAGCAATACCGTTAGATAGTAAACTTCTTAATGCTAAATCGTTAATAGTTAATTTATCATCTTCTTTAACAATTTTTATTTTCATCAGCTTTTTACCTATTGTTTGACCATTGTAATAATAAGGTAAAATAACAAAATAACCAATCATTAATATTAAGCTAAATAAATTTTGTAAAAACATTTCTTTACTTATTAAATATTCAATAGATGAATATTGATTAAAATATTCTTTCATTGTTATAGTTTTATTTATAAAATTTTCGCTTATTGTATTAAGTTGATTATTTAAATTAATTAAATTATTACTTTCTTTGATAAACATTGTTAAAACTGAAAAAATTAATGATACTATAATAGCATCTAAAATATATGCAACAAGTCTTTTACCAAAATTACTCTTATTCATATTTTCCTCCCTTAAAATTATCTAAAATATTAAATAATTCTTCCTTTGTTTTTATTTTACTCAATTCACTTCTTATCTTACTAGCATTTTCTACTCCCTTAAAATACCATGCCGCATGACTACGCATTTCTAGAAGGGCTACTTTTTCAGGTTTTATTTCTAAAAGATAATTTACGTGTTTTTTTATCATGTCTATTTTATCTTCTAGAGAAACGCTACTAGGTTCTTTACCATTTTCTAAGTATTCAACCGTTTCCTTTATTAACCATGGATTACCTAGTACTCCTCTTCCTATCATAACAGCATCACAACCTGTTTCATCAAGCATTCTTTTTGCATCATAACAACTAGTTATGTCACCATTGCCGATTACTGGAATTGATACATTTTCTTTTACTTCTTTTATTATATTCCAATTAGCTTTACCAGTATAACCTTGACTTCTAGTTCTTGGATGAACAGTAATCGCACTCGCACCAGCACGTTCAATAATCTGCGCTATTTCAACAGCATTAATACTCTTTTCATCCCAACCACTTCTTATTTTTACAGTGACTGGAACTGGAACTGCCTCTACTACAGCTTTTACTATTTCATATACTTTATCGGGATTTTTTAAAAGGGCACTTCCCGCTTGCGCACGAACAGCAACTTTAGGTACTGGACATCCCATATTTATATCTATAATATCTGGTTTCATATGCTCATATATATACTTAGCAGACGTAATAAATGATTCTTTATCACTACCAAATATTTGTTGAGAAATAGGTCTTTCAAAATCAGTCATATAAAGCATTTCTATTGTTTTTTCATTACCAAAACTTATAGCCTTATCACTAACCATTTCAGCCTCAATAAGACCACAACCCATTTCTTTAATAATTCTACGATAAGCACTGTTACATATGCCTGCCATAGGCGCTAAAACAACCTGATTTTTAATTTCTACATTACCTATTTTCCATTTCATTTATTTCACCTAAACTTGTAATAATTAACATATCAATTATACTATAAATCATATAAATAAGAAAGTGATTTGATTTATTTAAAAAGAAAACTATTAATTTCTAAAACTACCTCACAAATTATTTTCAACTTTTATCAACAAAAAACATATAGGAGTTTATTCATCCTACATGTTTTCATTTTAACTTATTTTTGTTGCTTCAATATTAATATTTGCTTCTTTTAATCTAGCATCAATAAATTTTGTGACATTTATACTAATTTAAAAAATTCATAACTAAATCAATTAATATTTCTTTTTCTTTAGGATTAGATTGCGCTATTAAAAGAGTTAAGGCAACTAGTGTATTATTATCTA
>UQVP01000028.1 GCA_900544605.1 uncultured Mycoplasmatota bacterium | reverse complement strand
TATTATTTATTATTATAGTATGATTAAATAACCCCCCCCCAGGTTGGTATTTCTGCTAGGGAGTTTATAATATTTTTAGATACTACTTTAACCATACTACCACTTTCCTTTACTA
Organism: uncultured Mycoplasmatota bacterium; assembly: GCA_900544605.1. Taxonomy (GTDB): domain Bacteria; phylum Bacillota_I; class Bacilli_A; order RF39; family UBA660; genus SIG204. Next base: position 11,367 of record UQVP01000028.1, on the reverse strand, counting down.
TGATAATTTTATAATTATTTAATTTAGTTGTCAATAGTAATATGATGTAAAGCTTTATTAATACCATTTCCTATTACATCTGCTAATTTATCCACAATAAAATCTATCTCTTTAGGTGTTACCATCAAATTATAACCTATCGGTGTTAATACTTCAAAAATTAGTTGTCTTACTTCCTCTTCACTTAAAAGTCCTACTAAGCCAAGTAAATTATTTTTATCCTGTTCATTTACTTGGATATTCTTTTTTAGATAATTAGGTGTTGATACCATCAATTTATTACGAGGATTATCTACGTTTTCTTTTGTATAAGAAAAGTGTTTATACATATAATTTATTGTATCACTTACGATTGTTACCGCATCTACAGTGGTTGGTACACCTATAGCTATTACCGGTATACCTAATATATCTTTACTAATTTCTTTACGACTATTACCAACTCCACTTCCAGGATGAATACCAGTATCAGTAAGTTGAATTGTTTTATTAACTCTATCTATGGAACCACTAGCAAGAGCGTCAATAACTAAAATAAAGTCAGGTTTTATTTTTTCAACTATGCTTAAGATAATATCACTAGTTTCAATACCAGTAGTGCCCATAACCCCTGGGTTAATCGCACACACTCTTCTAAAGCCATCACTTAATTCCTTAAGTTCAAATAAGTGATTAGTCACAAGCACATTATCAACAGACAGGGGTCCTAGAGAATCAGGAGTTGATGATGCATTACCAAGTCCAATTACTAAACAACTATCATCTTCTTTAATATTAATTTTAGAAAGTAAATTTTTTAACTCGTGTGCAAATGCATTTAAAACCTTTTTTCTATTATTAGAATCAGTTACATCTATAAATTCTATTGTTGTATAAAGTCCTACTTTTTTATTTATTTTTTTACTACCTTCCTCGTCTACTTCTACTTGTGTAACTTTAATTTCATCTATATTTTTAATACTTGTTTTAATTCCATTTTTATCAGAAACACTATTTATTGATTCAATTGCTAAATCTGTACGTAGTTCGTACTTTGATAAATCTACTTCTTTATTCACTATAATCACCATTTTTATTATAAACAAAAGCTTAAATATTATGATTATTTAATAAAATCATTGCAATTTAATAAAATGTCTGCTAAAATATGTATATATTGAATGACTTGGAGGTGAGATTATGCCAAATATGAAAAATGCTAAAAAAGCAGTAAAAGTAATTAGTAAGAAAAATGAACAAAATAATACATACAAAGCTAGTATGAAAACAGCTATGAAAAATGTAGAAAGAGCTGTAGCTAGTAAAGATAAAGATAAAGCAAGTGATGCTTTAAAAGTAGCTATTAAGAGAATTGATAAAGCCGTTTCTAAAGGTGTTACTGCAAAGAACACTAGTGCTCGTAATAAATCTCGTTTAACTAAAAAAGTAAATGAAATGAAGTAATTATACTTCTTTTTTTTGTATCGTTCTGATATAATTAAACTAGGTGATACAATGAAAAAGGTAGAGTTATTCTTATTATTAATTTTATTAGGTCTAGTTTATTTTAAGCAAAATACAATTGTCCATTATATTACAAAGGATGTTTTATTTCAGGGAACAAAAGAAATAGTAAATAATGAATATCATAAAGATGAGGATTATTTACTTATTAAAAACGTTGATGACATTACACCTAAAAGTAAAGATGACTTTAATAATATTATCTATACTATTTTAAACAGTGGTATGGATAAAGTATCTCTTTATTGTTCATCATCTTATGAAAATTGTATCAGTGATTTCAATGATTATACTAAAAATTCTGAAGAAATAGAAGTTATTAATAACTATGTTGACCCTTTTAATTCATTTAAAAATATATCTGTTACTACTGATAGTTTTAATCGTATAACTATCAATGTAACAAAAAACTATTCAAATATAGAAATTAATTTTATTAACAAAAAAATTGATGAGTTTATTCAAAACAATATTGAAGATACAATGAGTGATAGAGAAAAAATTAAATTATTCCATGATTATATTATTAATAATACAAAATATGACAATGACTTTAAAATAAATACTGATAAAAATACTTACACCGGTCATCCTTATAATGCTTTTGGTGTATTAGCTGAAGGAAAAGGTGTATGTGGTGGATATAGTGATGTAATGTCTATTTATTTAGATAAATTAGGAATTAATAATTATCGTATTGCTAGTAATGAACATATTTGGAATTATGTTTATTTAGATAATAATTGGTATCATCTTGATTTAACATGGGATGACCCTGTTACTAATACTGGTGAAGATGTTCTTATTTATGATTTCTTCTTAATAGATAGTGATACGCTTGCTAATAAAAAAACTTCACAACATCACTATAATAAAAACTTATATTTAGAAGCACAATAAAAGAGATTTTAATTAATCTCTTTCTTTTGTTTTATGGCAAAGTTATATGAATCTTGACACATATCTTCAATACTCATTTCTGCTTGCCAGTTTAATTTTTCTTTTGCATAACTAGGATCAGCATAACATGCATCAATATCGCCAGGTCTTCTTTCAACAATTTTATATGGAACATCAACTTTATTTACTTTTTTAAATGTTTCAACTAAATCTAATACGCTATAACCACAACCGGTTCCTAAATTATAACAATCTATTCCAGTATCTTTATTTATTTTTTCTAAGGCTTTAACATGACCTTTAGCCAGATCTACAACATGAATATAATCTCTTACGCCTGTACCATCTTTAGTATCATAATCATTACCAAATACATTTAATTGTGGATATTCTTTAGTTGCAACCTTTACGATGTAAGGCATTAAATTATTAGGAATACCATTAGGATCCTCACCTATTAATCCCGTTTTACTAGCACCAACAGGATTAAAGTAACGTAATATAGCAATACTCCAATTATTATCAGAATGATATAAATCCTTTAAAATATTTTCAATCATTAATTTAGTTGTTCCATATGGATTAGTTGTATAAAGTTTAGAATCTTCTTTAATTGGTAAAGTATCAGGTTTACCATAAACTGTAGCACTTGAAGAAAAAACAAGTTTTTTACAATTATATTCATTCATTATTTCTAATAATGAAAATGTGGAATCTAAATTGTTACGATAATATTTAAGTGGCATTTTTACTGATTCGCCTACAGCTTTAAATCCTGCAAAATGAATAACCATGTCAATTTTATTCTCTTCAAATATCTTTTTTAAAATACTTTTATAACATACATTACCTTCATAGAAAGAAAAATCTTTGTTGGTAATTTTTTTTACATTATCTAAAGTTATTGGTTTAGAATTAGAAAAATCATCTATACAAACAACTTCATACCCTCCATTTAAAAGTTCAACCATAGTATGACTTCCTATATATCCAGCTCCTCCTGTTACTAATACTTTCATTATTTTATCACCTTTCTATCTTTAAGTGTTCATAAGCTTTTTCTGTTACAATACGTCCTCTATTTGTTCTTTTTAAAAATCCTTGTTGTAATAAATATGGTTCATATACATCTTCAATAGTACTCTGTTCTTCACCTATGGAAGATGCGATTGCGTCTATTCCGACAGGACCTCCATTAAATTTTTCAATAATAGATCTTAATAAATTATAGTCAGTTTCATCTAAACCTAGACTATCTACTTTTAATTTATCCAAAGCTATTTTGGTTATTTTTAAATCAATAACACCACTACCTAATACTAAAGCATAATCTCTTACCCTTTTAAATAATCTATTGGCAATTCTCGGTGTTCCTCTACTTCGTCTAGCAAGTTCTATTGCAGCATCATCTTCAATTGGACAATTAAGTACACGACTAGTTCTTTTTACTATTTGTGTTAATTCTTCTTCTGTATAATAATTAAGTTTTGATATTATTCCAAAACGATCTCTTAAAGGACCAGTTAAATCACCTGCTCTAGTTGTTGCGCCAACTAAAGTAAATGGTGGTAAATTTATTTTTATGTTACGACTAGACGAATCTGTTCCTACAATAATATCTAATGTGAAATCTTCCATAGCCGAATAAAGAATTTCTTCTATATATCTTGGTATACGATGGATTTCATCGATAAATAGAACATCACCAGGTTCTAGACTTGATAGAAGAGCTGCTAAATCACCACTTTTTTCAATAGCTGGGCCTGAAGAAGTTTTTATATTTGTTCCCATCTCATTAGCAATAATAAAAGCAAGTGTTGTTTTACCAAGTCCTGGGGGACCATAAAGTAAAACATGATCTAATGATTCATTACGCATTTTAGCTGCTTTAATAAATACATCTAAATTTTCTTTTACTTCTTTTTGCCCTATATATTCATCAATACTATCAGGACGAATATTCTCTTCAAATGTATCTTCTGCTAATTCATGATTTGTTATTACTCTTTCGTCTTCCATTCTTTTCCTCCTTCTTTATAAATTTATAAAACTGTTTAAAATTTTTAATTCTTTTAAAATCTTTATTATCGTGATTGAATCTAGTATCAAAAAGGACAACTTTTACCCCTTCTTTATTAATAGCCATACACTCTTTAATATTATCATCAATATATATATCAATTTCTTCATCACGACATACTGTTCCTTTTTCTTTAGCATCAGTAATTAAAGTATCAAAAGGAATATTATGTTTTATTAAATAATCATAAGTTAATTGATAAGGATTATCATAACCTCTATTAGAACGTGATGTTATAAATATTATTTGATGACCTCTTTTTTTCATTTTATTTATATATTTAACAACATCTTTTTTTAAAGGTACATAAGGAATAATCTTTCCATAATATTTTTTAGCAAAATCAAAATAACCATAATTATCTATAAAATATTGTAAAGATAATTTTTGAGATATTGCTTTTTCATAATCTACACCATAATACTTACAACAATAAGGTAAAACGAAATCAAAAGTATCACAAATTGTATCGTCTATATCTATTCCTATTCTCATGAATCCTCCTATTTTAATAATAAACGTAAAGCTTCTTTTATTTGTTCTTCTACATTTTCTTCAGATTTAATATTAGGAAGTATTTTATTTATATCACTAGCTTTATATCCTAATGATTTTAAAGCTTCTGTAAGTTCACTAAAATCTTTATTATTAACTACTTTTTCACCACTAACTAATTTACCTTTCAAATCTAAAATAATTTGACGAGCAACTTTATCACCTATCTTTGGAAATTTCTTTAAATATAAAATATTTTCTCTTTCAATAGCATCAACAATTCCGTTTATAGAACCAGTTGCCAACATTGGAAGTGCCATCTTACATCCTAATCCTTTTACTTCTATTAGTTTTAAAAATAAATCTTTTTCTTCTTTATTTTTAAATCCATATAAACTATTTTCATCTTCTCTAATTAATTGATATAAATAGATTTTATATTTTTCATCTATGTTAAAAGCATAAGGATTAGGAGTATAAATTTGATACCCTATTCCATTATTATCTAACACAACATAATTACTTTCTATTTCTTTTATTATACCTTCTATATAAGCATACATATCATTATCACCATCATAATTATAGCAAACATTTGTTTTTGTTTCAAGAAAAAAGAGACAATATTATCTCTTTTTAATAAATCCTTTTATGATATATACTTCAAAAATAATCATTATAACAACATATACCCAAAAAAGTACTGTAGTTAAAGCTCCATCTGTATATTTTTCAATTATAGCAGGAATTGAAGCAGGAAACCAACGATTAACAAACGCTAAAGCTTCGCCACCTAATAATTGAACTTTTAAAAAAGCTAATATTCTTAAAAATATATCTACCATTCCAACCGCATATACAAAACCACTAAATGTTCTTTTAAAACAAAATACTATTGCACCTATAATAGCCATTATTATAACAACTTCCATAACTAACCTCTTTTTATCTTTCTATTCCTTTTTCTATATAAAAACTCATCATTATTATTTTCTAATACAAATCCTATTTGTTCTAACAAATCAGTTGGATCAGCATAAAGTCTTATTCCATTAATATTTTCGTTTGTATTAAGAAAATAATCACTAAATTTATCAAGAATAATATCTATATCTTCAACACTACAATTTTCTTGTAATGATAGTTTAAACAAAGCATCATTATCAATATATGATACATCAATCGCACACTTAGGATCACCTTGTAGACTAATATAATAAGAATTAGGTTCATTATCATTTACAAGATACATTAATTTTAAATTTTTATCCAACACTTCCAACATCTGTTTCACTCATTTCTAATGTAATTTTTTCTTCTTGATAATTTATAACTATTTTTTCTAAATTATCATATCCATAAACTTCAACATCAATATTTTCTTCTGTATTATCAATAAAATATGAACTACTAATTTGATATTTTATAGCGTTTTCTGTATAATTACTAGCTTCTAAATCTTTTAAATAATTCATTATTTCTCTAATATTTAATTTAGTAATTGGAAGAGAAATTTTTAAATTAGGTATTTCTTTAACTTTCTTTAAATCATCATTTTTATTTTGATAAATTACATTATTAATAACAATATATTCTTTATTATTAACATTCAAATTAATAATACCATCATCAACTTTAACATCAGCAATTTTTTCATCATTCAAAGTTATTATATATTGATAATTTTTTTCATAATTATTCCAATTATTTTTCTTTTCTATAATAGTTGGTTGTTTTGGTGAATCCCCACTATCATTTATTTCTGTATTTTTATAATTTTCTCTAGTAACACCTATAATTATTCCAAAAAAGATAAAATAGATAACTAAAATTAGTATTGAACGGTAACGTTTGTTATCCCACATTTTTTTAAATAAAATAACATACTCATTACTATTTATTTTTTCTTTAGTTTTTTTAAACATCTAATCACCTAATCTAATATTTTACCAATAAATTCATCTTTATTAATTCCATTTAAGAAATCAGATGCTGCCATTTTTTTCTTACCTTCAGGTTGCACATTAGTAAATATTATTTCTCCATTACTAACTTTTACTCCAAAACCATCAGGATAAATTGCTGTTACTTGACCATCGAATAAATCAGGTCTATAAGTTTCACCTTCACGGCATTTCCAAACTTTTAATATTTTTCCTTCATATAAGCAATAAGCACCAGGCCATGAATTTAAGCCTCTAACTTTATTGTATATTTCACGTTTAGTCTTAGAGAAATCTATTCTTTCATCTTCTCTTTTAATATTAAATCCATAAGTAACTAAACTAGAATCTTGTTTTGTTCTTTCACAAGTTCCATCGATAATAGAAGGAAGTGTTTTTAAAAGTAAATCTCTTCCTAAAATACTTAACTTATCATGTAATGTTTCAGCAGTATCATTAATATCAATATCTATTGCTTCTTGCGTTATAATATCGCCATCATCCATACCAATACCCATATACATAATAGTTATACCAGTTCTTTTATAACCATTCATAATAGCTCTATGAATTGGCGCTCCTCCTCTTAATTTAGGAAGAAGTGAAGCATGAACATTAATACAACCTAATCTTGGACAATCAAGAATTTCTTTAGGTAAAATTTGTCCATACGCACAAGTAACAATTAAATCAGGTTCTAAAGATGTTATTTCTTCAATATGTTCTTTTATTTTATCAGGTTGTAGCACTAAAATAGTATGGTTAATACCTACTCTTTTTACAGGACTTGCACTCATTTCTCCATGACGACCAATAGGTCTATCTGGTTGAGTTACAATAGCTCTAACTTTATAATTTTCAATTAAACCTTCTAATACAGGAACACTAAACTCTGGTGTACCCATAAAAACAATTTTTAATTCTTTTTCTACATTTACATCTTCTAAATTCATAAACAATCCTTTCTATAATTACTAATATTATTTTATCACACTTTTACTATATTTGATTAGGATTTAAATAAATATCTAAATTTATTTTACGATTTTCTTTATATTCATCTTTTATAAAGTTTAAAGAACTAACTATATATTCTGTTTTCTTATATTTTAAAATAACATTTAAATAATATGTATTATTTATTTTAGGAATATTAGCACTAGTAGGTCCTAAAACAATGGCTTTATTTTCTAATTCTCTCTTTAAATAATTAGCTATTTTATTAGCCGCATCACTTACCATATTATAATCAACACCACACACTTTAATTAAACAAAGATTATAATATGGTGGATATTTCAAATCTCTTCTTATTTTCATTTCTTCTTCATAAAAAGCTGTATAATCGTGCGTACTTGCATATCTAATACTATAATGATTCATATTAAATCCTTGAATAATAACTTTACCTAACTTTTCACTTCGCCCTGCTCGTCCTGCAACTTGATTTAATAATTGAAAAGTTCTTTCTGCACTTCTAAAATCAGGAATATTTAGACTAGCGTCTCCACTTACTACCCCGACTAATGTAACCGATGGAAAGTCAAGACCTTTAGCAATCATTTGCGTTCCTATTAAAATGTTATATTCTTTATTTTTAAAAGCTGTTATTATTTTTTCATGTGCACCTTTATTAGATGTTGTATCAATATCCATTCTAATTGTTCTAGCACCTTCGATATTGTCATTTATCCATTGTTCTAGTTTTTCTGTACCCATTCCAAAATAATTAATTTCTTTACTACCACATTCTGGACATATATTTATCTTTCCACTACCATATCCACAATAGTGACATCTCATAGTATTAGATGTTTTATGATAAGTTAAAGGAATATCACAGTTAGGACATTTACCTGTATAACCACAATTTTTACATGTTAATATAGTGGAGAATCCTCTTCTATTTAATAGGATGATAGCTTGTTCATCCTTTTTTATGCACTCATTTAGAGAGTTAATTAAGTTTTCACATAAAATGCGATTACCTTTGCGCATTTCATCTTTCATATCAACTAATTCTACTGTAGGTAAATGTTTATTTACCCTATTTTTTAATTCTAGTAACCTATAAACTCCTGTTTTAGCACGAGTATAACTTTCTATAGAAGGGGTTGCACTTCCTAAAACCACTGGACAGTTATATTTGCGGGCACGATATAACGCTACATCAATTGCACTATAATGAGGATTATTATCTTGTTTATAAGTTGAAGTGTGCTCTTCATCAATTATAATAACACCAATATTGGAAAGTGGTGCGAATATAGCGCTTCTAGCCCCAATTACAATACTTACTTCATTTCTGATAATCTTACGCCATTCATCATACTTTTCTCCATCACTCAAACGACTATGAAGAACCGCTATATCACTGCCAAATCTATTTTCAAACTGTGAAACAAATTGTGGAGTTAAACTTATTTCTGGAACTAAAACAAGTGCTTGTTTACCACTTTTTATAACTTTATCTATAACATGCATATATACTTCGGTTTTACCACTTCCGGTAACACCATGAAGTAAAAACGGCACAAACGAACCTAAGTTATTAGTAATTTCATCATATGCATATTTTTGTTCTTCATTTAAAACTTTAGGTTCATCTTTTTTTATATTATCTCTTTTAATACGATAACTTTCTTCTTTTATTTCTTTCAAATAACCTTTTTCTATTAAAGTTTTAACTGAATATAAAGATATATCATTCAATTCTTTTTTTAATACTTTTTTTCTATCTTTAACAATATTTAAAATTTCTAGTTGCTTATTACTTTTAATAGCACTAAAATCATCATTATTAATAACTACATAAGTATCAAACTTTTTATTTATTATCTTTCCATTTTTAGCTTTTAATGCTACTGGTAACATAGCTTGATAAACAGTAATTAAATTACATAAAGTTTTTTTACTAATATATTTACCTAAATCTAATAACTCGTTATTTAAGACTGGCTCCGAATCGATTAAGTCAATAATTTCCTTTAAGTTATATTCTGGTAAATTATCAGATATGTTTAAAACAAAACCTTCTAATTTTTGTTTTCCAAAAGGAACTAATACTCTAATTCCTTCTTTTACTTTATCTTTAAATTTATCAGGTATTAGATATGTAAATGTTTTATCTATATTTTTACTTTTAAGCTCAACCAAAACTTCACAAACCATCTTACCACCTCTACTTTATTTTACCATAAAACAAAGAAAAAAGAGTGAATATCACTCTAATTTAGTTTAAGTTTGATTTGGAGATGGTTATAACTGGGCGGACACCGAGGTTGCCTGAATGGTAAACGCTATCGCTGTCCACGGCAGCGACGCAGTACACGTACCAAGCGTTGGCAGAGGAGCCGGCACGAGAAGAGGCTGTCCAATAGCCACTCATATTTGATGAAGTAGATGAATCTGCATTATTTAAACATCCCCACGTTGTACAACTTTTGTTTGTTCTATCATATAACCATCCATATTGACATACTGTTGTATTCCCACTTTTACATGTATCACTTTTCGTTGTTGTCTTACTATCTAAATAATAACTACTATTGGCAGCTACCTTTTCATCCCATCCTGTATTTCCTGTTATTGTAGCTATTTCCTGTGCTGTTATTAATCTTGCTTTATATCCACTATAATCTATTGTATATTTTGCATTACTTGTTTGTCCTGTTTGATCCATTGTATAATTTGATGAAGTTATTGTCCCTTGCCATCCATCTGTATCTGTCTTTAATTGTGTTAATACTTCACTTGGTCCACTTTCGTTACTTACACCTGAATTCCATGCTATGGTTGCTGTTGTATTATGGTCTAGTATTAAATTTACTGTATCCCCACCATCATCATTAAATGCATAAAACTTCATACATCCACTTTTTACGCCTGTACTGCTTTGTGTTTCTGTATAATCTGATGATGTACATTTAGTTCCATTATCTACATTAAAATACACTTCTTGTCCATTTTTATATGTTACAGACGTATTCCCTTTTTCTGATGCTTCATATTTATTTTTTTCTTGATTATATTTTACATTATAATCTCCTACTGCTAGTTTTGTTCCATCTTGTGATACTTCTCCATTTTTTATTGTTATCGTTCCTGATGTGGGTTTATTTCCACTCATATTTATTGTGATTTTATCTTTATCATTTTCTCCACATCCTGATGCCGGACATAAATTACCATCTGGTTGAATATTATAAGTACCATTATCTATTTTTGTTCCATCAATTCTTGCTTCTGCTACCGCTGTCTCTACTTGTTTAATGTAATTATCTGCGCTTCTCTCTGCTGCTCCTTTCTTTGCATTCTTAATTGTATTCATTACTATTGGTGTAGCGATTAAAGCAATGATTGCTAGTACTACTATTACCGCCAGTAATTCGATTAAAGTAAAACCTTTTTTATTTTTCATATTTTCTTCCTCCTTCTTTTATTTAG
>UQVP01000027.1 GCA_900544605.1 uncultured Mycoplasmatota bacterium | reverse complement strand
TAAAAAAGTTGTATTATGACTAGATGTTTAATTAAAATAAAATAGGGTATAATTAGAATGTAAAGTAAAGAGAGGAGTAACAAAAATATGAAAAATAAAAAGGGTTTTACTTTAATAGAATTACTAGCGGTAATAGTAGTACTTGCAATCATCGCATTAATAGCTACACCAATAGTAATGAATATAATAAAATCTAGTAAAAATTCTGCTAATAAGGTGAGTGCAAGTAGTTTTGCTAGTGAAGCTAATAAGTATGTAATGGAACAAAAAGTAAACGGAGAAACAGCGAGTGGAAATATTTTTAATGAAGTATCTAAAAGAATGAATGGAAAGAAACCAGAAACAGGAGTAGTTTATTCTGATGATAAAGGAAATATTGCTTTAGCTTTAGTATTTGATGATAAATGTTATACAAAAGAGTATGATAGTAATGAAATAAAAACGGTAGATATTAGTGAATGTTATGCCCCAGTAGATTTTCTTGCACTAGGAAGCACAGAAAATGATTTAGAGGCAACATTCTTTAATGGACGAATAAAAAAAGGTAGCGTTGAAAAAATAATATTTGTAAATAACACAAATGTACCAACAGATGCAATAGGAAGTTGGAATGCTAGTGCTAGTGGGAAAGGAAAAGTAATAGCGTGGTATAAAGATGAAGATAATAATAGTTTATACGAAGTATATATAGGTGGAAATGGTGGCGTAAAAGCTAACCCTGATTCAACTAAATTATTTAATTATTTTTCAAATTTAGTTAGTATAGATTTAAAATATCTTGACACATCAAGTGTTACAAGTATGCGCCTTATGTTTAATCATTGTTCCAATTTAACAGAGTTAGATGTAAGCAAGTTTGATACATCAAGTGTTATAACTATGGCAGGTATGTTTCAAAGGTGCTCAAGTTTAACTACATTAGATTTAAGTAATTTTGATACATCGAAGGTTACTGATATGCAAAATATGTTTTATTATGATTCAAATTTAGTTACAATAAACTTAAGTAGTTTTAATACATCAAATGTTACAGCTATGACTGCTATGTTTAGTTATTGTTCCAATTTAACAGAATTAGACGTAAGCAATTTTGACACATCAAAAGTTACGACTATGAAATCTATGTTTGAAGAATGTCAAAAATTAACGAAATTAGATGTAAGTAATTTTAATACGTCTAATGTTGTAGATATGTCATATATGTTTAACGTATGTGTAGGTTTAACTTCAATAGATGTAAGTAATTTTGATACATCAAAAGTAACTGATATTTCTCGTATGTTTCAATGGTGTAATAGTTTGACTGAATTAGATTTAAGCAATTTTGATACATCTAAAGTAACTGATGTAACTCGAATGTTTAATGGTAATGTTAAACTAACAAGCATTAATTTATCAAAAGCAACATTTAATGCTGTGACAAAATATGATTTGATGTTGGCTAGTTGTGGATTAACAAATGTTACAGTAAAAGACGATGATGCTAAAACATTTATTGATGCTAGATTAAAAGAAGCAAATATTAATCTAGAATCAACAAAAATAGGTTAGAAGAAAAACATATAGGATAAATAAACTCCTATATGTTTTTTGCTGATAAAATTTGAAAATAATTTGTTATGGAGTCTTAAAAAATTATGGAATAATTAAAGTGTAAAGTATAGGAGGTAGAAAGAAATATGAAAAGAAAAGACTTTACTTTAAAAGAATTACTAGCGGTAATCGTAGTATTAGCAATCATTGCACTAATAGCTACACCAATAGTAATGAATACAATCAAGAATGCGAAGAAAGGAGCAGCAGAAAGAACAGCAGATAATTACATCAAACAAGTAGAAACAGCAGTAGCAGAAGCAAGAATTGATGGAACAAAACTAGTAGTAGGAGATTATAATGTAAAATATAAAGATGATAAGCTAGCTGCTAGTGAGCCATATAATGGAATTTTGTGCAAAGCTAATGCTACGAAGGCAACTGCGTTAGTATGGACAGGAAATGCTAATCCTGCAAACGAATCATCATACACACGTGAAGAAGTAGGGTTGTTAGCTAGTGAAGCAACAAGTAAATATGATGTTGGAGTCACATATACATGTGAATTAGAAGATGGAGAAGAAAATACATTTTATGTATTAGAAACAAATGGAGATAATGTTTCACTAATAGCTGGAATGAATTTAGGAGCTACAGTAGCATGGGTAACAAAAGAAGATTACTTAGCTGCCGGAGGAACAGAAAGTGATTATGGAAGTCATGGGAATAACAATTTATGTCCAGTAACAGTTAATAAAGTATTAAAAGAAGGAACAGCATCTTGGACAAAATTAGATGAATCTCAAATCAAATTACCTAGTGGACAACAAATAGCAACAGCGGGAGGGGATACAAGTTGGACAGAAAACAATTACACTGGAACAATATTGCCAACCTGGTTAAGTAGTCATACAAAATTTACAACAGGAACATATGGTTATTGGACATCTTCCCCTGATGTGCTTAATGCTAGATACGCTTGGACCGTGCGCCATGAAGGCCGTCTTGACAACTACGTCGTCAGCAATCCGAGCAACCATGGCATTCGCCCCGTTATAACTGTCTTAAAATCAAACTTAAGTTAATAATAAAAGTATCACATTGGTTGATGTGATTCAAATTGAATTTTGAACGGCATTAAAAGATGTGGTTGAAATTACAAAAAATAAAAGAACAATTGTTACATCCACAATTGTTCTTTTTCTATTACTTTAATACATAAATTATTTAGTTCATTTTTCATTGTATTATATGTTTGAAATGGTATATAAAATTCATATCTAACATTATTACCAAAGTATTTATCTTTTGAAATATCTTTTAATAAGAAGTCTATTTTTTTAGAGTTATAATAGTCAAATAATATTTCTATTCTAATATTTTGTTCTAAATCTTTGATATTGTTTTTTAAAGTTTCACTTACTGAGTTTGAATAAGCTCTAACTAGTCCACCAGTGCCTAATTTAATACCACCAAAATATCTTATAACTACTGCAAATACATAGTTTAACTCATTATTTTCTAGTACATTTAAAATAGGCATTCCTGCTGTACCCCCTGGTTCACCATCATCATTAAATCTTTTTATATTATCAATTATATATGCATAGCAAATATGTGTAGAATCTTTATATTCTTTTTTTATATTATCAAGTATATCAATAATTTGTTTTTCATTTGTTACTTTATATAATTTTGTGATAAACTTGGATTTATTTATAATGTATTCTTGTTCTTTGTTAGTAATTATTGACTTCACTTTATCACCAATCTCATTATAGCACACTTTGACTTTAATAAAAACATTGACATATAGTCCAATAAATGATATATTTTAGATGGTAGAACTGTCTTGATTGTACAACAAATAGATAGGATGGTGATAAATATTTCATAAAAAATTATGATTTGTTGTATGCTGTGTGTTGTATGTTTTAAATATAATATGAATTTAGGAGAAAAAGTATGAAAAAAATTTTATTTATGTTGGTATTAATGGTAGGTTGTATTTTTGTTAATATTGCTGATACATCAGCACAAGAGATTCAAGAGGTTAATGTTTTAAATTGGACTTCAGTAAATAATTCTTCACTTAGGGCAATACGAAATAATTTTGATTTTACTGTTCCTTATAATGCTGGTTATGTTGCAGATGTATCAATGCCAGAAACAGGAAATTTTAAATATATAAGGGTTAGATTAGAATCTGGAAGTGGGTATGGTGATCGCGTTAATTTTGCTGCAGTTTATTCTAATAACTTTGGAGGTTATGCTAGTAGATTAGCAACCCTTTCAAATATGTATTATGGTGGTAATGTAAATATAATAATTGACTTTAAAGCAAAAAACGCAACCTGCAGAAGTGATGCAACATATTGCGTTAATTGTAATATAATAAACGGAGTTAGCAATGCAGATTATTGTTATATGTCGAGTTCTGGTAGGTTATATGGAATAGCTGTTCAAAATTTAACAAGTGGTACTGAACCTCGAGTATATGGTGGATATAGTTTAGAAAATTAGTAAGTAAGAGGTGTCTTATGAATGATGTTATTAAATTTGAAAATTTAAGTAAAAAAATAGGTAGGAAGGTTATTTTACATAACCTTTCCTTTTCTATAGGAAAGGGAAAGATTACAGGTATTGTTGGCCCTAATGGAGCTGGTAAAAGTACAATGATTAAAACAATGTTAGGTCTTTACCACATTACTGCTGGTAATATTTATATAGATGGTCTTTCAGTTAAGAAAGATTTGGAAAACTGTTTAGCAAAAATAGGTTGTATTATTGAAAATCCTGATATATATAATAATTTAAGTGGTAGAAAAAATTTAGAGTTATATGCAGAACTTAATAGAGCGAAAGATAAAGATTATATTAATAGTTTGATTCAGTTAGTAAAACTAGGTAACCGAATTGATGATAAAGTTAAAACTTATTCGCTAGGTATGAAACAAAGACTTGGGATTGCTTGTGCTTTAGTGAATAAGCCTAGTATTCTTATTTTAGATGAACCTACTAATGGATTAGATCCTTTTGGAATTAAAGAGTTAAGAGAATTATTAAAATTAATAAACGAAAAAACCTCAACAACAATTATTTTGTGTAGTCACATTTTAGAGGAAATGGAAAAAGTTTGTGATGATGTAATTTTAATTGATAATGGTAGATTTATTGATAAAGTAAATGTATGTGATTTAAAACAAGAAAATAAATCGTTAGAAGATGTCTTTATTGAAAAATTACATGGTTCAAAAGGACAATTAAGGTGATAGTATGAAGATATTGAGATTGATTAATTTTGAATTAAAAAAACTATTAAATATAAAGAAAATAATTGTTATTTTGTTAATAATTTTAGGTTCAAGTTTTGGCATAATTAAATTTTCGGAATTTTTATATAATAGAAACTTACCTGATGAATATGCAAGAATTGATACTGATAGATTATTAGCTAAGGCCGAAAGTACAAGAAAACAACTTGAAGAAGAATATAAAAATAATCCAAGTGTTGATAATTTATATAGATTAAAATCTTACGAAATGACTATTGAAAATAATAAATATATGTGGTCTCTTGATTTAAAAGTAAACGATTGGAAAGATAATGTTTATAATAAAATATCTAATCTAAAGAATTCAAAAATTCCTCTAAATATGTATTTAGATGGTGTTAATATGAAAGAGCTTAGTGCGATAGAATTTAATATTGAATCAAAAGAAGCTGCAAAGAAAGCGATTGAAGAAATTGATAAACAAATAGAAAAACTGCAAAATATTATTGATAATGGTTATTATTATGATTATATAAAATTGGAAGTTGAGAATGAGAAAGAATCACTAAAAACTTTAGAAAATGATATTAAATTGATAGAAAAAAACGCTAAGTTACCAAACTATAACGCTATTAGTAGGTTACATCAATTAACTGCTCGAAAAAATGTATTAGCAGAAACAATAAAAATTTATAATTATATAATAGATAACGAGATTAAGGATCAAACTGATTGGCGATATTTAATATGTAATGAATTACCAAATACTTTATATTACAAGTATACTATTTTAGATACGGAAGAAGAATTTAAATATAGTTCTAATTTTGGTAGTATATATCTAACTTATGAAGAATATTATAACGCTAGTAAAAAACTTATTGATGAAGATGTAAATAGAAATAAAGAATATTGGTACTATTTAGATAATAATATTAAACCATTAACATTTCAAAATAAAATGTTAATGACACCATATAGTGCTAGACAAGCTATGAATAATTCATATTTTATGGCTATTGTTAGTCTTATTATAACTGCTATATTATGTGGTGGAATAGTTGCTAGTGAACATAAAAATGGTACAATTAGATTATTACTTACTAAGCCATATAAAAGATATAAAATTTTATTATCTAAACTTATTGTTATGATTGGTACATTTTTGATAGTTTATCTATTAGGAATTTTATCAACATATTTATTAGGTGGAATTATGTATGGTTTTGATAATTATAATATTCCTTTAGTATTTAATAACAGCGGGGTAATTACAGAAGTTCCATATCTTCTTTTCACACTAAAAAATACTTTATATGAAGTAGTAATATCATTGTTGTTCTTGGTAATCTTATTTGGATTATCATCTATAACACTACTTTCAACTATATCAGTAGTTATTGTGTTAGTATTAATATTTGTATCATTTGGATTATCGTATATTATATATTTCAATCAAATATTTACTTATATACCGCTTGTCTTATTAAATTTCTACGAGGTTCTTTATAATCCAAATAATCATTTTATTAATATAAATGTTGGTAGTTCAGTTTTAGTAGCTATCACATATATATTAGTAATCTTATTTATTACATTTATAACTTACTGCAAAAGAGATATAAAAAACTAGGGTGCACATTGATTGTGTACCTTTTAATATGTTGGTATTATTAGCCATTAATTCTAAATAGTTGTTTAGTTGAATAAATTATAGTATAATTAAAATAGGGTGTGATGATAATGAGAGTTATTATTAGTGCAGGAGGAACAGGTGGGCATATATATCCTGCTTTAGCAATTATTAACAAAATTAAAGAATGTGAACCAAATAGCGAGTTTTTATATATAGGTACTCATGATAGAATGGAAAAAGATATAATACCTAATAAGGGTATTCCTTTTAAGTCTATTGAAATATATGGATTTTATCGTAAAAAAATGTATCGCAATGTAAAAACAATTAAGTATTTTTATAAAGGATATAAAGAATGTAAAAAAATAATTAGTGAATTTAAGCCAGATGTTGTAATAGGCGTTGGTGGATATGTAACAGGTCCTGTAATATATGCGGCTCATAGATTAGGATATCCAACATTTATTCATGAACAAAATAGTATCCCTGGTAGATGTAATAAATTTTTGAGTAGGTATGTAGATTTGATAGGAATATCTTTTGAATCATCAAGAGAACTATTTAAAAGTGGTAAAGTTTTATATACAGGAAATCCTTGTAGTGAAGAAGCTATCAAAAAAGATGCGATTTCTAAAAGTAAATTTGGATTAAGTGAACATAAAAAGTTAGTTCTTATTGTAATGGGTTCTCTAGGAGCTTCTAAAGTGAATGAATTTTTTAAGAATTCCATTAAACTATTTAATAATAAAGATTATGAAGTTTTATACGTAACAGGTAATAATTCTTATGAATCATTTAGTAAAATAAAAGTTCCAAGCAATGTTAAAGTAGTTCCTTATATTGAAGACTTAACTAGAATTATGAAAAAAGCAGATATTATGGTTAGTCGTGCTGGAGCATCTACTTTAAGTGAAATAGAAGCTTTGTGTGTTCCATCAATTTTAATTCCTAGTCCTTATGTTCCAGATAATCATCAATATAAAAATGCGATGGATTTAGTTAATAAAAAATGTGCTATAATAGTAGAAGAAAAAGATTTAAAAGGTGATATTTTAATTAGAAAAATAGATGAACTAATTAAAAATGATAAAGAATTAGCTGAAATGAAGAAAAATTTAAATGATAGTGGTATTAAAAATAGTGCTACTTTTATCTATGAAAATTTAAAAAAGCTAATAGATAGGAAGTAAATTATGAACTTAATAAAAGATTTAAAAAAACTAAAATGTGGTAAAGTAGAAGAGATAATGTTAAAAAATTATACTACTTACCGTGTTGGTGGAAAAGCTATAATGATTTCTCCTGAAGATACCAAAAGATTAATAAAAGTTATTAATTACCTAAATGAAAATAGTATTAAATTTAAAATTTTAGGAAATGGGTCTAATTTGATTTTTAGTAGTAATGGTTATGATGGTGTTATTATAAAATTAAGTGAATTTAAAAATTTGAAAATAAGTGGTACCACAATTACAGTAGGTGCAGGATATAATTTAATGCGTTTAGCAACTAAAACTTGTAATCTAGGACTTGTTGGTCTAGATTTTGCAACAGGTATTCCAGGTACTGTAGGTGGGGCTGTTTATATGAATGCTGGAGCTTATAAAAGTGATATGGGCTATATTGTAAAAAGTATTAAAGTTTTAACCCCAAATTTAGAAGTTAAAACAATGTATAATTGTGAATTAGATTTTCATTATAGAACTTCATTTTTACAAAAAAATAAAGGCTATATTTGCTTAGAAGCTACTCTTCAACTACGAAAAGGTGATAGAGCTTTAATATTAGAAGTAATAAATGATCGTAAAAAAAGAAGATTAGAAACCCAACCATTAGAATATCCAAGTGCTGGTTCAGTTTTTCGAAATCCTGAAGGTGATTATGCTGGAAGATTGATTGAAGAAATTGGTTACAAAGGAAAAAGTATTGGTGGTGCCAAAGTAAGTGAAAAACATGCTAATTTCATTATTAATACTGGTAATGCTACTGGTGAAGATATAAAAAAATTAATTAATGAAATTAAAGATAAAGTAAAAGAAAAATATAATATAGATTTGAAAGTAGAACAAGAAATAGTAGAATAAAAAGGTGATTTTATGGCTAAAAAAGTAGCTGGAAATGCTTACAATAATAAGCAAACAAGGGTAAAAAAATATAAAGCAAAAAGAAGAAAAATTAAATTAGTGCCAGTCTTATTATTGTTATTAATATTATTTTTAATTATAGGAACAATAAGGTCTCTTAAAATTACTAATATTTATATAAGTGGTAATAGTTTTTATAAAGATCAAGATATAATAGAACTAGCTAAAGTTGATAATTATCCTTTAGTGATAAGTAATTTTCCATGGATTGTAAAAAGAAGATTGGAAAAAAATAAATTAATTTTATCAGCTTCGGTATCACTTAGAGGGTTTACTAAATTAAAAATAAAAGTTAAAGAAAATCAACCTTTGTTTTATAACAGTACAACATCTAAAACAATTTTGTTTGATGGAAATGAAATAGATGGTTATTATGACTGTGCTACTTTAATTAATTATGTGCCTGATACTGTTTATCCTAACTTTGTTAAATCTGTACAGAAGATAAATAAAGAAGTCTTGGAAAGAATTTCTGAAATTAAATATGATCCTAATGATGTAGATACAGAAAGATTTTTATTTATGATGGATGATGGTAACTATGTTTATATAACTTTAAGTAAAATAGAGAATATAAATAACTATATTAATATTATAAAAAATTTTAATTCTAAAAAGGGAATTTTATATTTAGATTCTGGTGAATATTTTAAGATTTTAGATAATTAGAGAGAAATTTCTAATTTTTCTTTTACTTTTTTTTAAATATATAGTATAATTGTGATAGATTATAGGAGATGATATAGTGAAACATATTTATAGTAGTGTTGATATTGGTTCTGATACTATTAAGGTTGCAGTATGTGAACTATATAAAGGTAAATTAAATTTGCTTGCCGCTTCTTCTGTTAAATCAAAGGGAATAAAAAAAGGTTTAATTACTGATTTTGAAGCTGCTTCATTATCTGTTAAAAGTGCTTTAGATGAAATTGAAGCAATGTTAGGAATTAAGATAAAAAAAGTAGTTGTATCTGTTCCTTCATACTTTGCAGAATTTATGGTTGCAAAGGGTTCTGTTGATGTTCAAAGTGAAGATAATGTTATAACTGGTGATGATGTTATTAAGGTACTTCAAAATGCCATGAATCAAAAATTGACGCCTGGAAAAGAAATGGTAACAATGTTACCAATTGACTTTAATGTTGATGATAAAGAGGGTATTTCTGACCCTAAGGGAATGGTTGGTAAAACTTTAACAGCTCGTGCTGTTATGGCAACTACGCCAAAGAAAAACATTTATTCTGTAGTAAGTCTAATGGATAGTGTAGGAGTAGAAATTATAGATATTTCTTTAAATCCAATAGGAAATAGTTATGCTTATAGATTTAAAGAAATGAATTCACAAATTGGTGCTATAATAGATATAGGAGCTGAAACAACAACGGTTTCTTTATACAATAAAGGAATAATTGTTAAAAGTTCTATTATTGCAATGGGTGGTAAAAACATTGATAATGATTTATCATACATATATAAAATAACTGTTAGTGAAGCTCGTAAAATAAAAGAAAAATTTGCTTTAGCGCATAAAAAATATGCTAGTGCTAGTGAAATGTATGAAGTTAATTCAGAAAATGAAACAATTAAAATAAATCAATTTGAAGCATCAGAAATAGCTATGTCGAGAATTGAAGAAATTTTAACTCTTGCTAGAAAAGAAATTAGTATTTTAACACCAAGAAATATTGATTATGTAATTATAACTGGTGGAACTAGTAATATGGCACATTTTGATTATATTGCTGAAGATGTCTTTGGTAAAGATGTAATCATAGGTGATTTAAAAGTAGTTGGTATTAGAAATAATAAGTATTCAGTATGTATTGGAAATATAGTATATTTTATAAATAAATTAAGAATAAAAGGAAAAGATTTCACTATGGTAAGTTCTTCAGATATGGAGGAATTAGAAACACCAAAAAGGGGTATAATAAATAATATTACAAACGAAACGATGCTAGGAAAGGTCTTTGGCTATTTCTTTGGCGAATAGAGGAGGAAAAACATGTTTGGTGGATTAGAAATGGATCAATTAGCAAAAATAAAAGTAATTGGTGTAGGTGGCGGAGGAAACAATGCTGTAAATAGAATGATTGAATCAGGTGTTAAGGGAGTAGAATTTATAGTAGCAAATACAGATTTGCAAGTATTAAATAATTCACAAGCTCCTGTTAAGATTCAAATAGGAAAAGAATTAACTAATGGATTAGGAGCTGGAGCTAATCCACAAATTGGTAAGGATGCAGCTTTAGAATCTAAAGATGAAATACAAAAAGCTTTAGAAGGAGCTGATATGGTATTCGTTACTTGTGGAATGGGTGGAGGAACTGGTACAGGTGCTGCTCCTGTAATTGCTTCTATTGCCCAAGAAATGGGTGCTCTTACTGTGGGTATTGTAACTAAACCATTCTCATTTGAAGGTAAAAAAAGAATGGAACATGCAACAGCAGGGTTAGAGGAATTAAAAAAACATGTAGATACTCTAATTGTTATACCAAATGATAAATTAAGAGAAATTATAGATAAATCAACGCCACTTCTAGATTCATTCAAAGAAGTAGATAATGTTTTAAGACGTGGTGTACAATCAATATCAGATTTAATTGCCGTTGCAGGATTAATCAACTTAGACTTTGCTGATGTTAAAGCTGTTATGGAAAAAAGAGGTAATGCTTTAATTGGTATTGGTATTGGTGTTGGAGAAAATAGAGCTACAGAAGCTGCTAAACAAGCTGTAGAAAGTCCATTACTAGAAACAAGTATAAGTGGTGCTACAGATGCAATTATTAATGTTACTGGTGGTTCTAACCTTACTTTATTTGAGGTAGAAGAAGCTGCTGAAGTAATTAGAACAAGTGCCAATACAGATATTAATACAATCTTTGGTGCTGTTATTAATGAAAATTTAAATGATGAAATAATTGTTACTGTAATAGCAACAGGATTTGAAGATAAAACAGATCCTTTATATCATGCTTATTCACAAACTGCTCGTGAAGAAATTAGAAATCAAACAGCTAATTCAACAGATGACGATGATGATGCATCAATTCCTTCTTTCTTAAGAAAAAGAGGATTTTAAAATAAGTCACACATTTAAGTGTGATTTTTTTCTAATTTTGTTGAAAAACAAAAAATAATTATGTATAATTAGTATAGTAAAGGATAGTGGTAGTATGGTTAAAGTATTCGTAGAACATAGCTTCAAAATTAATGGCAGAAACACCAACCTGGGGGGGGGTTATTTAATCATACTATAATAATAAATAATAAAGAAAA
>UQVP01000026.1 GCA_900544605.1 uncultured Mycoplasmatota bacterium | reverse complement strand
CTTTAATAGAATTACTAGCGGTAATAGTGGTATTAGCAATCATTGCTCTTATTGCTACACCAATAGTAATGAATACAATAAAGAATGCGAAGAAAGGAGCAGCAGAAAGAACAGCAGATAACTACATAAAACAAGTAGAGACAACAATCGCAGAGAAAAAACTAGAAAATAATCCATTAGCAGATGGACCATATACAATAGATAGTAATGGAAATCTAACAGGAAATGGATTAACAGAATCAGTGACAATAGATATGAGTGGAACTAAACCAAGTGGAGGAACAGTAACAATATCTAATGGTGGAGTATCCAAAGAAGGAACAACAATGACAGTTGGAGATTATGATGTAGCATATAATCCAGCAAACAAGAAATATGAAGCTAAAGAAAAAGAAACTTCATCAACAGAAGTGTTGTGTAAAGCAAATACAACAAAAACAACAGCATTAGTATGGGCAGGAAATGATGATCCTACAAATGAATCATCATATACTAGAGAAGAAGTAGGATTACTTGCAAGTGAAGCAACAAGTAAATATGATGTTGGAGTGACATATACATGTGAATTAGGAGATGGAGAAGAAAATATATTTTATGTATTAGAAACAAATGGTGATAATGTGTCACTAATAGCCGGAATGAATTTAGGAGCACCGGTAGCATGGACAATAAAAGAAGATTATTTAGCTGCAGGAGGAACAAAAGCCGATTGGAATAGTACATGTACAGATTGTGGAAATAATAATTTAGGCCCAATTACAGCTAATAAGATATTAAAAGAAAGAACATCAGGTTGGACTAAATTAGATGAAAATCAAATTACGTTACCAAGCGGACAACAAATAGCAACTGCTGGAGGAGATACAGCATGGACAGAAGGTAATGAAACTTATACAGAATTACCAACGTGGTTAAATAGCTATATAAAATATACAACAGGAACACGTGGATATTGGACATCTTCCACTGATGTGTCTAGTGTTGATAATGCTTGGTACATGAATTGCGATGGCACTCTTTCCAGCAACTTCGTTGACCTTGACATCTTCTATGGCGTTCGCCCAGTTATAACTGTCTTAAAATCTAATCTCTCATAACAAAAGATGTCAACAGAAAAAGGTTGACAGAATATAATTAATGTGGTAAGATTATTATCAGAAAACGGAGGTGCTTTATGGCAGTTAAATTAAGATTAAAAAGAATGGGAAGTAAAAAGAAACCATTTTATCGTATTGTAGCAGCTGATTCTAGAGTTGCTAGAGATGGTAAATTTATTGAATTAGTAGGTACTTACAATCCAGTTTCTGAACCAGCTGAAGTTAAAATTAACGAAGAAGTTGCTCTTAAATGGTTAAGTAATGGAGCTCAACCTACTGATACAGTAAGAGATTTATTAAGTAAAAATGGTGTTATGAAGAAATTCCATGAAAGTAAAATGACTAAAAAAGAAGGAAAATAATTATGAAGTTAGTTGAGTTAACCGAATTTTTAGTTAAAAATTTAGTGGATGATCCCGAATCTGTTTCTGTTCGTCAAATTGAAGATGATGATGTTATTAATATTGAGGTATTAGTATCTGATGATCAAATAGGAGCAGTTATAGGTCGTGGTGGGAGAACAATTGAAGCTATTCGTACAATTGTTTATGCATCAGCTTCAATATGTGGTAATAAAAGAGTAAGAGTTAATATCGATTCTGTTTAGATATTAGCTCTTTTTTCTTGTTTTTATATCTTTTATATAATATAATATTACTAGAAGAAAAATAGGAGGAAATATGAAAAAACGATTACTTAGCGCAACTGTACTTTTGTTAATATGCATTCCACTTTTAATAGTTGGTAATTTTTTATTTGATTTGGCAGTTTTATTAATATCTATAGTTGCATTACATGAATTTATCTCAATAAAGGAAGAAAGAAAGCATTTACCACCATTTATTAAATTAATTTCTTATATAATTATGACTTTGATTATTTTAACTAATTTTGAAAATAATATGTTCGCATTTGCCCTTGATTATCGTATTTTGGCGGGCTTATTTATTTTATTTTTAGTACCTTCAGTGTTATATCATGATAGAGAAAAATATAGTATTAATGATGCATTTTATATGATAGGTGGTATTTTATTTTTGGGAATATCATTGTCTACTTTGGTAATTATTAGGGAAAAAAGTTTAAATTTAATGATTTATTTACTTTTAATACCAATTATTACTGATACTTA
Organism: uncultured Mycoplasmatota bacterium; assembly: GCA_900544605.1. Taxonomy (GTDB): domain Bacteria; phylum Bacillota_I; class Bacilli_A; order RF39; family UBA660; genus SIG204. The sequence continues at coordinate 10,409 of UQVP01000026.1, read as the reverse complement.
TGCATATATAATAGGAACGCTTATAGGAAAAACTAAATTATTGGAAGTTATTTCTCCTAACAAAACTTTAGAGGGAATGATAGGAGGAACAGTATTTGGGGTATTAATTCCAACTATATTCTATTATTTATTTGTAAATAGTGTAACTCCAATATATGTTATTACATTTATAACTTTGTTCTTATCTGTTTTAGGACAATTAGGTGATTTAGTATTCTCTGCTATTAAACGTTACTTTAGTAAAAAAGATTTTTCTAATTTAATTCCAGGTCATGGAGGCATATTAGATCGTTTGGATAGTATTATTTTTGTAGTATTAGGTTTTATGTTTTTTATGACAATTTTATAGAAAAGGTGATATAGTGACAATTATATATTTTATTTTAATTTTAGGAATTATTGTTTTTGTTCATGAATTTGGTCATTTTATATTTGCAAAAAAAGCAGGAATTTATGTTTATGAATTTTCTATTGGAATGGGACCTCAGATTTTTAAATGGCATCGAAAGAATGATGAAACAGTTTATGCGATTCGTCTTTTCCCTATTGGTGGTTTTGTTCAGATGGCAGGAGAAGAAGTTGAGGTAGACGAAAAAATACCAAAAGAAAAAAGAATGCAGTCAAAGACATGGTTACAACGTTTTATGACTGTAATAGCAGGTATCATGTTTAATTTTATTCTTGCGCTTGTCTTGTTATTTGTTATAGGCCTTGTTAGTGGCTCACAAACTAATAAATCTTATGTTGGTGATGTGGAAGTTGGTAGTAAAGCTTATGAAGCAGGACTTACTAGTGGAAGTGTAATAAATAAAATAGATGGTAAAAAAGTAAATAATTATGACCGCTTAATGTTAGAGTTTCAAGTAAGAGTAGGTCAAACAATTGATTTTGAAGTTACAACTGCAGATGGAGAAACAAAAAATATTTCTATTACACCAGAAAAAATAGACAGTGACGAAACAACAAGTTATAAATATGGTTTCTCGTTAAAAACAACTACAGAACATGGTTTTCTAGCTGCTATTAAATATGCTTTTAGAAAGATATTTTCTTTAATTGAACAGATGTTTTTCATTATTTGTTATTTATTTACAGGTAAATTAAGTCTTAAGAGTTTATCGGGGCCAATTGGTATTTTCACAGTTGTTGGGCAGACAGCTAAGACAGGGTTTATTAATTTAGTTTATTTACTAGCATTTATTAGTATCAATGTTGGTTTTATTAATTTCTTGCCACTTCCAGCATTCGATGGAGGAAGAATTTTATTTTTAATTATTGAAAAAATAAAAGGATCTCCGGTTAATACAAAAATTGAAAATATTATTCATTCAATAGGTTTTGTTTTACTTATGCTTTTAATGGTTGTAATAAGTTATAATGATATTATTAATTTATTAAAGAGGTGAAATTATGCCTAAACATATAAAAGAGGTATTAGAAAATTGTATTAATTATGATGTAATTGTTGGTTATGAGAGCTCTAATAATGATTGTTTAACGCAAATCTTGATAAAATTTTATCAAGATTATGTATTTTATAATTGGAGTAGTATTGATAATATAAAAATATTAGATACAATTATTTATGAATATATTATAAATAATGATTTTAACAATTATCTTCATGATAAATATCAAGGTCAAGAAGAAATATTAATTGTTTTTGATGTATTGGTAGAATTATTTAATGATTTTGAAAAAAATAAAATGAAAATGATTGAAGAAACAAGTTGGATATAGAGGTGGGTTTATGTTAAAGGTAGAAAATGTAACAAAGTATTATGATGATTTTAAAGCTGTTGATAATTTATCTTTTACTGTTAGACCAGGGGAGATATTTGGTTTACTTGGAGTAAATGGAGCTGGAAAAACGACAACTTTTAGGATGATTATGGGCCTTTTAGAACCATCTAGTGGAAAAATTACTTTAGATGGTAAAAAAATAGATTATTCGGTTACTGATAAAATTGGTTTTTTAACCGAAGAAAGAAGTTTACTAACAAAACTCACTGTTTTAGAACAATGTGAGTTTTATGGTGCTTTAAAAGGAATGGATAAAGAAACTATTCATAAAAGACTTGATTATCTATTAGAAAAATTTGAAATTAGCGATTATAAAAATAAAAAAATAAAAGAGTTATCAAAAGGAAATCAACAAAAAATTCAATTTATAACAGCTATTTTAAATAAACCAAAATTATTAATATTAGATGAGCCATTTTCAGGTTTAGATCCTTTTAATGTTGAACTTTTTAAAAATGAAATAATTGAAATGTCTAAGCAAGGAAGTATGATTATTTTTTCATCGCATCGTATGGAACATGTTGAATTATTTTGTAAAAAAATAGTTGTTATAATGCGTGGTAAAGCGGTATTAGAAGGTGAGCTTAAAACCATAAAAGAACAATATCGTAAGAAAAATATAATTATAAAGGGTGATATTGAACTTAAAAAGATAGAACAAATAGAAGGAGTAATATCTATTACTAAAAATGATATTACTGATGAATATGAAATTAAAATTGCTGATAAAGAGGTTGCCCCTAAAGTATTTAAAGCAATAAAAAACAATAATATTTCTAAGTTTGTAATTGAAGAGCCATCATTAAATGAAATATTTGTAGAAAAAGTTGGTGAGTCATATGAAAAGTAAATTGAATTATTTAGTCGGTGTTAGCTTAAAAAGAAAAATAAAAACAAAATGGTTTTTAATCGCCAATATTGTTCTTGCTATCATTTTAGTTGGTATTATCAATATTGATAGTATCATTACGATGTTTGGTGGTGATTTTAATGAAAAAACAAATGTTTATGTCATTGATAACACTAATAAAACATATGATATATTTATTTCACAATTTAATAACGCTAATTCTTTGTTAACTAAAAGTGATGAAGAATCTGAGTATAATATTATTAAAGAAGAACGTTCTTTAGATGAACTTAAAAATTTAATCAATAATGATGAAAAAGAAAAAGATAGTATAATTATTGTTTTTAATGATTCAGAAACTAATTATTTAGATGTTTCGCTTATAACTAAAGAGTATATCGATTTAATTGATATGCAGTCTTTAACAACTGCTTTAAATAATACTAAAACAACTATTGCTATATATAACTCTAATATATCAGAGGAGGAATTAACAGCTATTTATAGTCCTGTTAACATTGAAAGAATATATTTAGATAATGATAAGACAGCACAAGATGAAAATGCTAAAATGATAATGACAACTGTTTTTCCTATTTTGATATTACCATTTTTTATGTTAATTATATATTTAGTTCAAATGATAGGTGCGGAAGTAAATGATGAAAAACAAACACGCGGTATGGAAATTATTATTTCAAATGTATCACCAAAAACGCATTTCTTTTCTAAAGTAATTGCTGGAAATTTATTTGTTTTACTTCAAGGAGCTTTATTATTTATATATTCATTTATTGGTGTTTTGATTAGAAAAATAATAGGTGGTAATTTAATTAATAATGGTGTTACAGATCAAGTTAAAGGTGTTATATCAACAGCTCTTAATTCTAATATTGGTTCACAATTAAAAATAGTTTTACCTTTAACAATTATATTAATGTTAATTACTTTTCTAGCATATTCTTTATTAGCTGGTGTTCTAGCATCAATGACAACTAATACCGAAGACTTTCAACAATTACAAACCCCAATTATGGTAGTGTTACTTTTAGGATATTATACTTCAATGATGGCAGGTATGTTTGAAGGTTCTATCTTTATTAAAATTTTATCCTTTATTCCATTTGTTTCAGCTATATTATCGCCATCGTTATTGATATTAGGACAAATAGGTATATTTGAAGTTATTATATCAATAATATTTATGATAATAGTTATATATTTGCTAATAAAATATGGTTTAAGAATATATAAAACAGGTATCTTAAATTATTCATCGAAAAATTTATGGAAAAAGATGTTTAAAGCTTTGAAAAATAAATAAGTTGTGTTATAATACAGGGACAAGGAAGTGAAAAATTATGAAAAAAACATATGATTTTGATTCAATATATTTTGGTGCACTAGTATATTATACAGGCAAAGAAGGATATTATCATAGTAGTCCTGTAGCACTTGAAAAAATAGAAGATGGTCTTTATAAAAGGTTAGATAAAGATACGCCAATGAAACCTTATCAAGAAGGAACAACTGATTTTTTAACAGTTACTAAACTTGTACCTTTATCAACATTAACAGATAATAAAGGTAGTAAAGAAATTAGTGAAAATAAAATAAAGTTATATTTATTTAAATATTGTTTAAATAGTAAAAATAAGGATGTTACACTTTTTGCTGAAGCTAAAGCAAATTATGAAGCAATGTATGGTACAAAAAAGAATAAATAAATTCTTTTTTTACTATGTAATTGTTTGACATTCACTATATTTGTGTTATAATTAATATGGCTTTTTTAAAACACACGTGGATTGATTATTATGTCTAGTGCCAATAGGTGATGTAATAAGTTGAAATTTACGGAGGAAAAAACAAAAGGAGGAAGAAAAATGACTGTTGTGTCTATGAATTATTTATTAGAAGCAGGTGTACACTTTGGACATCAAACAAAAAGATGGAATCCAAAAATGAAAGAGTACATTTTTACTTCAAGAGATGATATTTATATTATTGATTTAAAGAAAACTGCAGAAAAAATTGAAGAAGCTTATGCAGCTTTAAAAACAATCGCTGAAAATGGTGGAAAGGTTTTATTTGTTGGAACTAGAAAACAAGCTAGTGATGCAATAAAAGAAGAAGCTTTAAGAAGTGAATCATATTATGTTTCTGAAAGATGGTTAGGTGGAACTTTAACAAACTTTAGAACTATTCGTAAGAGAGTTAAACGTTTAGAAGAAATCGAAAATATGGAAAAGAATGGTACTTTCGATTTATTACCTAAAAAAGAAGTTATTGGTTTAAAGAAAGAATATGAAAAATTAAATAAAGTTTTATGTGGTATTAGAGATATGTACAAATTACCAAGTGCTTTATTTATTGTTGATCCATCAAAAGAATATATTGCTATTAGAGAAGCTAGAAAATTAGGTATTCCAGTATTTGGTATTGTTGATACTAACTGTGATCCAGATGATGTAGATTATGTAATTCCAGGTAATGATGATGCTATTCGTGCTGTTAAATTAATTACTGGTGTTATGGCTAATGCAATTGTTGAAGCTAAAGGTGGAGAATTAGTTGATTATGTAAGTACAGATGATAAGAACAAAGATGAAACAGAAATTATGCAAAAAGCTGTTGATTCTGTAAAAAGAAAAGAACCAAGAAGATTTGAAGGAAACAGAAATTTTGATAGGAAACAATCAGTAAAAAAATCATCAGATAAAGTAGAAGCAAAAAAAGAAGCTAAAAAAATTGTAAAAACTGAAGAAGCTAAAGAAGTTAAAACTACAGAAAAAAAAGCCGTTGTTGATTTATCAACTAAAACAGTAGCAGAACTTCGTGAAATGGCTAAAGATAAAGAAATTAAAGGTTATTCTACAATGAAAAAAGCTGAACTTGTAGAAGCTTTACAATAAAACTACTAAGGTGATTAATTATTTAATCACCTTTTATTAATAAAAGGAGGATATTTATGATAAGTGCTAGTTTAGTAAAAGAACTAAGAGAAAAAACAGGAGCAGGAATGCTTGATTGTAAAAAAGCATTAGAAGCTACTAATGCTAATATTGAAGAAGCTATCAATTGGTTAAGAGAAAAAGGTATTTCTAAAGCTGCTAAAAAAGCTGAAAGAATTGCTGCTGAAGGATTGGCTGCTATTTATACAGAAGGTAATGTAGCTGCTATTGTTGAAGTTAATTCAGAAACAGATTTCGTTGCTAAAAACAGTGAATTTGTTTCTATGGTAGATGCTATTTTAAAAGCTATTGTTAAAAATAATCCAAAAACAAATGAAGATGTACTTGCTTTAGAAGTAGATGGAATGACTATCAGTGACTTAATTGTTGAAAAAACAGCTAAAATTGGAGAAAAATTAAGTTTTAGAAGATTTACAAGAATTGAAAAGAAGGATTCAGAAAACTTTGGAGAATATATTCATATGGGTGGTAAGATTGCTGTTTTAACAGTAATTGATAATGCTTCAAGTGAAGTAGCTCGTGAAGTAGCTATGCATGCTGCTGCGATGAGACCACTTTACACTAAATCAAGTGAAGTGCCAACTGATGTATTAGAAAAAGAAAAAGCAATTATGAGAGAACAACTTATTAATGAAGGAAAACCTGCTGAAAGAATTGAAGGTATCTTAGTTGGTAAAGTTAAAAAATATTATGAAGAAGTTTGTTTAGAAAATCAAATCTTTGTTAAAGCACAAAACAAAGAAACAGTTGCTGAATATGTAGCTAATAATGGTGGTACTATTACAACTATGATTCGTTATGAAGTAGGCGAAGGAATGGAAAAAAGAGAAGAAAACTTTGCTGAAGAAGTAGCAAAACAAATGAATATGTAAGAGAGTATTTTACTCTCTTTTATTTTGTTTATTTTATTTTAAAATCAAATAGAATATGATATAATGAATAAAGAAAGATGTGATGGTATGAAACAAAAAAACGTTTCCTATGAAGAGTTAATGGCGTTATTAAAAACATATATAACGGATGATAAAAGTCTTAGTTTGATTGATAAAGCTTATAATATGGTCAAAGAGAAACATGAGGGTGAAAAAAGATTGACAGGAGATCCTTATATCAATCACTTTGTTTCTGTTTCCTATATTCTTGCTGAAATTAAAGCTGATGCTGAAACAATATGTGGGGCTATGCTACATGAATCTTTAAAAAATAAAGATTTAACTTTAGAAGAAATTGAAAAAGAATATAATCATAATATTGCACTTTTAGTTGATGGTGTTACTAAGTTAAATAATTTAACTTTAACAGGAGATAATGAAGCAGTACTAGCAAATCATCGTAAAATAATTGTTGGTCTTTCAGAAGATGTTCGAGTTATTATTATAAGACTTGCTGATAGACTTCATAATATGCGTACTCTTTGGGTTCATCCAGAAGCAGTACAAAAAGAAAAAGCTAAAGAGACACTAGATATTTTAGTTCCTATTGCGCATCGTTTAGGTATGAATAAAATGAAGAGTGAACTTGAAGATTTGTGTTTACGTTATTCAAAACCAGATGTTTATTATTCTATTATGGAAAAATTAAATCAATCTAAGGGTGAAAGAGACAATCTTGTTATTGAAATGCAAAATGCTGTTAGTGACTTGTTAAATGAACATGGTATTAAGCATGAAATAAAAGGTCGTGCTAAAAGTATTTATAGTATATATAAAAAGCTAGATAAGGGAAAAAGATTTAGTGATATATATGATTTACTAGCACTAAGAGTATTTGTTGATACGGAACAAGATTGTTATCAAGCACTAGGAATAATTCATTCTAAATTTAAACCTATGCCTAAAAGATTTAAGGATTATATAGCAATGCCCAAAACAAATATGTATCAATCTTTGCACACAACTGTTTTTGGTATAGATGGCAATTTATTTGAAATTCAAATCCGTACTTATGAGATGGATCAAGTAGCTGAAAATGGTATTGCATCACACTGGTCTTATAAAGAACATGGAAGTAATGTTAAAGCTAACATGCAAAATGATATGGAGCAAAAATTACAGTTTTTTAAATCTATCATGGATTTAAAAAAAGAGAACTCTTCAGAGGAAGAATTTATAACGGAAGCTGGAGAAAATTTATTTAAAAATTCTATATATGTATTTACACCTAAGGGTGATGTAATAGAACTTCCTAGTGGCTCAACACCAATTGATTTTGCATACAAAGTTCATAGTGGTGTAGGTGATACTATGGTAGGTGCAATAGTAAATAGTAATATAGTTCCATTAGATTATGAACTTCAAGATAATGATATTATAAAAATTAATACTAATAAAAATAGTAATGGCCCTAGTCGTGAATGGATAAATATGGCTAAGACTAGTCAGGCTAAAAATAAAATTAGAGCTTTCTTTAATCGTATTGATAAAGATGATAATTTAAAACATGGAGAAGAATTATTAAATAAAGAATTACGAAAAAAGAAACTTCCTTATAATGAATTTTTAACAGATGAAAATATTAGTAAAATATTAGATGAATTAAAATGTGGCGATTTAAATGAACTTTATATTGGTATTGGAAGTGGTAAATATACTCCTTCTCAAGTTGTCAAAGTTATTGATAATGATGCTGATACTAAAGAAGAAATTATTTTAAAGAAAACACAAGATAAAGAAGTAAATTTAGATAATATTAAAGCCGATATTATTGTTGAAGGAATTGATGATATAAAAGTTAATATAGCCTCTTGCTGTAAACCAATCCCTGGAGATAGAATAGTTGGTTATATTACTAAAGGTAATGGTATAACTGTTCATAGAATGGTATGTCCTAATGTCAGTGAACTTGAAGAAAGAATTATTGATGTTAGTTGGAATAATGTGACAACAAAAAAATATCCAACTACTATTTTAGTCCATGCTAGTAGTGAAGAAAATGTTTTATTAAATGTTATTGCTAAAACATCTAATAGTAATATTACTGTTGAAAGTGTTAAAAATATTAGTACTGCTGATAATTATTTATTTCATATAACTGTTTTAGTAGAAAATAAAGAAATGCTATTAAAATATATGAATGATATTCATGCAATACCTAATATTATGGATGTAGAAAGACTTATAAAATAATGAAAGTATTAGTACAAAGAAGTCTAGCTTCATCAGTTAGTATTAATAATAAAATAGTTGGTAAAATAGATAAAGGATTAGTTTTACTTGTAGGTTTTACTTATGAAGATAATGAAGAAATTATTGATAAAATGATAAAAAAAGTTATTAATCTTCGCATTTTTGATGATGAAAATGGTGTAATGAATAAATCATTATTAGATACAAATGGTAGTATATTAAGTATTTCACAATTCACTTTGTATGCTAATACTAAAAAAGGGAATAGACCTAGTTATATAGAAGCTTTAAATGGTAATCTTGCTAGTCCTTTATATGATTTATTTAATAAAAAATTAAAAGAACAGGGATTTATAGTTGAAACAGGAGTATTTGGTGCTGATATGAAAGTTAGTATAACAAATGATGGCCCTGTAACTATTATTTTAGAAAGTGGTGTTTAAATGATAAAAAACAAATTAGATTTTAAATTAATTAATCTAGCGTTAATTGTATTAATTATTTTCTTGATGTATCAAACTGCCAACATTTGGTTAGGATTATTAGGCTTAACATTAAATCTTCTAGGACCATTATTTTTTGGTTTTATCTTTGCTTATGCCTTACATCCATATTTAAAATTTTTGACAGATCATAAAGTTCCAAAGTCTCTCGCACTTGTTATAGTAGTGCTTACAGTACTTGTTGTATTAGGACTAATCATTGGTTTAGCTGTACCTTTAGTATTTAATCAATTATCAAGTTTATTTAATGGTATTATTACCTTTATAAAAGAAATATCATTGAAATTTGATATTAATGTAGGTGGTTTACAAGATAGTTTATCTTCAACATTTAATAAAATAATTGAAAGAATGGGTACAATGGTTTCTAATGGTGCAATTAATGTTATTAATGTATCAATTGGCTATATTACTTCTGCTTTTATTGCTTTATCAGCAGCTGTTTATATTTTAATCGATATGGATAAAATTAGATCAGAAGTAAAAATCTTCTTAAAAAGGAAGTCTAAAAAAATGTATCGATATGTAGAAATTTTAGATGAACAAATGAAGAATTATTTATCTGGATTCTTCAAAATAGTATTTATAAGCTTATTTGAGTATTCTCTTGCTTTCTTAGTAATTGGTCATCCAAATGCTTTACTTTTAGGAATACTTGCTGCTTTGGGTAGTTTAATACCTTATTTTGGAGGAATATTTACTAATATAATTGCTGCTATTACGGCATTTGTTGTATCTCCAGCATTATTCATTAGAACAATTATAACATTTGCAATTTTATCTACATTAGATGGTTATGTTATAAATCCACTTGTATATGGTAAAACAAATCAAGTACATCCATTGGTAGTTGTTTTATCAGTATTTGTTGGAGGAACATTATTTGGAATACTTGGAATTATCCTTTCTCTTCCTGTTGCTATTATTCTTATTACTACTTATAAATATTTTAAAGAAGATATTAGTGATAAAATAGATGATATGAGAGGAAATAGTAAAAAAGTAAAATAATAACACTTAAAAAGTCATGAAATTTCATGATTTTTTTGCTTATAAGAAGGAAATAGAAAAATTATGTTGTATGTTATAAGTAGGAGGTGAAAGTTATTAATTATTATGGAGAGATAAAACAGGAATTAATAAATAATGAGAT
>UQVP01000025.1 GCA_900544605.1 uncultured Mycoplasmatota bacterium | reverse complement strand
AAGTATCTAAAGATGGAACAAAACTAGTAGTAGGAGATTATAATGTAAAATATAAAGATGATAAACTAACTGCTAGTGAGCCATATAAAGGAGTATTGTGCAAAGCTAATACTACGAAGGCAACTGCTTTAGTATGGGCAGGAAAAGCTAATCCTGGTCAAGAATCTTCATACACAAGTGAAGAAGTAGGGTTGTTATCAAGTGAAGCAGCAAGTAAATATGATGTTGGAGTGACATATACTTGTGAATTAGGAGACGGAGAAGAAAATATATTTTATGTATTAGAAACAAATGGTGATAATGTTTCACTGATAGCTGGAATGAATTTAGGAGCTACAGTAGCATGGTCAATTGATGGTAAAAATCATAAAGATGAAGATGAATCTGTTCAAGCAGTAACTGCTAAAGCGACATTAAAGGAAAGAACATCAACTTGGACAAAATTAGATGAAGATCAAATTATGTTACCAACCGGACAACAAATAGCAAGTGCTGGAGGGAATATTGAGTGGATAGAAAGTAATTATTCTGGGACAGAACCCAAATTGCCGACATGGTTAAATAGTCATACAAAATTTACATCTGGAACATATGGATATTGGACATCAACTCCCTATACGTCTGAAACTAACCGTGCTTGGCATGTATACTATTCTGGGAGTCTCTTTCCTTTCAATTTTTCCGTTGAGACTGAGACTTATTGCGGTGTACGCCCAGTAATAACAATCTCAAAATCTAATTTAAGCTAAAAAAAGTATCACATCAATCGATGTGATATTTTTTACATTACTTGGTAGCTAGAATTATTATATTTGTTTGTACTACCAATTAAATTTTCTAAATTAGCAACTCTTCTTTCTAGATTACTTATTTGATTATTTAAACTAGATAATTGTTGTTCTATAGTGGTAGAAGTAGTTGTTGTTTGTGTTACTGTTTGAGTTGGATAAGGGTTCATTGGCATCATACCAGGGATAGGCATTCCCATCATTCCTTGAGGCATTACTCCAGGATAAGTTGGGTAGATTGGATATGAAGCTCCACCACAATTACGATCTTTTTTCATAAACACACTCCTTTACGTTTCTAATTAATTATATGAAAAAGTAGGTAATGTGTGCTTATTTTAATTTAATTCCTTGGTAAGAATTTCTTCTTTGTAATTCTTTATCTATATCATTTAGAACACAAAATTTTTTTATTAACCAGTTTGGTTCTACTAAATCTTCTTTTTTAGGATCACCAGTAATACGATTAATAACTATTTCTGGTCTTAAATATTCTAATTGGTCACATACTATATCAACGTATTCTTCTTTTGTTAAAATATGAAAATTAGTTTTATGATATAAATTTTCTAGGGCAGTATTTTTTAAGATACTTAACATATGAATTTTAATTCCTTGTATATCTAAATTATTTAAATATTTTACAGTTTCTATCATCATATCTTTGGTTTCAAATGGAAGACCATTAATAATGTGAACAACGACATTTATATTTCTTGCTCTTAAATTTTTAACCATTTCATAAAAACATTCTAGGGTGTGACATCTATTTATAAGTTTAGAAGTATTTTCATGAATTGTTTGTAAACCAAGTTCAATGGTAAGATATGTTTTTTTACTTAATTCTTCTAAGTAATCTAAACATTCATCTGTTATACTATCAGCTCTTGTTGCAATGTTTAAGCCAACTACTTTATCTAGTTTTAAGATAGTTTCATATTTTTCTTTTAAAATATTAACAGGAGCATATGTATTAGTATTAGCTTGAAAGTAACCAATATATAAACTGTTAGGCCATTTTTTTGAAATCATATCTTTAACTTGATTAAATTGTGTGATAAGATTATCGTTTTTATTACCAGCAAATTCACCACTACCTAAAGAAGAACAGTAAATACATCCACCATGTCCAACTTTTCCATCAATGTTTGGACATGTAAAACCTGCATTTAAACTAACTTTAAATACTTTACTATTAAATTTATGTTTATAGAAATAATCTAGGGTGTGGTAGCGCTTATTTGTATCACTATATTTAAAATTCATGTAAATCACCATGTAAATTATAGCACATTTCTTCTTTATCTGCTATAATGGTAATGTGATAATATGGAAGAGATTGATTTATACAAATATGAAAATGAATTATATGATAAAGGTTTAAAATATATAGGTGGAGTGGATGAAGTAGGAAGGGGTCCTCTTATTGGTCCTGTTGTAACAGCATGTGTAGTACTTCCTAAAGATTTTAAATTGGAAGGTTTAACTGATTCTAAAAAGTTAAATGAAAAGAAAAGGAATTTGTTTTATGAATATATTAAAGAACATGCAGTTTGTTATGCGATAGGAATGTGTACACCAGAAGAAATAGATGAAATGAATATTTATGAAGCTAGTAGACAAGCTATGATTAGAGCTATAAAAGAAGTTGAAAAGAAAATACCTTTAGAACATGTTTTAATTGATGCGATGCCTATTAGTATAGATATAGAAACAACATCAATTATTAAGGGTGACGCTAAAAGTATTAGTATTGCCGCAGCTAGTGTAATGGCAAAGGTAACAAGAGATAAGATGATGTATGATTTAGATAAATTATATCCAGAATATGGTTTTGCTTCACACAAAGGATATCCTACTAAAAAACATTTGGAGGCAATCCATAAATATGGATTAATTGAAGGATACCGTAAAAGTTATGGCCCAGTAAAAGAAATTTTGGAGGTAGAACATGAATAATAGTTTTCAAAAAAATCCTTTTATGAATAATAATAGTAGTAATAGCAATTATAATAATGGGACATTTAGCAATTATGCGAAAATGGGACGTAAAACAGTTGAACAAGTTAAAGAAGAAATGAATAATGTTAAATATCGTAATTTTGAAAATAAAATGATGGAAAGAAAAACAGATATACCAAATCAAAATGATTTTAATCACGCTACTGATTTTAGAAATAAAATAAATAGTATGCGTAATATTAATAGAGATTAAATTATAAGGAGGAATAAAATGGGATTATTTTTTAATAGAGATGCGGCTAAAACGGCTTCAAATATAAATACAAACTCTTATTTGGATGATCAAAAATCTTTATTTAACACTAAAGATAATTCACAAAAAAAAGTTGTTGATGATTCATATGATGATTATGTATATAAACCAAAAGATTATTCTAATGTTCCTAAATATAAAGCACATGATTTAAAAAAAGTAGATATTGTTGTTGACCAAAATGATTTTGGTTATGAAGAATTAAATCCTAATATAAAAACGGTAAATTTACAAAAAAAAGATTTACATGAAGATTTAATGGAGCTTGTAAATAATGAATATATAGATGAAAAAAATAAAGTTAATACTACATCTATTTATGATGAAGGTATAAACAATGAAATAAAAAAAGATGATAATATTGAAATAATAGATATTGATGATGATAAGACTATTCCTGATATTTCAGCTAGTAAGGTAGAAAATTTAAATAATTCTAAAAAGTTATCAATATTTGGTTCTTCAGATGAACCTATTAAAGCAAAAATCCATGAAATAAATCCAGAAGATTTAAAACCAAAAGAAGTAGTTGTGGAGAAAAAAGAAGAACCAAAAGAAGAAGTAAAGATTAATGAAGATGGTAAAAAAGTATGTCCTAATTGTGGCGCACCATTATCTTTAACTGCTACAACTTGTTTCTTATGTGGAACTAAATTATAAAATTTCACATTTCTAACAAAAAAAATTCATAATTGTCTGGTACTATTAATATAGTGGAGGTGATAATGAATAGAAAAGTAAGAAAAAATTAATGTATAAAAATATAAATTAGAATAAATACACTCCTTACTCACTTTAAGAAATAATCGCAAAATGATTATTTCTTTTCTTGTGTTTTTATAAAAATTATATTATAATTTTTTTAGGTGATAAAATATGAAACGAGGGTTTACATTGATTGAATTAATAGGGGTAATAGTAATATTAGGTATATTAGCACTTATAATATATCCTATAATTAATGATACTTTTATTGAATCAAGTGAAAATATTTCAAAAAGTCAAAAGGAATCATTAGAAAATGTTGCTAGAATGTGGGGAGCACAAAATACAGAATCTTTAAGTGAGACCAAACCTTATTATTTAACTATTGAAACATTAAAAAGAAGTGGTTTGTTAGAAAATAAAGATATTATAGATCCAGATACTAATGAAGAAGTAAAAGGATGTATTAAAATAGAATATAAAACAAATAAATTTGTTTATACTTATGATATATATAAAGATGTTACAAGTTGCCATTAGCAACTTTTTTAGGAGGTAAAAATGAAAAAGCCAGAGTTATTAGCGCCCGTAGGTTCAAAAGGAGCTTTAATAGCAGCGCTTAATGCGGGGTGTGATGCAGTTTATCTTAGTGGTTATTCTTTTGGGGCACGTAATTTTGCTCCAAATTTTGATTTAGATGAATTAGTATCTGCTATTTCACTTTGTCATGTTTATGGTGTCAAAGTTTATGTTACAGTTAATACTTTAATTAAAGAAAATGAAGTAAATAGATTTATGAATTATATTGATTTTTTACATCAAAATAACGTAGATGCTGTTATTGTTCAAGATTTAGGAATGTTAGATTTAATAAGAAAAACTTATCCAAATTTAGAAATACATGCTTCAACACAGATGCATATTCATAACCTTAATGGTGTTAAGATTTGTGAAAAATTAGGAATAAAAAGAGTTGTTCTAGCACGTGAAACTAATATTGAGTTAATAAAGGAAATTAGAAAAAAGACTTCTTTAGAGTTAGAAGTTTTTGTTCATGGTGCGCTTTGTATTAGCTATTCAGGACAATGCTTAATGAGTAGTTTAATTGGTGGTAGAAGCGGTAATAGAGGAATGTGTGCAGGAACATGTCGTCTTCCTTTTGATGTTATTGATAAAAATAATAAAAAGTTAAATAAAAATAGTTATCCTCTAAGTACTAAAGATTTATATACTTTGAACAATATTGATAAACTAATAGAAAGTGGTATTGATAGTTTTAAAATAGAAGGAAGAATGAAAAGAGCTGAATATGTTTATTTGGTAGTATCATTATATCGTAAAGCTATTGATTCTTACTTTGAAACAGGGAAGGTAAATATTACAGAAAATGATATAAAAGAATTAAAAAAGATTTTTAATCGTGACTTTACAAAAGGTTTTTTATTTAATGAAACAAATGATAAAATAACGAATGATTATCGACCTAATCATTTGGGTATTCCTATAGGTAGGGTAATTAAGAGTAACAATAATTTAATTAAAATAAAATTAGATGATGATTTAAATATTGGTGATGGTATTAGGTTTATTGATACTGATTATGGATTTGTTGTTACAACTATGGTGGTAGATAAAAATCGAGTAAAGAGTGCTAAAAAAGGGGATATAGTTACTTTAAAAGTAGATAAGAAAATTGCTGATAATAGTTTGATGGTAAAAACTACGGATATCAAACAGTTAGAAAATTTAAAAAAATATATTAGTACAATAAGTAGAAAAGTCAAAATAGAAATGAAAATTATTTTAAGAAAAAATCAAGAAATTGTATTAGAAATTAGCGATGGAATAAATTTTGTTTCTATTAAAGGAGTTAAAGTAGAAGAATCTTTAAAAGCTCCTTTAACACAAGAATTAATAAAAAAACAACTAAATAAATTAGGTAATACACCATTTGTTATTAATAAACTAACTATAGAAAAAGATAGTAATATTTATGTTAATAATAAAGATTTAAATGATATAAGAAGAAAAGCTATTGATTTATTAATAAAAAAACGTCAGTATGAAATCAAATATCAAAAAAAAGAAGTTGTATTTAATGTAGTAAGTGTTAGTGATAAACTAGAAAAAACAATTCTAATTGAAGATGGAAGCCTTTATGAAAAAGTAAAAAAAATAAATGTTGATAAGATTTATACTGATGACATAAATTTAATGAAGTTAGATGATAAGCGTCTTGTTTTTAAGATTCCTCGTGTTAATTATCAATATGTAGCTTATAATAATCCTGTTATGATTGGAGAAATTGGTAGTCTGGATTATAAAAATATAGATAATAGTGATTTTTCTTTAAACGTAACTAATTCCTATACGGTTTCTTTATTACATAATTTAGGAGTAAAAAAAGTTACTTTGTCTTATGAACTTACTTTAGATGAAATAAAAGAAATAGTTGATGGTTATAAAAAAAGATATCATAAAAATCCTAATTTAGAAGTTATTATTTATGGTAGACAAGAAATGATGATTAGTAAATTTAGTTTAAATAGTTTATATAATAATGATAATCTATTTTTAAAAGATCGTTATAAGAAACTTTATCCTGTAAAAGAAAAGAAGCATTTAATGTATATATATAATAGTCAAATATTAAATATGAATAAGATTAACTTTTATAAATTAGGAATAAATTCTATTAGATATAACATTTTTGATGAAAATGATATTAAAAATATTAATTTGTAAATAATAAATTTTTTTGGTATATTAATAGTGGTGAAGTTATGAAAAAAATAAAAAATGTAATAGGACAAATTTATAGTATTATAGTTAAGCCTGAAATGAAAGTACTTCCAGGTCAACTTGCATTTTTCTTAGTTTTGTCAATTATTCCAACTATTGTTTTATTAGGATTTATATGTTCAACCTTTCGTGTTCCTTTTACTAATGTTATCTACGCTATGAATGAAATACTTCCTAAAGGTGTAAGTGATATTCTTATTTCTTATATAAATGGTGAAGGATTAAATCTTAGTATAGGATTATCAATGGTTGTAGGTTTTATTTTAGCGTCTAATGGTCCACATTCTATTATTATAACTTCTAATACTTTATATGGAATACCATATTCTAATTATTTAAAAAGACGTATAAAAGCTTTAATTCTTACAATACTATTATTGATGTTATTTGTGTTTACTTTAATTGTTTTAGCATTTGGTAATCATATTGTAGCACTTATCTTGGGTTTAAAAATTTTACAGCCTTTTAGTGAAGCTATTTATAAAATTTATTTTTGGTCAAAATGGCCACTTGCGTTATTTATAATTTGTTTTATTGTTAAGCTTATTTATTCAATCGCGCCAGATAGTCATATTCCAAGTAAATATAATACAAAAGGAACTGTATTTACAACAATTGGTTGGATATTAACAACTATTATTTATTCTTATTATGTAACAAATATAAGCAATTATAATCTTTTCTATGGAAGTCTTAGTAATATAATTGTATTAATGTTATGGATTTATTTTTTAGCTTATATTCTTGTTTTTGGAATGGCAATAAATGTCAACACCTATAAAAATTCTTTAGATAATAAAAATTAAAAAAAGGAACAAAATATTATTGTACATATATTGTTACCTATATGTATTTAACACAGACTAAGTAGTACTCAATTTAGTTTTACTGTGAACTAACAAGTATTAATTTTGGAAGGTAACGAATTCTCCTTTTTTACGAGACACTTGTCTCGTTTTTTTTGAAATTGCTAAAAATTGTGAAAAGTGATATACTTATCACAGCTTTTGAGGTGGTAAAATGAAAAAATTTATTATGAATATAATAAATAAAATTAAAAATTTTAACTATAAAGACTATTTTAAAAATAACATTTTATTTTTAACTTTTGTGTTATCAACATTAATAAATGGTTGTTTATTAAGATTTTTAACTGTAAAAAACTATTTTGCTATTAGACCTATTTTAGGTGATTTAGCGTTAATTATTATTTTAGGTTCTTTTAATTATTTATTTAAACCTAAAAATAGATTTAAATATTTATTAACATTGTCAATTGTTTTTGTTGCAATATGTGTTATTAATTCCATGTATTATACTAATTATTTATCATTTGGTTCCTTTTCCTTATTAGCAACATCTTTACAAATTGTTGATGTTGGTGATGCTGTTGTTGAAAATATTATGGAACTAAAAGATTTCTCTTATATATGGCAATTATTTGCTTTAATCTTTATTTATGTTACGACTGATTTGAAAAAAGCATCTTCATCAAAAGGAAAAAGTAATAAAAAGTTATTTAAAAATACTTTAATTAGTGGTATTAGTTTTTTGGTAATTTTTCTTTTTACTTTAACGCCTACAGATATAGGTAGATTTTTAAAACAATGGAATAGAGAATATATAGTTATGCGCTATGGTATTTATACTTATCAAATAAATGATTTAGTAACTAGTTTATCACCTAAGATTCATAGTATGTTTGGTTATGATAGTAACGCTAAAGTATTTAGAGAATATTATGAAGAAAATAAAGAAGAAAAGAAAACTAATCAGTATACTGATATTTTTAAAGGAAAAAATGTCATTGTTATTCATGCTGAAAGTTTTCAACAATTTACTATGAACTTGAGTTTTAATAATAAAGAATTAACTCCTAATATGAACAAACTAGCAAGCGAAGGTATATATTTTTCTAACTTTTATGCACAAGAGAGCGTAGGAACTAGTAGTGATAGTGAATTTACTTTTAATACTAGTTTAACTCCTGCATCTTCTGGAACAGTAGCAATCAACTATTATGATCGTGAGTATGTTACTATTCCTAAACTTCTAAAAACACAAGGTTATTATACATTTAGTATGCATGGTAATAATGGGACATTTTGGAATCGTAATTTACTTCATGAAAGTTTTGGTTATGATTATTTTTATAATTATACAAAAGATTATAATATTGATGAAACTATTGGTTTAGGACTTTCTGATAAATCATTTTTTAAACAATCAGTAGCTAAAATAAAGGATATAAGTAAGGAACATAACAATTTCTATGGAACGCTTATTATGCTTACTAACCATACGCCATTTTCTTATATTGGACCATTTTCTGATTATAGTGTTGATATTTTAGAAGAAACTACAGATTCTAAAACAAACGAGGTAACAACAAATACTAAACATTATTTAGAAGGAACAACGATGGGAAATTATCTTAAATCTGTTCATTATGCGGATGAAGCAATTGGTCAGTTTATAGAACAATTAGATGAAGAAGGACTACTAGACAACACTGTTATTGTTATTTATGGTGACCATGACGCTAAACTTAAAACAAGTGAGTATGAATATTTATATAATTTTGATCCTGAAACACAAACTATGTTAGATGTTAATGATCCTGATTATCATAAAGTAGATGCATATGAATATGAATTAAATCGTAAAGTACCATTTATTATTTGGACTAAGGATAAAAAATTTAATGTTGAAGTAAAAGAAGTAATGGGAATGTATGACGTACTTCCAACATTAGGAAATATGCTTGGCTTTGAAAGTGAATATGCTTTAGGACATGATATGTTTAGTGTTGATGAAAATATTGTTGTTTTTCCTGATGGAAATTGGTTAACTAATAAAATGTATTATAATAATCAAACAGGAGAAGCAAAACTTATTGATCCTACACAACCAGTAACGATAGATTATATTGAAAAGAATTGTAAACATGCTGATGAAGTAGTAACTGTTTCTAATTCCATTATTACTTATGATTTGATTAGAAAAACGAAAGAATCTGAAGATTTACTTAAAAAATATAAATAGGGAAAGTAAAAACTTTCTCTTTTTTGTAATTTATAAGCTTTTTTCGAATATAATATTAAAAAGTATTGAATTAAAACGTTTTTTTTGTTATAATCAATTTGTTCTTATAAATGGGTCTATAGCCAAGTGGTAAGGCGTGGGACTGCAACTCCCTGATCGTTGGTTCAAATCCGACTAGGCCCTCCAAATTAAAAATAACTTACGAACTTAATTGTTCGTAAGTTTTTATTTTTGATTTTATGATTGTTATGATATAATTAAAATAGGAGAAGGAGATTTATGAAAAAATATTAATGATGTCTGTAATAGTTGGAAGTTTATTTTTAATAGTAGGATGTGGAAATGAGAAAGTAACTGATAATGGTGGTACTAATGGATTAACTTATACTAACAAATACGAGTGTAGTAGATTAGAAAAATATACCACTCAACAAGTTTACTATCGAACGAAAAAGGACCCTAAAAATGAAGAAGATAGTGGTAAAGATGCTCTTGAACTTGAAATTTCTAGATTATATAACTAAACTATTATCTTATTATGATATAATGACTTATAATTATCTTGTGGATTATGATATGGAAGAACAAAAGAATATTTTGAAGATGAATGTAAAACTAAAGATAAAGATATAGTAAGTTTAAGTGATAAAACTATCACTGTGACTTTAGAAGTTAATTTAGATTCTGCAGATGGTAAAGAATCATTTTCTGGCGCTACGCTTGATTTAGTTAAAGAAAATTATGCTGATTCTCCATATACTTGTAAACAATAAATAAGTTATTTTTTCTATTATATATGGATGATAAAATTTATGAAAATGTTTGACTAACAATAATAATGGTGTTAAAATAAAAATGTAAATTGAAGAAAGAGAATAGTAGTAAGATATTATTTTTAAGAGAGTTAATGGTTGGTGAAAATTAATACTTGTATCTTATGAATCTACTCTGGAGAGAAATGTAAACATTTCCGGTATTGCCGTTATACAAATTAAGAATAAAAGGATGGTACCGTGCTTTTCGCACTCCTTGTGGTGCTATCCTTTTTTTGGAGGATTTTATGAAAAAGGCGTATTTAATATATGATATCCGTGATATAAAAAGAATTTTTATGACTACAAATGAACTAAAATCATTTGGTTATGAAATAGTATTATTAACTGATACTTATAATGTGGATTTTAATGAAAATGATGAAAATGTTCTATTAGTTTTAAATTATCACGGAGTGGTAAGAGATCCATATTTATCAGTTTGGCTTGAGTTTTTTTATAAAAAAAATCAAACTATAGCGCTTCTTAATGATATTTCTAATGAACGTCAAATGGAATATATTAATGACTTCTATCCTTTAGTTTTAGACGGTGATATAAATAAAATGAAAGAAATAAAAAACAATTTACTAAACTATTTTACTAAAGAAGAATTGTTACAACTAAAGAAGTTAGATGATTTATACGCTAAAGTATTTGTTATGACCGCCACTGTTTTTAAAAATAAAAAAGATAAAAGTGACGAACCATACTTTGATCATTTGTTTAGAGTATCCCAAAAATTAGATGATGAAAAAGAACAAGTTGCTGGGCTTTTACACGATATTTTAGAAGATACAGAAATAACAGAAGATGATTTAAAAAATTTTGGTATACCACAAGATATTATTGACATAGTAAAAATAGTCACTAAACCAGTTGTTGATAAGACGAAATCAAATGAAGAAGAAAGATTAAAGTTATATGATGAAGAAATAAATAAAATAATAGCGACTAATAATATTCATGCGATAAGATTAAAGTATGCTGATATGACAGATAATTTTAATCCCGATAGAATAAATAAATTACCAAAAGAAAAACAAGAATGGTTTAATAAAAAATATGGACCACAATTAGTAAAATTAAAAACAAAAAAAGAAGGAGATTATTATGATAGATATTAATTTAATAAGAGAAAATAAAGAATTAGTAAAAGAAAATATTAGAAAGAAATTTCAAGATAAAAAATTAGTTTTAGTTGATGAAGTAGAAGATTTAGATAAAAAATTTAGAGATGCTAAACAAAAGGGAGATAACTTAAGAGCTTTAAAAAATAGTCGTAGTGCAGAAATTGGATTACTTATGCGTGAAGGAAAAAAAGAAGAGGCAGAAAAATTAAAAGCAGAAATAGCGAGTTATGGAGAAGAAATTAAATCATTAGAAGCTGAAGAAGAAAAAATAAGTTCTTCAATTAAAGAAAAAATGATGATGATTCCAAATATTATTGCTGATGATGTTCCAATTGGTGAAGATGATAGTAAGAATGTTGAAGAAGCTCGTTTTGGTGAACCTGTTGTTCCTGATTTTGAAATTCCATATCATTCTGATATTATGGCTAGATTTAATGGTTTAGATAAAGAAGCTGCTGGAAGAGTAAGTGGTAATGGATTTTATTATTTAATGGGAGATATTGCTCGTCTTCATTCTGCCGTTCTTGCTTATGCTCGTGATTTTATGATTAATAAAGGATTTACTTATTGTATTCCTCCATATATGATTCATGGTGATGCAGTAAATGGGGTAATGTCATTTGAAGAAAAAGAAAATATGATGTATAAAATAGAAGGTGAAGATCTATATTTAATAGGTACTTCTGAACATTCTATGATTGCTAAATTTAAAGATCAAATATTGAAAGAAAGTGATTTACCTATAACAATGACATCTTATTCACCTTGCTTTAGAAAAGAAGTAGGAGCACATGGCATTGAAGAAAGAGGGGTATATCGTATTCACCAATTTGAAAAACAAGAAATGGTTGTTGTATGTAAACCAGAAGATAGTGAAGCATGGTATGATAAAATGTGGAATTACTCAGTTGAACTATTTAGAAGTTTAGATATTCCAGTTCGTAAATTAGTTTGCTGTAGTGGAGATTTAGCAGATTTAAAATATCGTTCTTGTGATATAGAAGCTTGGTCACCACGTCAACAAAAATATTTTGAAGTGTGCTCTTGTTCAAATTTAACGGATGCTCAAGCTAGAAGACTTGGAATTCGTTATAAAAAAGAAAATGGTGATAAAGCTTTTGCGCATACTTTAAATAATACTGTAATTGCGCCACCTAGAATGTTAATTGCTTTTCTAGAGAATAATTTAAATGAAGATGGAAGTGTTAATGTTCCAGAAAGTTTAAGACCATACATGGGTGGTAAAGAAAAACTTATTCCCGTTAAATAAAGCGTTTTTAACGCTTCCTAAATTGAAATTTCAACCGCACCAAAAGGTGTGGTTTTTTGATACAATAAA
>UQVP01000024.1 GCA_900544605.1 uncultured Mycoplasmatota bacterium | reverse complement strand
ATTAACGTAAATGCTTTTCTTTTTTCCATTGCAAACTTCCTAATGGCATTAATTATTTTCTTCATAATACCACCTTACCTTTCTATGTTAATTTTACAATATAAAAAAAGAAAAAGCAATTATATGTATATATCTTTTTCTTTTTTTTCGACACTATTTTCATAATATATATATTCTTCTATTTCTATAGGAATCTGTTGTTTTATGCTTTCTTTACAATCTAATACTCTTTGATTAGTAGAACCTCTAAAAGGAGCTTCAAAACTTTTTTTAGCTAAATCAAATTTGCCATCAACTAAGACATCAATATTATTTAATAATTCAACTAAGGCGTTATTTGTTTTACTCATGATTAAAAGTTGTTCAAAAGTAAAACCTGTATAACACCAAACGTTTAAGCCTCTTTTTTTAGAGTGTTTAGCAAGTTCTAAACAAGCATCTATCTGCATTAAAGGATCACCACCAGAAAATGTAATACCATCTTGGCCTTCTAAAGAATCTATTTCTTTTTTTAAGGTCTCGATATCTTCTAAATATCCTCCTTTAAAATCATGTGTACCTGGATTATGACATCCCAAACAATTATGTGGACATCCTTGAGTCCAAATAACGGCCCTAATTCCTTCGCCATCAACAACACTATCTATTTGGATGGGAGCTGCTAATCTAATTTGCATGTTTTACTTCTTTTAATTTTATATCATTACATCCAGAGTGTTTTACACGGTCTCTTTCTTCAGCCCTTTTACCATTATTGAAACGATCTGTTGTTCCTACTAAATAACCTGTTATTCTTCTGATTCTTTCAAATTTTACCCCTTCACCAACTGTTTTTTCTGACATAATATTACCTCCTTTTTTATTTATAGCATCCACAGTCTAAACTATGTAATGTTTCAACATTCAAACCTTCGCCCTCTTTACGACCACATCTTGGACATTTATCTTTGATAATACCAACATATCCACAAACTGGATCACGGTCTACAGGGTGATTAATAGCTGCATATCCCATATTATTTTCTTTCATTAAACGAACAATATTTTCAAATGCTTGTAAATTTGTAAGTGGATCTCCATCAAACTCTATGTATGAAATATGGCCTGCATTTGTTAAAGCATGAAATGGAGCTTCCTTCTTAATTTTATCTGTTATAGATATATTATAGTAAACTGGAACGTGGAATGAATTTGTATAATATTCTCTATCTGTAATTCCTTTTAATTTACCATAAATAGCTTTATCCATATTTGTAAATCTTCCTGATAATCCTTCAGCAGGAGTAGCAAGTAAAGTAAAGTTTAATTTATATTTTTCAGCATAATCATCACAACGTTTACGCATATGAGTAATAATTTCTAATCCTAATTTTTCAGCTTTTTCACTTTCACCATGATGTTCACCAATTAGAGCTTTTAAACATTCAGCAAGGCCAATAAATCCAATTGATAATGTACCATGTTTTAAAACTCTTCTTAATTTATCATTTGGTTTTAATCGTTCTGAATCAATCCAAATTCCTTGTCCTAATAAGAATGGAAAATTATAAACTCTCTTATTACATTGAATTTCAAATCTTTCAAGTAATTGATCTTTTACTAAATCCATTAAATCATCAAGTTCTTGATAAAAACCTTCTAAATCTGTTTTTGTATTTCCTAAAACAATACCATGTTTAATACCTAATCTAACTAAATTAATTGAAGTAAATGATAAATTACCACGTCCTGGAGTAATTGCTTTATCTGGATCTACTACATTAGCCATAACTCTTGTACGGCATCCCATATAACATACTTCAGTACGATAATCTCCTTCTTTATAATATTCTAGATTGTATGGTGAATCTAAGAATGAGAAGTTAGGAAACAATCTTTTAGCAGATACTTTACAAGATAACTTAAATAAATCATAATTTGGGTCTTCTGGATTATAGTTAACTCCCTCTTTTACCTTAAATATTGATATAGGGAAAATTGGTGTTTCATTTTGTCCAAGACCAGCATCAACTGATAGTAAATAGTTTTTAATAACCATTCTACCTTCGCTAGATGTATCTGTACCAAAGTTGATTGATGAAAATGGTACTTGTGCTCCAGCACGAGAATGCATTGTATTTAGGTTGTGAACAAATGCTTCCATAGCTTGATATGTCATACGATCTGTTTTCTTTAAAGCTTTTTCATAGCTTAATTTAAATAATTTTTTCATTTCTTCTGATTCTTTACAGAAACGATCAAAAATACTTAAATCAACATCTATTGAATTTAATTTATCAATTTCTTTAGCAATTGAATTCATTGAAACAAACTTACCAAAATCAGTTATATCTAAATAATCAGAAACCATTTGCTTAAATTGTTTTCTAAATGTTTTAATAACACCAGGCGCTAAATAATAATCAAAGGCTGGAATGCTTTGTCCACCATGTTGATCGTTTTGATCTGATTGAATAGCAATTGCTGCTAGTGCACTATAAGACATAATATCTTGTGGTTCTCTTAAATGACCATGACCTGTTGAAAAACCATTTTTAAATAATTTTTCTAGATCTATTTGCATACATGTTGTGGTACCCATTGGTAAGAAATCCATATCATGAATATGAATATCACCATCATCATGAGCATCAGCATATTTTTTCTTCATCAAATATGATTTAGCAAATTCTTTAGATACTGTACTTCCATATTGAAGCATTGTACCCATAGCTGTATCACCATCTACGTTAGCATTTTCTCTTTTAGTATCATCTTCAGATGCTGACTTAAGTCCTAATCCTTCGATTGTTTTTAAGAATTTATGACTTCTTTTATCATCCATAAACATATCTCTTGATTGAGCTCTTCTCTCACGATATGCAGAAAATGATTCATAAACATCTTCATATTTTTTATGTTTTAATTCTTCCTCAATAATATCTTGAATATCTTCAATCTTTATCTTCGTTTGGCCCTTATATTCTTTTTCAATATGATTGATTACTGCTTGATAAACTTTTTGAATATCTTTTTCATTATATTTGGCAACTCTTTCATCATTTTCATCAATTTCAGTAATACTATCAAAACCTTTTTTGATTGCTACTGCAATTTTAGTTCCATTAAAAGGGACTTTTTTCCCGTTTCTTTTTACAACCTCTAGTTGTTCTAAAATTTCATCGACACCTGTCATAATTACGCCTCCTACTTTCTGCCTAAATTGTAGTATAATTTTAGGTCGTTGTCAATAACTTTTTGTATATTTTTTTGAACTTTTGTTCGCTATGCTTTTTTAGCCTTTATTTTTCAATAAAAATTGGCAAAAATTTATTTTTAACTTTTTTAGTTTTTTTGGTTTTTTAATTTTTATTTTATTTTTTAATTTAACATATAGTATATTTTTCTTTGTTTTACAACATTTTTTTGGTTTTTTAAATTTTCAAAAAAATAAAAAAAGTGAAAAAACAAAATTTTCACTTTTTTCATTTTTGAATTTTTAAGATTTTTTTTGCAAATATAATTTTTCACCATTTTTCATTTTTAAATAATAAATTCCATCATTTTGGCATTCAAATATAAGCTCTATTTTTTCATCTTTTTCTTCTTCATCTGTACCTTCATCAACATCAATAACACTATTACCTGGATTGCTTACTAAAACCCAATTAGAATCTTTTTTGCTTGCCACATATCCTTCGATTCCTCTATTGGTTTTAATTTTATACCATGTATACAAACTACTATCAACTTCTCCTAAAATATCATAAACTTCATCATAGTGTACATCTCCTATATCTTCTGATAGTTCACTAGGTTCTTTTCTAATATTTATGGTTTGGACTAAAACTTTAAATTGTTTTTTTGATTCATCGACAATATTACTTTGAGAGGTGTAATTATACTCAATACTACCATCAGCAAACGCTCTTGGATTTATACTTTTACCACTACTATCCTTTACTTCCAAATGAACATGACTGCCATATGTTACATCTGTTCTACTCTTACTAGAAAGAACAAGTCCTGTATTTCCTTGTAATCCTATCACCGTATTTTTATTAACAATATCTCCAACTTTTACATTTACAACATTCATGTGTAAAATTTTCATTAAATATTTGCTACCATTATAATACGTTTCAAGATGTACTTGATTACCACCTGTCTCATCATAGTAAAATCTTACAGTTTCTCCGGTTATAGAAATACAATTATAGTAATTACCATCCTTCCATTTCTTTTGATTATTTAAAAATTCACGATAATTAATAGAATTATTATGACCTTTATATTTATTAACTACTTTTATAACTTTAGCTGTTCCATTAATCTTAATTTCCGAAAGATGTGCTCCACTATAATCTTCTGCATATTTGTGATTAGCAAAACTTTGCGTTACACTTCTTTCACTACCTAAATATTTCATACATCATCCCTCTTTATTTCATTTTTTTTATCTATTTCAACAGTATCTTTTATTTTAGTTGGATTGTAATTAATAATTGTTTGATTTTTTAGAGTATCATATATTGCTGGTGCTCCTACAAAAGTAAATAAGCCTACCCAAATACCACTATAAGTGTCTAGTGAATAGAAAGTAGTTGTAAACGGAATTGATAGCGAAAAAGAAAATAATAAGTTCAAAATCCATATTTGCCAAGTTTTTTTGATAAAAGGTAAAGATTTAAATTTTTGTAATATCACCATCACAATCACACTTAAAGTTATACTAATTACTAATAAATCTAATAATTTAGCTGGAAAAAGATCTTCCATTTAGTCACCTCCATCACAGTCAGAGGAAAATGGAATATTTTTTATCTCTTTCATTACTTCATCAATAAAACCATTACCACCGTTATTTTTATATTCTGTATACAAACTCTCAATAATGTCTTTTTCTTGTAAAGTAATGCAGTCTTTTTCTTTACATTTGTTGTAAACACCAATAATTTCATTTTTAAGTATTTCACGAATAGCGGATCTAGTATTGTTTAACATATTATGATAATCTTTTACTTTTTTTATCAGGTAAGTAATAAGTCCTAGAAATAGCCAATATAAAAATGGCATCCAATATGTTTCTATAAATTTCATTTTTTCTTCCTCCTACTATTTTATATTCTAAAGCGATAAAAATGAATATATGATAAGTCTATTAGAATATATTTTAATAGGTGAAATTTATGAAAAAGCATTTACTTATGATTATAGTTTTATTTTTAATTACCGGATGTTCAAAAGATATAAAAACAGAAGTATATTCTAATATTGAACAAAATAATGATGAGTTTATATCAATTAATTATCCCGAGACAAATATCAGAAAACTAAATAATTTTATAAAAAAAGATATTAATAAAACTAAAGAAGTTTTTAATAAAATAGATAATAAAGAAAAAGAATTAAATATTGATTACACTTATAATGTTGTAAATAATAATTATATAAATATTACCCTTAGAGAATATATATCTTATAATGATTATCAAAAAGAAACGATTGATACTTTTGTCTTTGACAAAAGTAAAAATAGATTATTAGAAGTTAGTGACCTTATAGATTCATCTTTTAAATATAAAAACGAAATATCTGAAAAATTTATTTTTGATGAAGATTATATTACCTTCTTTTTTATACAAAATAATAAGATTGTAGAAAAGAAACTAGAATTATCAAATGAGGATAGTAAAATAAAAATACAAAAGAAAGAAGAAAACACTACAATTAATTATCAAGCTGTAGATAAAACTATTGATTCTAACAAACCAATTATTGCTTTAACATTTGACGATGGACCTAGCAAGTATACAAAACCAATTATAGATTTGTTAAAACAATATAATTGTAATGCGACTTTCTTTGTTTTAGGTAATAAAGTTAAAATATATAAAGAAACAATTATAGAATCCATAAATTTAGGTAACGAAATAGGAAATCATAGTTATAATCATAAATGGCTATCTAGATTAAAAGTTGAGGAGCTAAAAGAACAAATTAATAAAACACAAAATATTTTAAAGGAAGAAGTAAATTATACTCCCATATTATTAAGACCAACATATGGATCTGTAAATAAAAAAATTAGAAATAATACTAATCTAGAAATTGTTTTGTGGAATGTTGATACACTTGATTGGAAAATAAAAAGTAGTAAAAAAATTGTGGAAAGAGCTTTATCACAAATAAAAGATAGAAGTATTATTTTGATGCATGATACCCATGAAAGAACATATGAAGCCTTAAAAATTATGATTCCCAAACTAATAGATGAAGGATATCAATTTGTTACAATATCTGAATTAAAAAAAATTAATAAATTAAGTAATATGGAAGATAGATGAGTAATAAAGAAAAAGAATCACTTTTAATTACTATTCAAATAATTTCTTCTATAGTAAGTATCGGAACTGTTATTATATCAATAATACTTCTTTATAATGAACAATTAGAAATTAATAATGAAGAACCTTTTTTAGATGCAGAAGCAGCACAAAAATTAACAACTTTTAATAGAATACTAATCTTAATAATATTTATTGTATTTTTAGTAATAAACTATATTTTATATGATATTTCTAAAGAAGAAGGAGAAGATTTAAAACCATACAAGCTACAAATAATCGCTTCATATTTCTCTTTATTTGCAGCATCTATAGCTCTTTATGTAGTCTTATTACAAAGGAGTGGTGAACAAGTTGTTGATGTTGAAAATCCAATTATTTAATTAAATAGGGGCAGCAATTAACTGTCCCTTATTTTTTTATATTTTGTATATAGTGTTATGGATTTTCAATTTGTTTTGTTTCATCTAAATATAGATATGTAAGTGTATTTTCGCTACTAATAACTGATTTACCTAAACTTTTCTCAATATCATCTCTTAATCTCATTTTTCCATCTTGTGCCTTTAATTTTAACCGGTTAGTATTACTAACCACTTCACCATCTTCGTTCTTTAACCTTATTTTTAGTACATTTTCTTACATTAAATTAACCTCTCTTATTTTTAATTTTTTTAACTTTTATAAAATTCAAAAACTCTATCACATGATAGAGTTCTATTTTATTCTTTACTATTTTTATAATCCAAACATACTTGATCCATGGCTTCAATTAATTTATCAACTTCTTCAAAATTTTTTAATCTGACACCACTAGCAAAAGCATGTCCACCACCACCAAATTTAGCAGCAACTTCATTTATAACAGGTCCACGCGATCTAATTGAACCTCTAATATTTTCATTTGCTTTATCGTTAGAAAATACCATCCAAACTATAACTTCATCTATATAATTAAAATTATTAACCATATTGCCAGCTGTTGCTGAATCAACACCATATTCTTTTAAAATATCATCATCTAATTTTATGTAAGCAAGCCCATTTGGAGTAATTTCTAAATGATTAGTAATATAACCTTCAAATCTTACTTCTCTTATAGGACGTGTATATAACTTTTCATATAAAGGTACAAAATCCATATTTGTTTCTTTTATTAATCGTGACACTAAATTAAATGTTTTTGGAGTAGTGTATGAAAATAAAAATCTATTGGTATCTGATACTAAACCAATATATAATTTTTCAGCTATTTCTTTAGTAAGTTTTAATTTCGTATTAAATATTAATTCCATTACTAACTGTGAAGCACTACTTGCGGTATCATCAATTAATTCAATAGTACAAAATCTTTCAACAACAGGATGGTGATCTATTTTTATTGTACATTCAAATTTAGAATAATCTACACCATCTATTCTTTTAGTATCTGGTGTATCAGTAATAATTAATAAAGAATTTTTATACATATCTTCTGTAAATCTATCAATATTACCAAGGTATTTAAATTTTGTTGCTGAATAACCAACTGATACAACCGTTTTATTTGGAAATGTTGCCCTTATAGAATCTCTAAGACCCATTTGGCTACCAAGAGCATCGGGATCAGGTCCTACATGACGCGCTAAAACAATCGTATCATATTTTTTTATTTTTTTATATATTTGTTTGTATATATTCACAGTATCACCTTTTCTTTTATCATTATACAATAAAAGACACTAAATTTCCATTATTTAATGCCTTTATTATTTCATTTACGTAAATCATAGTCATCAATAAAGTTTTTATATATACCATCTTTCTTTGTTCCTAGAACGCAATTAAGATTGACGTTATCTAAACTTTTAAAAATATTATGATCTATATCTTTATTAACCTTTTTTAGTTCTTTAATAAGTGTTTTTATTTCTTTACGTTTACTTGTTCCATCATCTTTAGAAAAATGTTCTTCTGTGAATTTACATGCGCAATTTAAGAATGTTAAATCATTGCTATTTTTCCATGAAATAATAGCGTCTTCTTTAACTAAATAAAGTGGTCTTATAAGCTCTAGTCCTTCAAAATTTTCACTATGAAGTTTAGGCATCATAGTTTTAATTTCAGAACCATAAAACATTGATAAAAGGGTTGTTTCTATAACATCATCAAAATGATGTCCTAGCGCTATTTTATTGCAACCAAGTTCTTTAGCCTTATTATATAAACATCCTCTTCTCATCCTTGCACATAAATAGCAAGGACTCTTATCTACCGTCGTAACTACATCAAAAATATTACTTTCAAATATCTCTATTGGAATATTTAACACTTTAGCATTTTCTTCAATCATCTTACGATTTATCTTGTTATATCCTGGATCCATTACAACATAGCATGCATCAAAATTAACTTTACCATGTTTTTTTATTTCTTGAATACACTTTGCTAAAAGAAAAGAATCTTTTCCACCAGAAATACAAACCATAATTTTATCATTTTCATTTATTAATTCATATTCCTTTACAGCTTTTACAAATTTACTCCAAATATCTTTACGGCATTTTTTTATGATACTTTTTTCTATTTCTTTATATCTTTCTTCCATTTTATATCTCAATTATAAATACCATAACTTTTCATTATTTTTCATAACGGTTTTAATGATGCCCCCACCAAGACATTCTTCACCATCATATAAAACACAAGCTTGTCCTGGAGTAACGCTTTTAACGCCCTGTGGATATTTAACTAATATTTCTCCATTATCTAGCCACTCTAAAGAAACAGGATTATCTTTTTGACGATATCTAAATTTCGCATTACATTCAGTTATTTTCTTATCACCTAAATAATTAACATCTTCTATGATACATGAATCCGATATTAAATAATCATTATCTTCACCAATGCATATATATAAAATATTTTTAGCTAAATCTTTACCAACAACAAACATTCTATCTTTAGTACCACCAATATCAAGTCCTCTTCTTTGACCAATTGTATAATACATTAAACCAATATGTTTACCAATTACCTCTTTTGTATCAATATTAACGATATCTCCTGGCGTATTAGGTAAATAATTTTTTAAAAAGTTAGAGAAATTTCTTTCCCCAATAAAACAAATACCAGTTGAATCTTTTTTCTTAGCGGTTAATAAATCATTTTCTAAAGCTACTTTTCTAACATCAGGTTTTATCATATCACCTATTGGAAATAAAACATTTTTTAATTGTTCTTTACTTACTTGTGATAAAAAATATGTTTGATCTTTATTTTCATCTTTAGCTTTCAATAATTTACCATTTTCTATTCTAGCATAATGACCTGTTGCTATAAAATCAGCGCCTAATTTTTTAGCTTCCTTAGCAAACATATCAAATTTAATATATTTATTACACATAATATCAGGATTTGGAGTTCGACCTTTTTTTAATTCATCTAAAAAATAAGTAAATACATAATCCCAATATTCTTTAATAAAGTCTTTTCGATATAAAGGTATACCTAGTTTATCACATACTGCTTTAGCATCATTATAGTCAACTTCTTGTGGACAGATACCTTGATTTGAAACTGGTGCACCATCATATTCTCCATCCATTAAAGAATCCCAATTACGCATAAAAAGACCAATTACTTCATATCCTTGTTCTTTTAATTTAATAGCGGCAACAGAAGAATCTACGCCTCCACTCATACCTATTACTACTTTTTTCATATTTCACCTCGTCAAAACAAATATATTATAATATATTTCTTATATTTTTGCACGCATTAATTTAAAAGAGGGATTACTCCCCCTTATTTTTGATACAACTATCAAAGTTATGACTATTAATATTTTTACATGTTCCACTATCTATTAAGTTTATTGAGAAATCTTGTGTCGCTCCTCTTAAGAAATTACTTACACAATTCTCTCCATTTATACATGTTAATTCAAAATCATTATAATCATGTTTATCATTATATTTTCTTATTGCTTGAATTTTATTACCATCTAGTTTTATTACATATAATGGTTCAGTTTGATATATCTCATAATCTTTATATCCTCTTCTTAGTCTTATATAATAATCTCCATAACTATATACTCTTCCATCTGCTGTTTTTATTATTTTATTCCAATTATTACCTGGTGTTCTTTTATTTCCATCTTTTCCTGGAAATGGTTCTATTAATGAGATTGGACGATATATTAAATTTGGAAAACATGTTTTCGTTTCTGGATCACAAGTTTCATTGCCTTTTTTTCCATCATCTTTTGTTGGGTTTGTTATTGGTGTACATTTTCCGTCATCTAAACATCCATATTCACCTGTACATGTACAATTTTCTCCGTTTGGATTAGGTGGACATTCATTTAGCACCTCACATGTTACAGAATCCACACACTTATCTTTTTCTCCAATACAACTTGTTTCTGTATTATATTTAAAATATGAGCATGTTGTATTTTTTAAATCTTCATTTGTATAGTTAGTTTTTTTATTGTCTTTTTCATTACTATAATTTATATTTATTTTATTTTGAAAATTATATTTTCCACTTTGTTCATTTTTTATTTTTCTTAAACTTGATGATGAAGATGTATATTTATTAAGTGGTGTATCACTTACATCAAAATTATATGTATATGTTCCATAATAACCTTTTGATGTTATTATCATTGGGCCATTATTTGTATAAGTTATATTACTTGGAGTTAATACTCCTTTCATTGTCTTTATATCTATATATTTATTAACATTTTCATCTAATTTATATTCGTATGTTATAGTCGCACTACTATATCCATTATTTGTTATTGTACTATTTCCTATAAAATCATATTTTTTTCCATCAATATTTAAATATATTTTATTTGTTCTATAATCACTATTTAATTTATTTCTAAATGAACCACTTACATCTGGGCATTCATTAGATGTATCGCTTTGATGACAAGTCTTACTTATTGTTATTTTAGGGTTAGACTTTATAGCCATATATTTTCCACTTTTTATTGCTTTTAATGCATTATTTCCTATAAATGTTCCATAAAAGCCATTGAAATCCGTTGTTATTGTATCAGAACAATATAAATTACATCCATCCATATATAAATAAGCTGCATTACCTACTATACATTCTTTGTTGTTATTACTTGCTTCATGTATACCTGATTCTCCACATTCTTCTATATTCACATTTACGTCACAAGATATATTTTTTCTAATTTCAGGTCTATCTCCAGGATAAGTCCAATTAAACACGCCAATTCCTACACCAAATTTCAAAATTTCTTCTTGGGTATAGTTATCAGTTTTATGAATATTATAATTTCCATCTCTACTCCATATACCAGCTGTTGAATAAAAATCGGGATACTCTCCTGTAATGTAAAGTGCATTAGGTAATTCAGAACGAACAACGGAACTTATATACCTAGCACTATATAATTTGCTAGCCAATTCATAAGCCGTACCATAATACTTTGTTGTCCCCATTACCACCAAAGTTGTTGGTTCAAATACAGCATAATATTTGTAATCATCATTACATTTTTTTTCATAAATTCCTTTACAATATTGCAATTTATTATATATATTTTCAACTGATTTAAAACCATGGGTTTGGAAATATTTGGCAGCTACATTTTGAAATGTATCATTTGTTTCTTGACCTAATGCATTTGAATTTTTTGCTATATAATCAACTATATCAGATGGTAGAGTAATAATATTATCAAGATTTCCTTCATACCAATTTAAAGAAGTTCCTTTTATATACTCAATTTTAGAAGGAGAATTATTATTTCTTTTTACTCCTAAATCTTTAGGTATTGTATTTAAAGCAATATCAACACTATCAGAAACTCTTTCTGCTTTTTCATTAAATAATGTAAGTCTTACAGAATATAAAGCTCTAGTTTGTCCTGAAATAGAATTAGCTAAATCAATCCAACATGAATCTGTATTATTACAATCATATCCAGTACCTTTTGTACTAGAATTGATATCTGCTCTGATTGTGATTGGTACTATCAAGAAAAATAATATAAACACTAATAATTTTCTTTTTTTCATAAATCACCTCTTTATTCTAATACTTTTGCTTTTCCATGTGAACGATTAAACATCATTAAGGCTTGATTTTCACTTTCTTCCATTTTATCAAAATATAAGGAATTTGATAAATCATTAATTTGTTTATCTGGATTAGATAATTCTTGAGATAAAATTGCTCCAGCATAACCTAAATAATATTCAACAAATGGATTGCTAATATTATTGCTTATTAATAAATTTCTTAAATTTTCTGGATTATTTTTATATTTATATTCCAAATAAGCTTTTTCTATATTTGTAAGTTGATTAGCTATATTACTATCGATTATTAAACCATTCCAATTATTACTAACTTTGGCAAGATCAACATAATTAATTAAAGCTTCTAAAATGTGAGTAAATCTTTTCAAATCTTCTTGACTATATTTACCAATCAACTTATTTAATGTTTCTTCTTTTAGATAATCTTTATTTAGAAAAGATAATACATATGTGAATTCGTCAGTTGGCATATCATACACTACATATTTTTGACCATTATAACGATAATGCCAAATTCCACCAAAATCACCTCTAGTATTAACTGCGACTTCTAATACAGCTTTATGAAAGATATTTGTATCATTAATATTTTGTGGAGTTAAAGGGACAAAATCTTGATAAGTATTTTGATTATTCTGATTATTATTGTTATTATTATTTTGATTAGGTTGTTGATTATTATTAGTTGTATTATTTTTAT
>UQVP01000023.1 GCA_900544605.1 uncultured Mycoplasmatota bacterium | reverse complement strand
TTTCTACTTGTTTGATATAGTTATCTGCTGTTCTTTCTGCTGCTCCTTTCTTTGCATTCTTGATTGTATTCATTACTATTGGTGTAGCGATTAATGCAATGATTGCAAGTACTACTATTACCGCTAGTAATTCTATTAAAGTGAAAGCATTTTTTCTTTTCATTTTAATTCCTCCTACTCTTTACTTTCTCTTAAATTATACCCCCCCCCACACAAGCACTTGTCAACAGGGGGGGGAGTTTATAATTGTAGTGGTAAACTTAAAGTAGACAACTTAGGGGGTTAAGTAGACAGCAACTTATTTTAAGTTTACAATTATATTATTATATAGACAATTAGGAGGGATATTTATGCTATATAATCGTGATTAAAAAAAGAAAAGAGAACTAAATCTCTCTTTATTATCGATTATTAAATATAAATATGAATCTATCTCTTTCTTGCATATCTTTTTCTACACTAATCATACTGTTAGGAAAATACTTTTTAGCTATTTCAGTAATTCTATCTGCTTGCCACCAACCAATTTCAAAAGCTATCATACTTCTTTCTTTTAAATAATTACTAGCATTAGATAATATTTTTTCATAATTAGCAAGACCTTCATTATCTGCATATAAAGCAATACTAGGTTCATTATTTTTAACAATATTCATAATTTCTTCATCTTTACGAATATATGGTGGATTACTTATAATAACATCATATTTTTTATCTAGAGGTTCTAACATATCTCCATGATAAAATGTAATATCTACATTATTATTAGATGCATTTTCTTTTGCGACTGCTAAAGCATCACTAGATATATCTACAGCATCCATAGTGATATTATCACCTATTTTACTTTTTAAAGTAACAGCAATACAACCACTACCTGTACCTAAATCTACACAATTGATTGGGTAATCAAAAAATTTTTTTATATAATCAATTGTTTTAGATACTAACTCTTCTGTTTCAAAGCGAGGTATTAGTACACATGGATTAACATTAAATATTAGACCATAAAAATCAACATTACCAACTATATATTGAACTGGTTCTCCTTTTTCTAATCTTTTTAATCCAGCTTCTAATTTATCTTCTGTTAAATACTTCTTTAAATATTCAATATCAGTCACAAGCTCACCTCTTTTTAAAAGTTAACTACAAGTATTGATTAGTCATTTTACTTTTGATATAATTGTTTTGGATATGTTTGAAATATATCAGATGTTTTCCCTTTCTTTGAAAAAAAGAAAGGTGGTGATTTTATGACAAAAAGAGAAGAATCTCTATTTATTGTAATCTTACTATTAATTTTTATAATAATCACCTTATTATTTAAATAATAAAAACATCTGATTTCAACAATCGTTGATTTCAGATGTACCCAATAAAGGGATTACGTTTGACTCACCAATCAAACATATCCTTTTTTATTTTATGAAATTTCTTTCACTATATACATCTTAACACAAAAATTATTTTTTGTAAAGATTACTCACCACGTAACTTACGGTTTTGATCTTCAGTAATTAAAGCTTCAATTATTTCATCTAATGCTCCATCCATAACACGATCTAATTGTTTTGTCGTAAAACCAATTCTATGATCAGTTACACGATTTTGTGGATAGTTATATGTTCTAATTTTTTCTGATCTATCACCAGTACCAATTTTATTTCTTCTTTCAGCACCTTCAGCTTCTTCTTTTTCTCTTAATTTTAAATCATACAAACGAGTCTTTAAGATTTGAATAGCTTTTTCTTTATTTTTAATTTGACTTCTTTCTGTTTGTGAATAAACAATTATACCTGTAGGTATGTGAGTTAAACGAACGGCAGAATCTGTAGTATTAACGCCTTGTCCTCCACATCCAGAAGATCTTGTAATATCTATTCTTACTTCTGACATATCAAGATCAAAATCTAACTCTTCTGCTTCTGGCATAACCAAAACTGTTGCTGTGGAAGTTTGAATTCTACCATTAGCTTCTGTTACCGGAACACGTTGTACACGGTGCGCACCACTTTCATATTTTAATTTAGAATAAACATTGTCACCCTTAATCATAAATTCTATTTGCGAAAAACCACCTGCTGCACAATCTTCACTATCTAATACTTCTGTTTTCCATCCTTGCTTTTCCGCATAACGACAGTACATTCTATATAAATCGCCAGCGAAAATATTAGCTTCATCCCCACCAGCTGCACCACGAATTTCAACAATAACATTTTTCCCATCATTAGGATCTTTTGGAAGTAATATTATTTCTATATCTTTTTCAGTTTGTTCTTTTTCTCTATTTAAATTTTCTAATTCTTCACGAGCAAATTCTGCCATATCAGGATCTTTGGTC
Source organism: uncultured Mycoplasmatota bacterium (assembly GCA_900544605.1). Taxonomy (GTDB): domain Bacteria; phylum Bacillota_I; class Bacilli_A; order RF39; family UBA660; genus SIG204. Next base: position 12,441 of record UQVP01000023.1, on the reverse strand, counting down.
ATTTCTTTTGCTGCTTCAATATCAGATAATATTTGTTTATATTTGTTATATATTTCGTATCCTTCCTTTAAAGAAGCTTGTTCTTTCGTTAACTCTAAAGTCTTTTTAATATCAGAAATTACTTCTTGACTCATCAAAAGTTCACTTAGTTCATTATATCTTTTTTCTATTGCTTCTAATCTTTCTATCACAATAATCATCCTCTCGACTACAAAGATTATACTATATTTTATTTATGAAAGCAAACAAAAAGACATATTTAACAAAAAAAGAGAAGCTATTCTTCTTCTCCCATTTCATCTTCATCTAAAACAGCAAGATCATCAATATCATCATCAACATCGTCATCTAACTCTTCATCATCAATCGCACTATCGATACCATCTTCCTCTTCTTCAGGATTTTCATCATCTTCTGTTTCTTCTTCCTCTTCAGATTCTAATTCTTCTTCATCATCTTCCTCTAAAGAAATATTTAATACATGATTATCTCTAATATCCCATTCACCATTTTCTAACATAACAAATCTTTTATCAATAGTAAGAGATGTATAATAATCGCCTATTTTTTCTGCATATTCTTCATCAGAATATCCAAGTAAATCACATATTTTTCTAAAAATAGTAGGTGTATTTAAAGTTTTCTTTTCTTCCTTTAAAATTTTATAAGTTAAATCTGTATAAGATAATAATTGTAATTCTTCTTGACTCATATTTTTTAATTTCATAAATAACCTCCACTTACTACATTTCTGTAGGAATTTCTATTGCTAATAAATTTAGCATTTCTTTTATAATTTTATTAGATAGTTTTAATACTGAAATCCAATCATTTCTTTTTATTTCATCATCTAAATTAATTATATGATTATTTTGATAAAATGCATTTACTAAAACGCATAAATCATAAATATAATCAACTAAATAATTAGGTTTACGATTTTCAAAAGCTAAATTAAGTTCATATTCTAAATCTAACAACTTAACTCTTAAATCACGATCATAATTATTATATATATTATCTGTTAAATTATTAACATCATTTGTAAATTTTTCAATTATTTTATTTATTCTTACATATGTGTATAAAATGTATGGTCCAGTTTTACCAACTAAACCACTAAATTTTTCAATATCAAAAATATAATCTCTTTCACGACTGTTTTGTAAATCTGCAAATTTTAAAATGGAATTAACAATAATGTTTTTATCACTTTCACTTTTATTTTTATTTTCTTCTTTAGCACTTTCAAATATTTCTTTAACTTGTTCAAATAAATTTTGTAACTTAGGTGTATCGCCACTTCTTGTCTTATAAGGTTTACCATCAAGACCATTTACAGTACCATAACCTAAGTGTTCTAACTTAGATTCATCTATTAATCCAGATAATTGACAAGTTCTAAATACTTGTTCAAAATGAAGTGCTTGTCTATTATCAACAACGTATAAAATATGATCTGGATTATAATCTTCTACTCTTTGATATATTGATCCTAAATCTGTAGCTGGGTACATATAAGCACCATTTGCTTTCTTAAATAAAAGTGGTGGTATTTCAACTTTATCGTCATCTCTATTAACATATACTACTCTAGCACCTTCACTAGCCTCTAATAAATGTTTGCTATCAAGTAATTGTTCAACTTTAGGTATATAAGGATAAGAATCACTTTCTCCTAGCCACAAATCAAAATGAACATCTAAATAATTATAAATATTTTTTATATCACTTACCGATACTTCACAAATTTTTTTAAAGTATTCATAATATTCTTTATTTCCATCTTGTAAATCTTTAGTTATACTAGCACACTTTTCTTTTAAAGTTTCATCTTCTTTACATCTTTTACTCATTTCTGGATATATATAATCTAAATCTTTAATTGTTAAATCTTTGATATCCATATTCTTTTCCTTAATGCCATATATAACTTCACCAATTTGAAGTCCATAATCACCTAAATGAACATCACTTATAGTTTTATGCCCAAAATAATTGATTATTCTTTTAATAGCTTCTCCAACAATTGCTGTTCTCATATGTCCAACATGAAGTGGTTTAGCAACATTAGGTCCACCATAATCCATAAAATATGTTTCTTTAACGCTAGGTAATTTTATATCAAACTTATGATTATTATACATATTCTTTAATTTATTATTAATAAAGTTATTACTTAAGGTAATGTTAATAAACCCAGGACGTACAAATTCAACTTTTTCAAAGTAATCATTAAAATTTTCTAACTCATTTATCTTATGTGTGATTTCTTCCCCTATTTCCATAGGATTTTTGTGATACTGTTTAGCTAATTTAAAAACTTGATCACATTGATAATCACATAAATCTGGACGATTAGATTTAATAACTGTCATGCTATCAACTGTATATCCTAAACTATTTGTAACATCAGTTATTATATTTTCTAAAATATTCATCATATCACCTCAAATTCCAATTTAAACTCGTAAATTTCATCATTTAAACGGTAATTAATTATTAATAAATTATTACCAACTATGATTTTATCAGTAATTATATATAATGGCAAGAACAAATTATCCTTTTTTGAAAGATATTTACCTTCTCCACTATTTTTTTCATTAAAAATTAGTATTATCTCATAATCATCATTACTTCTTTTTAACACTATTTTATCACCTAAAGTAATATTGACTTTAATACCATCATCATAAAAAGTAATCGTATTATCATTTTTTAAACCATTAAATTCTTTGTTATTAATAACAATTTCATTACTAGTTTTTAAATTAGTTTTTCCTTTTATTTTCATTTGCATTCCCCATTTAATAGCCAAATTATAGCACATCTTTCATAAATTTCATACTTTTTTTATAATTAACTAATATTTTTTTTAAAATTATAAATAATAACTTTAGGAAGCGTGATACTATGAAATGGTTTAAAACTTTAAAAAAAGTATTAATTATAATGACTATAGTTTTTAGTATAACTTACTTTGGTATTTACATAATTGCTAAATTTACACCTAAACTATCTATTAAATCAGCTAATAAATATGTTTTTTATGATATTAATAATGAACTTTATACAAATGATGATAACTGGGTTAAACTAAATGATATATCTGATTATTTAAAAAACGCTACTCTATCAATTGAAGATAAACATTTTTATTCACATCAAGGATTTGATCCACTACGTATTTTAAAAGCTTTATATGTAAATGTTATCAACGGTAAAACTTTACAAGGCGCTTCTACCATAACCCAACAATACGCTAAAAACTTATTTTTAAATTTCGATAAAACATGGACTAGAAAAATAAATGAAGCCTGGCTTACAGTACGTTTAGAATCGCATTATACTAAAGATGAAATCTTTGAAGGATACTTAAATACTATTAATTATGGGGGAATATTCGGAATAGAAAACGCTAGTCTTTATTACTTTAATAAAGACGCTAAAGATTTAACACTAGCAGAGGCAACTATTCTAGCCGGAATTCCGAAAAGCCCATCTAATTACTCTCCTCTTTCTAACTTAGATGCAGCCAAAAAAAGACAAAGATTAATCCTTAATTCAATGGTTAAAAATAAATATATCAGTAAAGAAGAAGCCGATGATGCCTATAATACTGAACTTACTTATGTAGGATCTATTCCCAACGAAGGCATAACTTCAGTAATGTATTATAAAGATGCTGTTTTAAGTGAACTAAAAAACATTAAAACAATACCAGCAACATTCTTAGAAACAGGTGGTTTAAAAATATATACTTATCTTGATAAAAATGCTCAAAGTATATTAGACGAAAGTATCAAAAAAAACACAAGTAAAAATGAAAAAATACAAGTTGCTAGTATTGTTATGAATCCAAATAATGGTGAAATAATCGCACTCTCTGGTGGTAGAGATTACTCAAAAAGTCAATTCAATCGAGCTATATCAGCTAAAAGACAGGTTGGATCTACTATGAAACCATTTTTATATTATTCTGCTCTTGAAAATGGATTTACCCCTACAACAACATTTACTAGTGAAAAAACGGTGTTTACTTTTTCAGAAAATAAAACATATAGTCCTAGTAATTATGGTGATGTATATGCTAATAAACCAATTACCATGGCAGCTGCTGTTGCTTATTCAGATAATATATACGCCGTTAAAACTCACCTTTTTTTAGGCGAAGAAACTTTAGTTGATATTGCTAAAAGAGTTGGCATTGAAAATTTATCTCCCATTCCATCACTAGCTTTAGGTTCTAATGAAATAACTTTGATTAATATGATGCAAGGTTATGCGGCATTTGCTAATGAAGGATACAAAGTAGAACCACATCTTATTAGCAAAGTAGAAGATGAGCATGGAAATATTTTATACCAAGCTGATGAAGTTAAAGAAAATGTTTTAAACAAGAGTATTACTTATGTCTTAAATGAACTTTTAACTAATACATATGATAAAGAATTAATTGATTATAGTTATCCAACAATGATAAATTATGCTAGTAGAATGACTAAAAAATACGCAATTAAAACAGGAACAACTGATACTGATAGATTAATATTTGGATATAATAAAGATTTAATTGTAGGGGTATGGACAGGATATGATGATAACTCTCCTACCCCTAGTACAGACCGTGCTATTTCACAAAATATATGGCTAGAGACTATAGAAGGATGTTTACAAAATAAGGAAGATAATTGGTACGAAACACCTAATAATGTTGTAGGAGTACTTGTTGATCCTGTTTCTGGTGAATTAGCAACTAATGATTCCAAACATAAAAAAATAGTTTACTATATTAAAGGAACTGAACCAACTATTTCTAAAACACCTCTAGATGACGTTATTCCTACTATTAAAGAAAATAAAACAAGCTAAGAATTTATAGCTTGTTTTACTTTTGTAATCAATTCATCTTCATTATCAGCAACAATTAGTTTGTCATTACATATTACAAATGGTTTGTTTCTCCCAATCCCACAAACACTTTGACATCCAATATTTATAATAGCTTTATCATCAATATTTTTTAATTTTGAAATAAGTGATTTTATATTAGTAGCTTTACACTTATCACAAACACCAAATTTATTCATTATCTTCTCCTATAATAGTTGCTGTATCGCCACACTTTAATAAATGACCATTTCCATCATCAGTATCCAAATGCATCTCAAAGAAAGCTTTATCACTAACTTTTATTGAAACGTTATTAATAATACCACCTTTTTCACCATTAATTTTTACTTTGTATTTTTTACTAGCATCTAAATTATATTTTACTAAATCTTCTTTAGACGCATGGATATGGCGTGTTGCTATTATAGTACATTCTTTTAATGTTATTTCATTATCGCCAATAATAGTAATATCTTCACTACCTTTTAAATTGCCAGATTCTCTAACAGGAGGATTTAATCCCAATTTATAGGCATCAGTTTTTGATATTTCTACTTGCGTATAATCTCTTAATGGTCCTAAAACTCTAACACCACTAATTTCACTTTTCCCTGTCTTTATAGTCACTTTTAAATTAGACGCAAACTGTCCAGGTTGATTCAAATATTTTACTGCTTCTAACTCTTTATTATTAAATAATTTTTTAAAATCGTCTTCTGTTAAATGTACATGACGATTAGAAATACCAACATTCATATCTATATTCATACTTATCACCTTAATCATTATATCATATGTCATAAAAAAAAAACATTATAATATATTTTTATAGAAAGGATTGATTTTATGAATAATAATACTTACTTTAACAAGCAAGCATTTCCAGGTACTCCCATTTATAATGGTAACACACCAACACCTAATCAACAAACCGCACCTAATTATAGTACCGACCTACCCCTTGAACAATCTTATATTGAAAATATTTTAAGACTTAACAAAGGAAAGAAAGTTCGTGTTCACATGACTTTTCCCGACTCCACTGAATGGCGTGATTTAGAATTCAATGGTATCATTGAACAATCTGGTAGAGATCACATTATTTTAAGTGATCCATCTACAGGAAAATGGCAACTACTTTTAATGATTTATGTCGATTATATATCATTTGATGAAAAAATAAATTATAGTCCTGAATTTTATCCAAATAATTGATTTTTAAATCTTAGTTTGTTATAATTGTACTAGGGTGGTAGTATGACGATATTCATGTTTACTTTAATTACATTTATTGCTATATGTTTGCTTCTTATTTGTTGTGTTAGTACTTATAATAGATATCAAGATTATATTATAAGAATCAACGAATGTGAAGCTAATATTGATTCAACTTTAAGGAAACGTTTTGACTTATTAAATAAATCAAGAAATATTATAAAAACAAACACAAAAACAAAAAATGAAGTTTTAGAAATTATTACTAAGTTACGTTCTCGTAAATTAACTAATTTTGACTTAGATAGACAATTATATGAAGCAATAAATGAATTTGAACAATATAAAGAAGAATTTGAAAGTTTAAAAAAATGTGACAAATATTTAAAAATTGAAATTTCACTTCACGAATCTGAAGCTGAAATAGAAGCTTTTAGAAAATATTATAATGACATTATTACTGATTACAACAAAATGGTTAGATCTTTCCCAACTAATTTTGTAGCTAAAGTTTGTGGATATAAAATAAGAACATACTACGATGGTAAAAATACTGAAGATGAAATAACTAATGATTTTAAATTATAAAAAAATAGTTCAATATCAATCGAACTATTTTTTTATGCTTCTAATTATCACATATCCAAATATAAGAATTATTACTCCACCAGCACCATATACAATATAATCATAATACTTATCTAAATTATTTTCATTAGAAGTTTCTTTATCTTTTTCTTCTATTTTTATTATATATTCTCCATCTTTAGAATAAAGATAGTTTTCTCTAGCATATCTAGCTAGATAATCAGGATCTTTTAATTTCTGAATTTCTACTTTTAAATTACTTTCTTCAGCTTGAAGTGAAACAAGTTTATCTTTTAATTTTTTTTCTTCTCTAGATAGTGTTATTAATTTATAAGAGTATGTTGCTAAATTTATTAAAAAATAAACAATAATTACTAGCGAAATTGGTCCCAAAATAGCAAGACGTCTTTTTGTTTGCTTAGGTACTCTTTTTGCCATTTTAACCACTCTCCTATTGTTAATTATATCATGGTTTCTTTTTATTAGCAATAAATCTAACTATCAAGTTTTCTAAAACAAAACCTAAAATAATCATTAATATTTCATAAATATGAAATATTCCATAATTAATTTTTTTTAGGATTATGAAATATAATAAAACACAAACAATTATAAAAAGAAAACTAATTATTGTTTTTAATATTTTTTTATCACTGTATATAAATTTATAATTTAAACTAAGGAAAAAAGAAAAGAAAATACCATATAAAAAAGAAAATAATAATGTTGTTATTTGTAACTTTATGTTCATTATTTAAATAGCTTGCTAAATAAGCTTTCTTCTTTTTCTTTTTTTCCTAGATTCTCCATATATATTAAACTATTAATTTTACCTTTGATTGCTACATTTCCTTGGTAAGTATCTAATTTTATTATTTCCAATCCTTCTCCTTTTATGATAATAAATCCCATTGTTGTTTCTAATAAAAACTCTTCATTATCAAAACTTTCTATTTTTTTAACTCCACTTATATTAATATTTTTACGTTCTGTAATTGAAATAGTATGATTATAATTAGCTATTATATCCTTGTCCATAAGATCACCCAATTAAGTATATGCTAAAAAAAAAGATATATTACTATATATCTTTTTAGTTACTATTATTCAGCTTCATTGTATGCTTTGATAATAGCTTCTTCCATCATATCACGAACTTCTTGATTAATTGGATGAACTATATCTCTATATTCACCGTCTTTATTCTTACGGCTAGGCATAGCAACAAATAGTCCATTATTACCATCAATAATTCTTAAATCTTTAACAGCTAAAGCATCATCAACAGTAATATTTACAAAAGCTCTTAAATTAGAATCTTCTTTTTCTACCTTTCTTACATTTATAGATGTTATTTTCATGAAAATCTCTCCCTTCAGTGTATCATCCTACACTTTAAGTATATATTATTTAAAAAAAATTTGCAACAAAAATTTAATATTCTATCTTAATTATTTTTGTAATAACATCATTATAAGAAAATGACTTCACTAAACTATGATCATTTAACTCTACAAGAAATATGTTACTGTAAAGTTCCTTTATTTTAACTCTGTAACTCTCATACTTATTTCTTCCTAAATTATATTTTATAGTTACATCACACCCAATATAATCATTTAAACGATTTTTAACCTCCGTTTTAGTCATTCTTCCTCCTATCTTGGAAAACCAATATACATAGTACCTTTAGTAATTATTCCTCCTATTCCATCACTTCCATATTTTGTTTGCTCTAATATATTTTTTAAATCTATATCTTTACTTATATCTGATAAGCTCATACGTGTTGCAATTATAGCAGGGTCTAAAGCATGAATATTTACTCTTTTAGGACTAGAAGCAAAATTAGCTCCAGCTTTTATTAAATTTTCATAATCTGATTGACAGGCACCTGCTATAATGATTAATTTATCATGACTAGATTCATATTTTCTAGCTTCTTTAACTGCTTTAATAAAATTCCCACTATTTTTATATGCTTCAATATTATTTTTTTTACCATCGTGCTTATAATAGGCATCATGCCCTGTAATTATAACAATATTAGGTCGATATTCTTCTAACCATTCCTTAATATAAAGAGGAACATTCTCTTCAACTTCATTAATCCCCATCGCCCATATATTGGCATCACTATAATATTTTAAACATCTATCTAAATAATCTTTATCTCCATCAATGTGAAGTATTTTACCCGGTAAATAAAAATAATCTGTGCGATCTAAATCATTTTTTGGTTTTGATCTTTCTATAAATTCTTGTTCCTCCTTATCATTACCGTGCTCCTCGTATTTTACTAAATCTTCTTTCGGACTATCTGCACATAATCTAATATTTGTTCCTTTTAAATAACATATATCATCAACTATATCCGTTATAATAAACACTAGGTCATTATCGTATGATTTTCTAGTAACCAAATCTCCGATATCAAAATCCATAAAATCACCCAATTAAGTATATGAAAAAAAACACAGATTATGTGTTTTTAGAACTTCTTTTAATTAATTTAGCATGAACAACAATGCGATCATCTTCGCCACTACAAGTACTAAGCGTTAAAATTTTATCACTTGAATCAACTGTTGTATTAAATTGATGAATACTTCTTTTAGTTATCGTTTCTAAAAAAGCTTTATATTGACTACTAGTTGTAAATTGTGTTGTTATATAATAAGTTTCTACAGGGATTTTATAAACTGAAAATATTTGCCACATTGTATTTTCATTTGCTGTCGATAATTTTATTATATGATTATCTTTATTAGAATACCATTCTTTTTTTAACACATTACGAAGTGAACCAAACATACTATTATCTCTTCTTGCATGTGCGTATATAATATTATTTTTATCAGAAAAATCACTATTGTTTCGATAATCTAAAAATACCCACCCAGCATTATTATTACTCTTATCAAATGCATGACTTAAATAATAATCATTGTCTTTAGTTTGAACAAAAGGATAATTAATATTTGTATTATTAACCTTTATCCAGCCAATTGTATCACCATTCTTTTCTTTTAAAGAATCAATATCAACATTAATAAGAGATTGTTTTATATATGACCAATAATCACTTTCTTTATCAGGATTTTTTTCTTTGTTAATAATCTCTGTTTCTTTATCATCTAAAACTTCTTCAACAGGAATTTCTTGTATTATTTCTTTTGCAATAGCCTCTGTTTTATCATTATCTTTAAACCATCCAAATACTTTTGTTAAACTAATAATTAAGACAGATACACTTAAAAGAAAAATTAATCCCCACATCACCGCTTGCTTTTTAATTCTTCTTCTTTTTACTGTTCTTTTCTTTCCATTATGTTTAGGAATATAAGTATCATTCATATTAGTCACCTATTTTAGTATACTAAAATTATTTGTTAAAGTAAATTATATTTAAAAATCTTCACTTAATAATTCATCTAAAACAACTATTTTATAACCTTTATTATTAATATAATTAATAATTAGTGGTAGTTCTTTTATTGTCTTATCGTCTATATTCATTGCTATTACACTACCTGACTTAAGATTATTTTTTACTTCTATTAAAGGATTATTTTTTAAAATTATCGATGGTAAAATTGTATAATTTTTTTGAAGTGCACAAATTTTCAAATATTCATTATTTTGTTCTTCTTGATAACAATATTTATTTTCTTGTCTAGAATACTTAGAAATAATAGTATTCATCCATATAAAACCACTTTTACTATAATCACCATCATAACTTAAATTACCTATATTATAGTTAACTAATTTTGTTAATTCCTTCTCATTTTTTTCAAGCCAATTACCATCAATAAATAAATTTATTTTTGTATCTTCTATTACTTTTAGAATTTCATCTATTTTATCATTACTATTAATTTTTATAATAAGACTAACCATGTTTTTTCTAGGATTTCCACCTATAACATATTTATCATAATTTTTAGTTAGACTAACTTCTGGCAAAATATAATCATACAAAAGTAAATTAGCATTAAATTGCCCTAATCTTTTCATATTAGTATAACTTTTACTACCATTTACTTTTTTTCCACCAATACCTGGGATAATAGTATTTCCTTCTATACTAGCATTAATACTTTTAACTTCATACTGTGCTTCATTTTCTTTTATTGTCTGCATTAATGAATCACTATTTCTAACCATTAAAGCTGTTTTCTCTGTAAACATAAAACTAAAGCAAACTAAACTAATAATACCTATTATTTGAAAATACTTTTTCATCTAATCACCTAATTAAGTATATGAATTAGATTATTAATTATAATTTAAATGTTGTAGTTGACGAACGACAAATTCCCCATCTTTTCTTATTAATACATCATCAAAATAAATTTCTCCACCACCATATTCAGGTCTTTGTATTAAAACTAAATCCCAATGAATATCAGAACGATTACCATTATCAGCTTCATAATATGCCTGCCCTGGGGTAAAATGGATACTACCCTTTATTTTTTCATCAAATAATATGTCACCTATCGGATATAAAATGTTAGGATTTAAACCTAAAGAAAACTCACCTATATATTTGCTTCCATCATCAGTATTAAATATTTCATTTAAAAGTTCATCGTCACCATCACATGTAGCATTAATAATTTTACCATCTTTAAATTCTAATGATACATTATTAAAAATGGAACCATGATAAGGAGATGGTGTATTATATGTTATTTTACCATTTACAGAAATCTTTATAGGCGCTGTAAATATTTCTCCATCAGGTAAATTAGACTTACCACAGCAAGGAATTATAGGCATATTTTTTATAGAAAAGTTTATATCTGTATTAGGTCCTACAATCCTTACTTTATCAGTTTTTTCCATTAATTCTTTTAGTGGTTTCATTCTTTCATTTAAATCATCATAATTTGTAATCATCGCATCTAAAGCATATTCTTTAAACTTATCTATACTTTGATGAGCTTTATAAGCATCAAGTGGACTTGGATAATTTAAAAGTACCCACTTTCTTTCATTTATTCTAATTTCACCATATTTGCGTGTATATTTACTTATTAAGTTTCTAAGTTCACTTGAAACATCACTATCTTCATAATCATTAAGTGCATATCTAATCTGAACAAAAGCAGTATAATGTTCAACTTCAAACTTACTATAATCACCCATTAATTCCGCTCTTTTTTCGTTTGTTGTAAGCATCAATTCCTTATTTATTACAGGATCAATAAGTTTAGTATTTACAACTGCCCCTATATTTTTTATTTCCTTTATTATTCCTATAACTAAATCATTACAAAGTTGACTTTGATAAGTTATTAATACTTTATCATCTTTATTTATTTCTAATGAATAATTTACAATTCTCTTACTTAATTCTTCAATTTTTCCCATCTTTATCACCCATTTCTTTTAGTGTCATATTATATTATGAAAGGAGAATTTTAATGTATACACAAAATTCATATTTTCCAAATGTCAATTATCGACCAAATTTTAATTCCAACTTTGGACTAAACAAAAATGATGATAGATTTGTTGGCGGATTTGCTTTTCCATTTTTACTTGGTGGTGTAACTGGAGCCGCTATAGCTCCTGCTTTCTTTGGAGGTTATAATAACAGACCTTATTATAACAACTATTATTATCCACCATACTATTACTCACCATATTATAGATACTAAAAACGATTTTTATCGTTTTCTTTTTTGTAATTTCAACCGCACCACTTATTTATAATTTAATTCTATATCA
>UQVP01000022.1 GCA_900544605.1 uncultured Mycoplasmatota bacterium | reverse complement strand
TTAGATACTACTTTAACCATACTACCACTTTCCTTTACTATACTAATTATACATAATTGTTTTTTATAATGCAATATTTTTGTAAAGAAAAAGAGCTCTAAGCTCCAAAATCATTTTGATAACTAATTACACTAGCACTTACTACTCCATCGATATCTTTAAAATCATCTAATATCTTTGTATCATCATCTTTAAGTTCTACTTCAAAAGTAAGTTCTATTGTATTTTTTACAATTGATTTGCTTTTTAATTTTGTTTTAGGTAATTTCTTTAAAGCATCAATTATTCTTTTATCACTACTTGCTTCATACTTTAGAATAAATAGAAATTGTCTATTTGTTTTAAAGCCCATTGTATAACCAACCATATAAAGAACTCCTATACCAACAGAAGCTATAATAGCAACTAAATAAAGTCCAGCACCTGACATTATACCTGCGGTAATTCCCCAAAACATAAATGCGGTATCAGTAGGTTCTTTGATAGCTGTTCTAAATCTTACAATAGAAAGAGCACCAACCATACCAAGTGATAATGCTAGATTAGAACTGATAGTTCTAATAATCATTGATGTTACCATCGTAAGAAGAATAATGCATAGTGAGAATGATTTAGAATAAATAACTCCACTATATGTTTTTTTATAAACGTATATAATAAATATTCCTATTATAAACGCTATTGCAAGAGATAATAATACTTTATCTACAGATATTGTTCCTGTAAATTCTGCTACAACACTTTTTTTAATCATATCTACAAAACTCATAATTTCAACTCCTTATTTAATATTTCGACATGTGGCAAATTTAGAAAACGCTTGCCTAAACGTTGGAACTGTTTGTAAAATAAGTGCAATACTTTCAGGAAGTATTTCATTAAACTTTACTTCTAAAACCATTTGGTTATCATCAATAACTCTATATGTTGTAGCGTTCTTATCAAACAAATTATAATTATACATACCAGATTTAATTTGTGAATCAAAAGTAATTCTAACATCTGATACATGATAAGTAAATGCTACACGATTATAATCAACAATGATTGATGGATTTAATCTATTAAGTCTATAATCTAAAGCAAATTGTCTTAAAAGATTATCTTTTGTTAAGTCAATCTCGTCTATCTTACCATTTATAATTTTACTACAAAGTTCTTTATCAATCAATATTTGATCTTTAGAAGTCATATTATTATGTTTATATTTACATTCTAAGCGAATAAACTTATCATCAAAATTATAAATACGAATACGATATTTTTTACGGTATTCTACACCATCCATCTTTTCATAATAAGCATCACTATTTTCATTATCAAAATATAAACTTCTAATTAAATAACTATTATCACTATTATATGAATTATTATCTACACTCATTATTAGACTAAGCCTTTGCTTTAATACTTCAGCCATTGTTTTACTTATAATAAATTTTATTTCATTTCTATATTTTCTCATTCTAATCACCAAAATAATTCTTCATTTCATCATTAGTTAAATTAAAGAAAGACTTAGCCGTACTCTTATAGTACGCTCCTCTATTTTTTGCATAATCTCTTAATTTATCAACATTGTCTTCCCAATCTTTCATTGTCATACTCCAACGTTTTTGATTTCTCTCCATCTCTGGTTTTAATTTATTATAAATCTCATTTATTTTATTAGTAACTCTTTCTTCTGTCCATACATTCTTATATTGATAGCTAATTCGATCTAAATAATCACTTCTAAATTTTTTGCTTTTAATTAAACTTCTCATCATCTCTGTTGATACATTAAAATCACTCATACCTTCGGGTTGAACAGAGAATGCAAAATAATTATTTCTTGTATTCCACATTGCATAATCTAAATCATAGAAAATCATATTTATTCTACCATTATCAATATCAGGATGAGAATAAAATCTAGTGTTAATAATATCGTTGTTAGTAACCCAAGATTCTGCAGCCCAGAAATCAGCAAATGATTCAATATTTAATTTTGTTTTTATATATTCATAATTACTATCTATTGACATATCATGAGTATTTAAATAATTTACAACATTTCTATAGTCATCAATTGAACCAGTACTGATATTATTATCAATCCTTACAATATTAGCTTTACTACCATCAACATTAAAGTTATTAGCAATAAAATCATCATCCACTTTTTCACGAATATTATAAACACCCCAGTAATTACCATTTATATAAAGAATAACTGATTTATATGCTTGAACTTTTAAGTTAGTAACTCCATCAACTAAACTAGTCATAAGTGAATCTCTCATAAAAGCAAAATCACTATCTTGTGAACCACTTCTTATAACTAGTGTATCAAATTCAGAATAATCACGATTTTCAAATACTTGATACTTTAAAGACGAAGCACCATATTTCTTTCTAAATTTTAAAGCAAAACTTTTTTTAGCCATTCCCCTCGTTGAACCACCAAATAGTTTAAACCCACAAGGAATAGAAAAACTTTTACCATTCTCATAAAGTTCAGCATAAGCACTAGCTTCTAAATTATTATCCCAGTTGTTAGCCTGAATGCTATTAAAACTACTAGGATTTAAAGAAACAGATAAAACAGGGATAGTATGATTTTCATTAACAATATAAGAACCATTCGTAACTGGACTCATTATTTTACCACTTTGATAACTAGCTGCTTTTACTACTGTTGTTTTACTGATATTTATTGGTTCTTTATATACATAAGATGAAGTTGTAGGTATACTTCCATCTAATGTATAGTAAATTGTTTGATTACCATTTATTTCTAGCTTTAAACCATTGGTATTATTATAAACACCTGGGCTAATACTTAAAGATGGAATAAACGCCACTGCGCTTATTCCATTTCCGTTATTACTACCTGGTGTTGGAGAACTAAAATAATAAAAGCCATTATTATTTCCTCTTCCCATACTATATCCTAAAGGAACATCCGCAACAACCATTGAATCAATTACTTCATCATTCTTAGTTAAATAAAGTGATTCAACTTCTGATATTTTAAAATTAGCATGATTATAACTATTATTACTTAAATTAACATCACCACTAGCAATAATTATATATAACTCTCCAGCTTTTAACACTTTATCTGGAAGATTATACATTCCATAATTATTACTACTTGTAGATAAATAATAATCTTTTAAATTAATATCATGATTAGAATTATTTTTTACTTCTATCCAATCGTAATACTGACTACCATTTTGTGGTAAGTAAGAACTATTATTATTCATAACTTCATTAATAATTAAATCATTTTTATTTTTTAATTTATGTTCATTAAATTTATTTATACCATCTACACTATTTTCATACCCTGGTGATATATTGACACTTTTATAGAACGCTCCATTTTCTTTAACATAAGCAATTCCATTTGGAACATCTTTATAATCAACTCTATCAATTATTTTACCATTATTATTTGCTAAAATAGCAACCCCTGTCTTATTTTCTAAATTAAAGCCACTATAGTACTCATTATCATTGTTATCATATTTACCCATATAAATCACAACCGTATCATGAGCTCCAATAAATATTTGTGGAAGTCTTTTCTTAAATGGTGCTTCATAACTATTTGAAATACAATAATCTTTTAAGTTTACGACATCATTTCCTTCGTTAGTTATTTCAATATAACCAGAAAAGTTTTTATAACTATTTTGAAAGTTACCATCATTCTTAGGAAGTATTTCACTTATTTTTATTTTACTACTATCATCTGTTATGCTACTTAAATATTCATTATAACCTTCTTTAGTATTAGGAAATCCTGGAGTAATAGTTTTAGATGTAAACCAGTGCCCATCAAGGTCACGAGCTATAACCTCATTTTTATTTAAAGCTGTAACTTCAACTGCGTCAACTACTTTACC
The DNA here is from genome assembly GCA_900544605.1 of uncultured Mycoplasmatota bacterium. Lineage (GTDB taxonomy): Bacteria > Bacillota_I > Bacilli_A > RF39 > UBA660 > SIG204. The sequence goes on along the minus strand of UQVP01000022.1, from coordinate 11,641 downwards.
ATTTGGCTTTGTTAAAAAGACCGATTCATCTCCTCTACTACTTAATTTAAAATTAGCGTAAAGTCCTTCTTTAGTTTCACCCGTTAGATAAACTACTAAATATGATTTAGGACCTATTGTTACTTCAGGAAAAGCCCATTTAGTTTCTTTGTTACGATCAGATAAACCATATCCTTTTAAATTTATTTCATAGTCATTACCATTATATAACTCTATCCAATCGGAAACGGTTCCATCACTTGAAGCATGCGCTCCATCATTAGATGACATTATTTCATTAATAACTAGCGAACCAATATTAACATCGCCATTATCAACTAATTCTTTTTCTTCCAGCCTATTACTAACATTAGACATAAGTAGACCTATTATTAAGCCAACAATTATAACACCTAATGATATAAAAATAAATTTTTTATTCTTTTTTATAAACTTAATATCAAAATTCATCTTACCAGATCTCCTAGCGTCTATTTAATTGTATCATATTTTTTCTTTTAACTGTATATTAATTTGATATTTTTTCAAAAACATGTATAATAATTAACATTTATAGGGGTGATTTATATGGAATATTTATTTTCTGTCTATTGGAAAAATATAGAGATTGGTTCTTGTTTTATATATAAAAATAAGTTTGTTTACATATATAATAAAGAAGGAATTCAAGAAACTAGTAAATATGGTTTTGATAAATTAATTGGTTTTCCCGATATTAACAAGATTTATGTCAGAGATACTTTATTTCCTATTTTTGAGAGTAGAATCATGTCTAAAAAAAGATTGACGTTAAATAGCATTGAAGATAAAATAAATTATTTACTTTTAACGGAAGGAAAACTAGTTACTGATAATATTTCTATTAAAAAGAAAGGGATAGAATATGGCCAACACCGCATTTAAAAATATTCATCATTTTCAAAAGTATAGTCAAGAAACCAGAGGTACAAATGAAAAAGAATGGATTTTATCACCAAAACAAGAACTTTGTCTCTATAAGCAAACCCAAATTAAGGATGATAATACTAGTACTAATGCTCATTATAGTGAATGTATATATCAAGACATTGCCTCTTTAATACATATAAATTGCGCTAAAACAGAGCTTGCTCAAGTAAAAAAGAAAAAAGGAATAATTAGTTATTATTTCCTTAAGCAAAATGAAGAGTTAATTGACTTTAATGCTTTAATTCAAAATATAAGAGAAGATTTCGTTCCTAAAAGCCTAAAGTGTAAAAAAACTAAAGAACACTATTCAATCGAACTAATTCTAGAAGCTGTTAAAGCTGTCGTATATGAACGTGAAGAATATAAAAAAATAAGAAAGAAAATTATCGAACTGATAATCATGGATGCTTTATGTGATCACTACGATCGTAATCCTTCAAATATTGCTCTTATTAGAAATTATGATAAAACGATTAATAAACAATTTAGTTTCTCACCTATCTATGATAATGGAACTAGTCTTTGTATGTCACTTCCTGTTGGGGTTGCTAAAATGTATTTAGAAATGGAAAATGGAATTGAAGTACTTGATAATAATATTATTTCTAAAATTGGTTTTTCTGATACTAGAGGTACTAGTTATAAAAATTTATTAGAATATATATTTAAACATTACGCTAAAGATGCTTATGATATTGTTAAAAATATTGAATATAATATCACTGAAGATAATTTAACTAATATTGTTTTTTCTGCAAAATACAAAAATCTTGACAAATATCATAAAAAATTATTATTAATAAAAGTCTTATATAATAAAAATAAAATTTTAAATTTATATAAAAAATATGAATTTAAAGAAGAAAAAGAAAAAATAAAACATTTATAATTTGTTTTATTTTTCTTTTTTCTTAAAAATGCTAAATCGCTTATTAGTACTACCTTCTTTAGATTTTTTATATAAAGTTAAATATTCTAACAAATTTTCTCCTTGTTTATATGGAAATAAAAAAGAATATTTTTTCTTTTGCTTTGTTTGAAAATCCGCTATATGTTTTTTAAATTCTTCATATTTAATAACAAAATTATTTTCTTTTGTAAACTTTCTTATCTTCATTAAAGCGTTAGTAGAACAAACAAAGTCTATTACTATAACGCCAAAAAATACACCTAATATAAATGAAAATGATTGATTGTTACTAAACCAATTTAAAGCATTTAAAACTTTACTACCGATAAAATAATAATAAATAGCACTTATTAAAGTCCATATAAGACTAAAAAATGGGCAAATAATTCCTTTATAATTCCATTTTCTTTCACTATAATCCCAAAGCTTTACTCCACCTGTTTTCAAAAAACATAAACCACCTATTAATTCAATAAAAGTCATGCTTGCGCCCATAAGTAAAATTATAAAAACTGGCCAAACATTTAACTTATAAAATAATAAATATATTAGTGTTAAAATACATAAACCAAAACCGTATATAGGAAGATATGGTCCTATTAGAAAACCAGGATTAACCCACTTACCTCCTGCTATTCTTCGGTAAAAAAGTTCAAGTACATATCCAAGAGTACTTCCTATAAAAAATATAAAAACGAAATATAAAAATAACTGCATATCATCTACACTCCTTATAAACATAATAATATCATATTTTATTTCTTTTTGGTAGTATCATCTATCTTTTTATTTTTTCCTGTAATAAGTGCTAATAAAGAACTCATATTATTTAAATTATCTTTAGAAACTATTTTGTCTGCATGAGCAACTATTCTTCCTTCAATTGAAATAGGACGAGCAAAGGAATAACACCCTATACTAAATCTATTTGTTGATGTTCTAAGTAAATTTATATACTCTTTTTCAATATCGCTAACTAATTCAAAATTCTTAAGTTCTAATACATTCTCTGCAAAATCATCAAATGTTTCAACTGGAAAAGGATACATATGATGAAGAATTCCATCTATTAAGGCATATTTATCACTAGAATTTTCAAATATATCAAAATACCACGCAAGTGAATTAATAACACTTTCAATTGGGTGCCTAAATCCATGTTTGTTTTTAAACTTTTTACATTTAGACTCTTTATTATTTTGCCAAGGAACAGTATAAAGATCATGCATCATTGCAATATCTAACGCTAATTCCAAATCAACTTTAATACCTCTTTTTATTTTCTTTTTACAAAGAAGATACGTAACTACAGTATCTTGTAAAATATGATAACCAAGTGTTATATCACTATGATGAAGAAATCCCCTTCCCATTCTTCTTTGAAATTCTTCATGTTTAAATATATTACCAATAAAAGTTAATAATTCCTCTTTTTCCAGAAGCGTTAATTTATAATCATCCATTATCTTATCTAATATTTTTAAATTTTGATTTAAAGTGTTCATTTAATCACCTCTACTCACACTAAAACTTATTATACTATAAATTATTAATATAGTAAAAACTATTTTTTTGTGATAGAATGTTTATAGGTCCTGGTAGTTAAATGGATATAACAAGACTCTCCTAAAGTTTAGTTGTGAGTTCGATTCTCGCCCGGGACACCAGATTGATACAAAACGGCTTGTCAAAAAGTCGTTTTTATGTTATTATGTATGTAGCAAGACTTCTTGCATAAAATAAAAAAGAGGAACATTCAATATTGCAAGCGAATGTCGTCTCTAATTTAATAGGTTTGACACTCTATCAATGCTGAAGAGTGTCTATTTTTTTATTGCTAGTACCAATAAGGTAGAAAGTAACAAAATGATAGCAATGAGCTTTAAAACTTTTATTATAAAAGGCTTAGTTTTCATCTTTATCTACCTCCTTTCTTTTAAAGAATAGGAGGACGACACTCACATTAAATGTTCCTAATTAATTATAACAATTTATCAGTACTAAAAACAATATAATTTAGGCAACTTTATAAACTTAAAAATCGGTATTAAAACCCCCTTAAATTTTAAATATTGTTAGTAATAACATAACTTGTCAAAGAGATTATTTTATGTTATTATGTATGTAGCAAGAAAACTTGCATAAGATAAAAAGGAACATTCAATATTGCGCTGTTGAGTGTTGCCAAAGTTTTGGTTCCACCTAAATCATTGCTGAGTTAGGTGGTTTTTTTTATATTAAAACTATAAATAGTAAAAATATTAAAAGGATGATAATTATTACTAGAGATAAAATTAAAAAATCTTTCTTGTTCATACTATCGCCTCCCCTCAATTTGAAGTTTGGCTCCACCCAACTTATTAAATGTTCCTAATTAATTATAACAATTTATCAGTACTAAAAACAACATAATTTTGGTAACTTTATAAACTTAAAAATCGGTATTAAAACCCTCTCAAATTTTAAAAATTGTTAGTAATAATATAGCTTGTCAAAGAGATTATTTTATGTTATTATGTATGTAGCAAGACTTCTTGCATAAAATAAAAAAGAGGAACATTTAATTCTGTAAGTGAATGTCGCCTCTAAAATTTGGTGTTGACACTCAATCAAACATGAAAGAGTGTCATATTTTTATTGCTAGTACCAACAAGGTAGAAAGTAACAAAATAATAGCAATGATTTTTAGGACTTTTATTATAAAAGTTCTTTTTTTCATTGTACCCCTCCTTTCCTTTGAAGAATAGGAGGACGACACTCACATTAAATGTTCCTAACTAATTATAACAATTTATCAGTATTAAAAACAATATAATTTTGGTAACTTTATAAACTTAAAAATTAGTAATGAAAACATCTTAAATTTTAAAAAAATTATATATTAAAAGAAAAAACTTAACATTGTTAAGTCTTTTTTAAATATTTCTTTTCTTCTTTGATACAATATTATTTAATACTATAAATAATAAAGAAAATCCTATAACAACGGCCATATTAATAAATATTCTATTTAATGTAGTTATATTTATTACTTCCAGATTAGCAAGTAAATCATTTGAATTGATATACCAATATAATGGAAGAATATGCGCTAGTGTCAAAACTGATTTTGGTAACCATTGAGCAGGAACAAAAGCACCACATAAGAATGCAGAGCCTAGTGCTACTACATTAACAATACCATTTATAGCGTTCTTATTATTTATAGCTGTAGATATAAATAAAGCAATAGTAAGAGAACAAAACGTAAATAATAATGTATTTAAAATATAAATAAATCCTCGTAAATTTAAAATATCCGTTCCTAAAATAATTATTCCTAAAAGTACATAGAGAATAAAAATAATTACTCCATATGAAATACTTGCATATAAAATTAATCTATTTTGTTTTTTGTAATTCATACTACTAACAATATTTCTCTTATTTACATTTTTTTCATGAAAACTTGATAACACTAAACAAATAATATATATTACAACTGCCATAATACTATAACTAGCAAAATTAAAATAACGAGTTACTTTTGAAGTTTTAGTAGTGTCTACCTTTGACATTAGTTCAACGTTTGTTTTGATATTCATATTTTCATTTATTAAACTAATTAATTCATTCTCATCATCTATACTATCACTATATATTTTTTGAACTTTTAAATATCTAGATAATAGTATCTCTGCTAGACCTGATTCATAATCTCCTGTTGTTTTTATTTCTATTTCTGGATCTAATCCATTTAAAATATCTTCTCTATAATTTTCAGGTATATAAATAACATAATTTACTTCACGATAGAATAATGAATCATTAATAGAATCCTCATCTTTCTCTACATCTATCATATTAGCATTACTTTTTAAATAATCAACTAAATTTTTAGTAAGACCAATTTCTTCATCATTATTAACTATTAATATATCTGGCTTACTATCAACAAAAGTAGAAGAAATGTTATTACTTGTCATATTAAGACCACCAAATAAAACAAGCATAACTGTATAAAGGATTATCGTACCTTTATATTTTTTTATTACCTTCCAAAATGCTTTAAATACTGTCATACTGCTCTCTCCTTAATCCTCTTAAAGATATTAATATCATTATAATAGAAAAAACAAATAAACTTACAACATCAAAATAAAATCTATTTAAAGTATCATAATAATATAAAGCGTAGAAACCATCTGTTATCATATTAGCAGGATTTATTATATTTAAAATAGGTATATTCTTATCAATAACATATTTCATTGTTATTCCTGTCATTCCTGCTAAAAAACACCATGACATAGTAATAGCAATTAAAATACCTGTTTTAGCACCTTCGTGAGTCTTAATTAAAGTTGCTATAGCAACACCTAACGATAATCCAGCTAAAGAACCAGCAGAAGCTAACAAAAATACTAACCATAAATTATTACCGTAATCAACTTTTATAACAAAAATAGTATATAGGAACAATAATAAAAGTCCCATTAATTGAACAATATAACTAGCTAATAAACTACTAATAAGCATACTACCTTTTTTTATTGATGATATAGATGTTCTTTTACCAACACTATCCATATTAGCTAATTTTTTATTTACAATAAACATTGAGATTAGTGCTCCATATAACGATGCCATTGCTACTAAATTATAATATTCAATCATCGTATAACTAATATTATTACTAGTTATATTTTTAATTTTAACATCACTACTCTTTATTTTTTCATTAATATTACTCATTATTTTATCATAATCAATATTATAATTCCCATTTCTTACTTGCCCCTCAACCTCTTTTTTAACCAACGTTTCATATATTTTCTTTTCACTATTTATCTCATCAACAGCTATTTTAAGAATTGTTTCATAATCACCGTTAGAATTTACTGTTATATTAATATCAGATTCATCAAAAACTAAATAACCTACTATTTTGTTCTCTTCTAATAACTTTTTTGATTCATCTAAATTTGTATACATAATATTAAAAAGTCTATCATCATTATTTTTATCACTTAAACTATTAAATGATTCTTTATATATTTGATTATCATTAAAGTTATCACTTTCAACAATAGCTATATCCATAGCACTCATTTTTTCACTTTTTTCTATGTTTGAGAATGCCATGTTATAAAATGTTCCAAGAACAATAGGAAAGATAAATGTCCAAAATAATAATGCTTTATTTTTTAATAATACCTTTAACGAATATTTAAAATTATGAAAAAACATTAATCTCTTAATTCCTTTCCAGTAAGTTCTAGAAAAACGTCGTTAAGAGTTGGTCTTTCAGAAAATATTTTATTATACTTAATTTTATTTTCTTTTAAATAATCCGTAAGTTCACCTAGATTATCTTTTCCTTTTTTATAGGTAATCATTAATATGTTTCTATTTAAACTAACAGCATCTACTGTTTTAAATTTCTTTATTGCCTCAATATTATCATTACTAATTTCATCTACTTCAACAGTTATCTTTTCTTCAATATTAGCTAATTTCTTTAATTCATCACTAGTTCCTTCAGCAAGTATCTTACCTTTATCTAAAATAATAATTCGGTCACAAATCATTTCTACTTCTTCCATATAATGTGTTGTATAAAGTATGGTTGCACCTTCATCTCTTAATTTTTTTATACCATCTAAAATATTATTTCTACTTTGTGGATCAACAGCAACTGTAGGTTCATCTAAGAAAATTAACTTTGGTTTATGAGCTATACCACAAGCAATATTAAGTCTACGAAGTAATCCTCCTGATAATTGTTTGGGATAGAATTTTTTAAATTCACTTATACCAACTAAATTAATAGCATCTTCAACATATTTCTTACGTAATTCCTTATCTTTAATATAAAGCCCACAAAAATAGTCTATATTATCATATACTGTCAATTCTTCAAAAACAGCAACTTCTTGAAATATAACACCTATTTCTCTTTTTATATCATAAGAATCAGGTTTCATTTCTTTACCAAAGATTTTAATACTACCAGTTTCAAATTTTAATAGGGAAAGTAAACAATTAATTGTTGTACTTTTACCACTTCCGTTAGGCCCTAACAATCCTAAAATTTCTCCTTCTTTTATTTCAAAAGAAAGATTATCTATAGCTGTTAATTTTTTATATCTTTTGGTTAACTTTTTAACTTCTACTATATTTTTCATAGTACCTCCTAGTTCTAATTTATGTAACTAATATTAATTTGTCCTATACCACCACTAACATCAATAAAATTATTACCATTTCCAATAACTTCACCATCTTTAATAGAATTATTATCTATTCTTATTTCTCCTATACCTTTACTTACTTTTATTTTATAATCATCTTTTATACCTAGTAAATTTAGATTTAATTCTCCAACACCAGTATCTAACTTACTATTACCAAGTATTTGTGCAGTTATATTAGCTTCACCAACGCCCAAATCTAAATCCATATTATTAATGATGCCATTCGCTATTTTTAATGTCCCTGCACCTGTATTCATTTTAATTTCGTTAACATTTATATTTTTTATTGTTGTATCTCCAGCCCCTAAATCAAATGCTATTTTATTAGAATTTAGGTTGTCAATATTAATAGTACCTGCACCAGTATCTATATCAATATCATCAAATTTTAAACTTTCTGGAATAGTAACGATAAGTTCTTTTTTTCTATTTGATAAACAATTATTCTTTTTTTCTTTAATATCAAGCTCGTAACCATTTTGTTTATATTTAACACTATAATTATTAGTTTCAATTAAAAATTTATCACCATTTTGAATAATTAAATCTGTACATCTTAAATCAATTTTCAAATTGTTTATAATTTCTTCTTTTTGACTCCATAAAGTTATTATTTTAGGATTATTATTTTTATTATTAGTTTCAAATAAACTAAATACACCATAACCAACTTTTATAACAAGCAACATCATTGAAATAATTATTAAAAATGCTAAGCAAAGAGCTAAATACTTAATTACTTTTTGCATAGTTGTCATTTGATATCTACTCCTCCAAATACACAATTAGCATTCACATATATTGTATGTACTTTTTCATTTGTATCCTTATTTTTTCTTTTCTCATCTACTCCTCCAAATATAGACGAAGATTTAATTTTTACTTTGACACCTTCTGGTACATAGATATCAATACTACCAAATATACTACTTGCATTTATAACAACGTCTTTATCAATTTTGGCTTTTCTTAAATCACATTTAATACCACCAAATACAGCAGTTAAGTCTGTTCCATTAAACTTTTCATCATCAAAATTTAATTTTTGTTCAGAGAAAGTTGCACAATAACCATCATCTTTTTTATTTTTTTCGTTTATTCTTTTGATTTCTTCTTTTATCTTTCCATTTAATGCATCTTTAAAAATTATAGATAAACCAATTACCACTAAAATAATAGGTAATATAAGTTGCCATGCTTTTTCAAAATCAATAATATCTTGACAACATAAAAATAAAACAATTCCTATTAATAAACCTATAATACTACCGGTTTTTTCTCTTTCCTTAAACAAACCTACAAGACATGGTACGATAATAAATAATGTCCACCATCCATCAAAAAAGATATTTATATTAGTTATTCCTAAAACATTTAGTCCTACTACTAAACCTACTAAAATTAATACAACCCCTAAAATTATATTTCCAATATTTTTCATTTTTCCGCTCCATTCTTTAATACCCACTTATTGTTGGGATTTTCTTTTAAAAGCATTAATGCTTGAAATTCTAACGACAACAATTGTTTTAATTGTTTATCACTTATATTAAGTGTACTACTTGCTACTAAAGTAGCTAGTCCATGTGAAAATATCCACATTTTTATATGAAAACTCTCTATATCTTCATCATTCAAATTAGTACTAATCTTTATCAGCTTAGAAAGTTCTTTAAAGTCTTCCATATCTTTCGCTATAAAATTATTAAGGCCCAAATCAACTTCACTCATAAAAAGTATCTTAAAAAATTCTTTTTCTTCTTTAGCAAACTTAATATAATTAATTCCTACTTGCTTATACTTAGGCATATCATCATTCATATTATCCATTAAAAACTTATAGAAATATTTTTCAATTTCAACATATAACTCATTATATAATTCTTCAACATTCTGAAATTGATAATAAATTGGTCTAATTGAACAATTAAGCTTTTTAGCTAGTTCTCTATTACTAATCCTTTCTAATCCTTTCTCACGAACAATATCAAAAGCAGAGGCTAATATCATCTCTTTTGTTATTGTAACATTCTTAGACATATCATACTCCTTTCATTATCTATATTGTATCACACGATACAATATTTTACTAGCACTAAAAAAGATTAGTCAAAACTAATCTATTTGATATTATTAATTAGGAATAATAAATAAACATTAGCCACATAAGCAAGCTTATATCCAAACTTATGACAAAATTCATTGCATCCTACAATTTTATCAACAAAGTTTACAATCCAACTTTCTGTATATTTAGGAAGTGATAAATTAACAGGAAACATGTGTGTTCTTATGATATCTTTTTCTTTATCACTAATACTAAACAACTCTTCGGCATTCTTAACTGCTTTCTTAGGATGAATAAAAGTAGATACTACTCTATCTTTAGTTGTTCTATCTTCATCACTCAAAAAAAAGTCATGAAGTAATCCGCCACGAGCTACCTCTTCACTATCAAGTTTTAAGAATTTTGCTACTTTATAAGAATAATAAGATACTTTTAAAGAATGGTCAAATCTACTAATTCCATGATGTTCTATTTTCTTTATTTCATTGAACTTATCATTGCTTAAAATGTGCTTAACTATATTTATATATTCGAAATCATTTTCGATATTTTTCATCTTTGCCACCTCTGGTACTATTACAGTATATCACATAGATTAAAAAAAAGCACTACTTTTTATCTAGACACAAAAAAATCATAGATATAATAATTATTCTACCTATGATTTTAAATGTATTTAACTTAATTAATCATTAAAAAGGTTTACTAATGCCATGGAGACCATTGTGAACCACCACAAGATGAGCTTCCATCTTCATAAACATAGCAACTACCATCAAAATTACCATCAAGTTCAATCTTACCACTTGGATATGCCGTCATACCTCCACAGTACGAGCTAGACTCTTTAATAGAACAAGTAACTCCTTCAATTTTTTCATCTTTCATTTTTTTTAATTTTAATACATTCCCTGTGTAATCTTCTTCATTTTCTGACCAACCATACTCATCATTTGTTAAGCAATACTCTTTACCATTTTCTTTAATACATGCATATGATTCCAACACTTTATTATTTTTATCTAACACATGTTTTAAATGATACCATTTTGTTGGTTCTTTTGTGAATTTAGATGTATCATTTGGATCTATTATATCACCTATTTTTATTGTGTCATTTGTATTTCTATATACTATAATTCTTTTCTCTGATGCTTCATACTTATTCTTTTCTTGATTATATTTTACATCATAATCGCCCACAGTCATTGTTGTTTCTAATTGGGATACTCCTCCATTAGATATTGTTACTGTTCCTTCACTTGGTTTAGTTCCATTCATATCTATTGTTACTGATTCTGTTAATCCATTTCCTGTTAGATTTCCATTACCATCTATTGTATATGGTCCATCTGCTAGGGGATTATTCTCTAACTTTTTTTCAGCTATTGTTGTTTCTACTTGCTTGATGTAATTATCTGCTGTTCTTTCTGCTGCTCCTTTCTTCGCATTCTTAATTGTATTCATTACTATTGGTGT
>UQVP01000021.1 GCA_900544605.1 uncultured Mycoplasmatota bacterium | reverse complement strand
CAAACGCATCTATTATTTGAATATTAACTTTAACTGCTATATCACTTCTAAGTAAGCCAGATAACATCATAATACCTTGTTCAGTTAGAACATAAGGTAAATATCTAGTGCCACCATAACTATTCCAACTTGAGGTCACAAGTTGTGACCTCAAGATTAAATCGTTTAATTCTTCATATGAAACCTGAAAACAAAATTCTTCTGGAAATCTATTAATGTTTCTTTTTATCGTTTGATTTAAAACTTTTGTTTCTACATGATAAAGTTTAGCTACATCACTCGCTAGCATAACCTGTTTACCTCTAATTTCATATATCATATTTTCTATTTCCATAACATCACCTATTATTAATATACGACATATAATATCTGTTTCCTTTTTTATATTAAAAAAATCATGAAAACTTTCATGATTTTCTAATAACTAACTTAAATTTGCTTTTGAGATTGTGATTACAGGGCGAATACTGCAGGTACTAGTATTGTAGGTTGGGACATTGCTGAGAGTTCCATCATAGTAGACGCACCAAGCAAAATCAGTACTAGACACTTTGGGTGAAGATGCCCAATAGCAGTATGTTCCAGTTGTAAATTTCATATGACTATATAACCACGTTTCTGATTTGAATCCGTTTCCATCAGTACTAGTATTCCATTTTGTATCTCCGCTAGCTGTTGCTATTTGTTGTCCACTAGGTAATGTTATCTGGTCTTCATCTAATTTTGTCCAACTTGATGTTCTTTCTGCTGCTCCTTTCTTTGCGTTCTTGATTGTATTCATTACTATTGGGGTAGCGATAAGTGCAATGATTGCTAATACTACTATTACCGCTAGTAATTCTATTAAAGTAAAACCTTTTTTATTTTTCATAATATTCCTCCTTCTTTTATTTAGATTTACTTTATTTTGTAAAGGTACAACAAAAAAACACAAAGAAATCTAGATTATCGAAAAATCTAGAAACTTTGTGTTTTCTTCATAGTTTAATATTATAGTATGATTAAATGTAGTGGTAAACTTAAAGTAGACAACTTAGAGGGTTAAGTAGACAACAAATTATTTTAATTATACAATTATATTATTATATAGACAATTAGGAGGGATATTTATGCTATATAATCGTGATTTAAAAAAGAAATTATGTGAAAAAATTTGTATTGATCATTATTCTACTTTGAAAACTGCTAATGAATATGGTATTCCTATTAAAACTTTAGAAAAATGGGTTACTGCTTTCAACAAAGACAATCATTGCTTTGATCCTATTATTCTTGTTAGTAATGATTTTAAAATTATTAATAATATTGAAAACAAAGACTACTCTGATCTTACTAATGATGAACTTAAATATATAATTATGAAGAAAGATATTGAGATTGCTCGATTAAAAAAAGCCTACACGGTGGAAGGAGGTGGTACGGAAAAGAAGGCCTTCTTCTCTTTTTAATCTAGATGCTACTACATCAGCTAAACTATATTCATCTTCAATAATTAAAATACACATAATAAATCACCACTATATACATATAACTGTTTTATTAAATAAACATTAAATCTAATTATATTTTAACACAATAACTTAAAATATAGGAAATTATTCCACTTATAAATCATTTAATTAAAGTGGATGTGATACTAAAATGAAAACCGAAATACTGAAAACAGGTATTTATATGCGTGTATCAACAGAAGAACAAGCTAAAGATGGGTTTAGTATTCATGCACAAAAAGAAAAGCTAAGTAAATATGCAAGCGCTAACGACTGGGAGGTTATTGACTATTACATTGACGATGGGATTTCTGGTAAAAATTTACAAGATCGTCCTGATGTTACAAGACTTATCAATGATGTCAAATTAGGTAAAATCAATAATGTATTAGTATATAAACTAGATAGAATAACAAGAAGTGTTAAAGATTTAATCAACCTAATTGAGCTATTTGAAAAAAATGACTGTTGTTTCAATTCTGTTACTGAAAAATTAGATACCTCAAACGCTGTCGGTAGAATGTTTATCAAAATAATAGGAATATTTGCAGAGTTTGAAAGAGAAAATTTAGCTGAAAGAGTTAGTTTTGGATACGAGCAAAAAACACGTGAAGGAAACTATACAAACACTAATGGCGTTAATGGTTATGACTATGTTGTTGGGAAAGGAACACTTACAATAAATGAACAAGAAAAAAATACTATTAAAAATATTTATAAAGAATATTTAAATGGATCATCGATGTTAAAAATTGCAAAAGATTTAAATAAAAAAAACATTCCAAGTAAACGTGGTGGTAAATGGGGACAATCTACCATTAAATCTATTTTAACTAATCCTTTATATATTGGAAAAATAAGATATGGTGTAGCAAAAAAATTACAACCGAAATCATTTTGTGTTAGTGGAAAACAAGAAACAATCATAGATGAGAATATCTTTTATCACGTACAAGAATTAATAAAAATGAGAAGAGAAAAAAATATAAAAAAAAGAAATAGTAGTGATGCTTTTTTTGTAAACGTCTTAAGATGTTCTCGATGTAACTCAAAATTCCATAGTAAAATTCAAATCCATAATGAGAAAAAATATATTACTTATTATTGTAATAATAGACAAACAGAAAAATGTAATATAAGTGGAATATCACATAATAAAGTATTAAAAGTATTTGAAGATTATATTAAAAATTTAAAAAACAATAATATTATAAATTGGAATCATTTAAATAATACTCAAAAATATCAAATCATAAACAATTATATTGATTATATTTCTATAGATATTGTAAATAAAAACCCAATAATAAAAGAAATTCATTTTATAAACTAGAATTTCTTTTTATTTTGTGATTAAATTAATTACTAAAAAATTCATCATAATTTACGTATATATAGGTCATTTTTTCTTCTAAATCTTCATACCATGTGTCGTTTTTTTGTGTTAAACTATAAAAAACAGTTTTTATTACATATATTACAAAACCTGCAATTAAAACAATACCAATAGTAGATCCTAATGCAACTGATAATTTATTAAGGTCAATACCATTTAACTTTTCACTATAACTAGAAACAATCAAAGAAGCAATAGCAATAACCAAAGTTAACAGTGTACTCCAAAAGCTACTCTTGATTTTTATAGGACATTTTGTTCGATAATGACATAAACATTTATCTAATTTATCTTTACTTGTGATATTATTATTTTTTAGTATTTTAACCAAACTTGAAATGTCTTCTTTATCTAGATTATCAACATATTCTTTTATATCATAATTTATTTCTTTATCATATTTTTTTGCATCCTTTATGCAATATAATAATACAAAAATTATTTGTATAAATGTTTCTATAAATAGTAAATATAGAAAGTTGAGATTCCTTTTAGACAAAGTATAAATTATAAGAAGTGTTATAACAGAGTAAATCCAATAATGCTTTGAAAATCTTGTATTCGAATTACATTTCTTATAAGCTTTTTCAATATTATTATACATATAATCACCCCCTACTTTCACAAAATTCAAATAAATTATAAATCATAGAAAGAAAAAGAGCAATGCTTTATTTAACATTTCTTTAATTCTTCCGAGCAACACAATTCAACTAATGTTCATTTTTTGATAATATTTCAAAACTACGTTATCAATTCTCCATAGAATTAAAAACTATTTTTATAATTTTTTTCTTTTAGTTACGGCTTTAAATACAGCAAACGCAACCCCACCTACATAACCTATTCCTAGAACACCACCAAGTACACCACTTAACGTATCACTATTATATTCATCTTTTTTACTAGATTCTTGTATTTCTTCTCTTTCCTTATCTGTTCCACCATTTGTTGTAACCGTTTCATATTCGCAATTACCATCATCTTTATTAGCATCTGCATTGTAGTTTTTAGCAGTTACATCCGTACAGCCATAAATATCATATGTACAAGACCCATCATCTTTTTCGGCAGTAGAATCATAATTATTTGCGGTTTTATCTATACAACCTTTTTTAAAATAAATGCAATTTCCATTACTTTTATCTGCTTTTGGATCATAATTTTTTGCACTTTTATCAGTACATCCATAAGTATAAGATCTTGTCGGTGTACATGTACAGCTTTTACTTAACGTACCATCGTTACAAACTTGTCTCCCACTCGAATTACATCCTGCTACACCACCATGATGTGAACAACATCCTTGCTTTGCAAAAACACTACTTGGTAAACAAATCAATATTATCGTTATCAATACTACTATTATTTTTTTCACACAAACATCTCCAAACATAAAACAAAAAGACTCCTATTAAACATTAAAGTCTAATACGAGCCCTTCAACTAATCTTATAATACCATAAAATTAGTCTTATTTCTATATATATTAATTAAAATTTTATAGTTTTATTCACATACAACTTTATTTGTGTTAACTAACCAAATTTTTCTATCCGTATTTTGTCTTAAATAATCTTCATATATTTTTGTAAATTCTAAAACTTTCTCATGTTTTACTAATTCTTTTCCTATCATAGCCATATCATATGCACTAGAGTAATGATCATCATCATCAAGTCCATGTGGATTTTTAAAATGTGTATCAGTAAGACCTAATTCTTTAGCTTTTTCATTCATCATATCTACAAATATTGCTTCTGATCCGCCTATTTTTTCAGCCATGGCTACAACAGCATCATTTCCACTTGCAACAGCAATACCTTTAAATAAATCATGAACACTCATTTGTTCCCCTACTTCAAGAAGTATTTGACTTCCGCCCATACTAGCTGCATTCTCACTTACTGTTACCATCTCATCCCAACTAATAACGCCATTTTCTATAGCTTCAATAATTAGAAGCATTGACATCATTTTTGTCATAGATGCAGGATGTAATTTTTCATGAGAATTCTTTTCAAATATTATTTCTCCTGTAGTTGGTTCTAACAGTATCGCTGACTTCGCACTTTCTGCTAATTTCAATTCTTCAGCCTTTACAGGCTCTACAGTCCATGGAATTAACATTAAACACATCAAAACAAAACATAATACCTTTTTCATAATTCACCTCTAATAAAAAATATTCAATTATAAAAAAAGTATTTACATCTTTTTAATTTTTGTATATAATATAGTAGTAATGCAGGTGTAGTACAATGGTTCGTATGCGGCCTTGCCAAGGCTGAGATGGGAGTTCGATTCTCCTCACTTGCTCCAGATTGATAGGAAACTCGGAAATTAACTTCTGAGAGTAATAAATGCTAACTAGAAATAGTTAGTTTTTTTGTTATGTAAAGGAGTTGATTATATGTTAAATATAGAAACAAAAGAATTAAAAATAAGTGATAAATTAAAAAGAAAAATTGAGATGATTGGAAGATTTACTAATACTACTCCAATTATAAATAATGGTTCAATTAAAAATATAACAGGTACAAATGTTGCTTATGTTATGCCACATATTATAGTTATTAAGAATAATAAATACCTAATGTTTGATGAATGTGATAATGTTTATGTAAATACATTTAAAAACAAAATAGTATTTAAAGATTTAGAAGATTATATAAATAGTCATTAAAAATCTTTTTAAATGTTAGACTTCGTAAAATTAACTTTAAAATGTCAAACAAGTGAGAGGTGTCTTTTAAAATATCTATATTTTAGACTACACTTTTCAAGCTTAAAGTGCCAAACATATGAGAAGCATATTTAAATTTTTTAAAATTTTAGACTTAACTTTTCTCATTTAAGATGCCAAACATATGAAAGGAGATATTTAAAAAATATGAATAAAGAAAATAAAATAGCAGGTATTTACATTAGGGTCAGTACAGAGGATCAAGCTCGTGAAGGTTTTAGTTTAGGAGAACAAGAAGAAAGATTAAGAGAGTTTTGTAAGTTTAAACGATATGAAATATTTAAAGTTTATAAAGATGCAGGAATCAGTGCTAAAAGTGATAAACGGCCAGCATATCAAGAAATGCTTGAGGATATAAAAAGCAAGAATATTAATGTAATTGTAGCATTTAAACTTGATAGACTTACTAGAAGTGTTTATGATATTGAAAAATTAATGAAAATAGTTAATGATTTAGAGTGTGATATCGATTGTCTAGCTGATGAATCTAACACTACTACTTCAAATGGCAGAATGGTTATGAGAATTATGACTAGTGTAAGTCAAAATGAAATAGAAAAATGTTCTGAAAGAACTAAAGTCGGATTAGCAGGTGCAATTAAACAAGGACACTTGCCAAGTAGAACTACACTGGGTTATAAAAGAGAAAATAAAAAGTTAGTTCCCAATCCACTTACAAAAGATATTGTAGTGAGAGTTTTTGATTTATATTTAGAAGGTAAAAGTCACCAAAAAATAGCAAACATCTACAATAAAGAAAATGTTTTAGGTAAAACTTGGAGAGATTCTACTATTCAAAAGATATTATCTAATGAAATATATAAAGGTGATTATATTCATGGTAAAAGAACTAAACATCCAACATATTATGAAAATGTAGTTGAACCTTTAGTTAATAAAGATAAATGGGAATCTTGTCAATATCAAAAATTAAGAAATGCAAGACACTATGAAAGAACTTCAACATATCTTTTTACTAACAAATTAAAATGTTCTAAATGTGGTAATTATTTTGGTGGTAAAGCTAGTGTTAAAAAGAAACTTAATAAAAAGTATTACTACTATAAATGTAATCATTGTAAAATTAATTTAAAAGAAGATTCTATTGAAGATTTGATTCTTTTAGAACTATTAGCACTTGTTTATATAGATGACCTATTTAACGACTATTATACGCCTTTTATAAAGTCAAAACTTGATTATAATAAAATAGATTATAAAAAGGAATTAAAAGAACTAGATAAAGAAAAAGATAGGATTAAAACAGCATACATTAAAGGTATAGTTAAACTGGATGAATTTGATAATGAATTAAAACAAATAGAATATAAAAGACAAGTACTAGAAAAACAAGAGCAAGATAGCAAACAATATGAAAATTTAAACTTTACTATGGATGATTTATTGCTTATTAAAGATAAAAAAGAAATAGAAGATTATCTTCACCCTGAAAATATAATTGATTTGTTTGTTCGTTGGAATTATTTAGATAAAACAAATAAACAAAAACTAATTTCTAAATATATTGATGACATAGAAATAGAAAAGTTAGGTACAAAAATAGAAATAAAAAAATTAAATTTAAGAAACTCATTTTATTATGACTTAATTGATTATCATAATAATTATGACACGCCGCTTGATTTATTTATGTTTATGGATGAGGATAAATTTCCCATACCTGTAGCACATAATGGTTTTAGAACTAGAATTGAAATAGAAAATTATGTTAATAAATTAAAAGAAATGTATGATGTTAATTATTATGAAGTTATACCGAATAAAGATTTCACTAATTTATCATTTACACCTAAAAATGATATAGAAAAAATAATAAGAATAATACCTATAAAAGATAATGATAAATTTAAAAGTAACAAATTAGAACTCGGAATAATCACTATTAATTTATCAAAAATAAAAAGCCCAGATGGAACACTGCTATATAAAAATATTTTTAAAATAAGTAAACTACCAACTTAATACTTGTTTTTTAATATAAATATTTATACTAATTTATATTATTATTTATATTCTTGTTATATTAATTCTTTATATTATATTATTATATTATGTTAGACAAAAAATATAAATCTTATTCAAAATAAAAAGACTAGTTATATTTCAAACTAATCTCACCAATAAATTGTAATTTAGCGAATAGTATGTGCTGTAATTATCGTATAACTATATGAGTTAATAGTTATCTTTATATTATCTATTTCACAATACCAATTCTTACCTTGCTTATAGATATTACAATTCTTGTCTAAAACTTTATTTTTACAATGTTCAACTACATCATTTGTATCTATTTTAAGATTTTTCTTAATTCTATCAATACCCATTTCAGTAGTATGAACTTTATCTATATTTGATAACAATACTTCTTTATCCATATACTATCAACTACTTAAATTGTAATTTATCTTTCTCTTTCTTTATTTTTATCAGCATTTGCTCTTCTTTTTATTCTTAATATTAAACTATCAGGACTTTTCTTTTCTTCAGTATTTTTGTCTGCATTAGCTCGTGATTTTATTCTTGATATCAAATTATTTGTATTTTCTTTTTTATTCTTTTCCATATAATTAATCTCCCTATAAATTACTATTTTTTGCTTTGTTTACACCATATATTATATCATGAAAAAAACAAATCATTTTAACGGCTTTCTCAACAAATTATAATTTTCTATTTATCTAATTTTATTATATCGTTTACATCATTGGAGCAAATAATCTTAAAATAGCTTGCCATAGTCCTTTAAATAAACCATTTTTTGCTTCTTTTTCATCTACTTTATGTGATTCTTTAAAGGAATCCTCAAAATCTTTTTTGATATCTTTTATTACATTTGTATCCTTCATATAAATACCACATTCAAAATGTAAATATAAACTTCTATAATCTAAGTTTATTGTTCCTACAGTTGCTATTTCATCATCGGATAAAAATACTTTGCTATGTACAAAACCATTCGTATAAGTATAAATTTTTACTCCACCTTTAATTAATGTATAAAAATAAGAAGAGGTTAAATCATATACAATTTTTTTATCGGGTATTCCAGGAACAACAATTCTGACATCTACTCCTCTTCTTGCAGCTAAGATTAAACTATTTATCATATCTGTATCAATAATTAAATAAGGTGTATAAATATAAACATACTTTTTCACTTGATTGATAATATTTAGATAAATATCTTCGCCGGTTATAGCATCATCTAATGGACTTTCCCCATAAGGTACAACGAAACCATTTTCCTTATACTTTTCAGTAAAATTATATTTGTATTTATTATAATCATTATCTTCTTTTTTAAATGAATTCCACATTTCTAGAAACATAACAGTAAAATTCCAAACAGCTTCACCTTTTATCCTAATTCCATTATCTTTCCATACTCCTAATTTACTATTTATATTTATATATTCATCTGAAATATTAATTCCACCAGAAAAAGCAGTATGTCCATCAATTATCATCATTTTTCTATGATCTCTATTATTCATAATAATACCTGCAAATGGCGATAATTTATTAAATTGCATACATTTTATTCCATATTTTCCCAGTAACTTTGGATAATTACTAGGTAGCATAGCAAAAGAACCCATATCATCATATAAAACTCTTACATCTAGTCCTGAATTTGCTTTTTCTTTTAATATATCTAAAATTTCTTGCCACATAGTACCATTATTAATAATGAAATATTCTATAAAAATAAATTTTTTGGCTTTTTTTAGTTCTTCTAACATAACAGGATAAACGTCATCACCAAGAGAATAATAGTTTATCTCATTGTTTTTCGTTACAGGAAATCCTGCAAATTCACTTATATATTTTAATTGTCCTAAATTTTTAGTATCGATTTCTTTTTTTATAAATTCATCTTGTATTAAGTATTTTTGACCATTTTCTATATTTTCATTAATATTCTTTAAAACTTTACTTCTTTTCATATTATTACTAAGTATGATATATAGAAGTGTTCCAATTAATGGAAAAAGCATAATCAGTAATATCCATATTAAATCGCTACTTAATCTTTTACTATACTTGATAATCATTAAAACAATTATAATACTAAGTAAACCATAAACTACTTGAATAATACTTATAAATTCTCCAAATTTTAAATATATAAATAATGTTAATAGAATTTGTATTAATAAACCTATTGCTACAACAATTCCTCTTTTTACTGCCATCCACATATTTTTTCTCCTCATACTAATTCATTTTTATATGTAATACTTTTATCTTCTTTATAAATAAACATTAATTTTGAGTTCTTATCTGTTCTTCCTTTATCAAAGGATAACGAATAAGTACATTACTATCTAAATTTTCTTTGTGCATATCAACTGCTGTTATTTGATGATTATCATATGTTGTATAATAATAAATTCCCTTATTTACATTACAGCAAGATGTATAAATTGTTATTTCAAATTTATCATCACCTAAATCACAGCATCCTCTTTGTTGATCAACGCTACCTAAAATGTGAAAAAATTGACTAACACTTGATTTTTCATCTTCTTTAGAAAAAGAATTTAATTTAGTATACGCTACTCTTATGAATCTTGATTGCGATGATAAATCACCTGGTAGACCTATTGCTCCCATTCCTCTACTATATAAACTTAGATCTAATTCTTTACTAAATTTATTCTCTGGAGATTTAGGTGATAAATACATATAATTATTTAAGGCAAACATTTGCTTATCAAAAGATGGATTATTAGTTAATACCCCTACTGGATTATCATATATTTTTATTCCATCAATAACAGACTCTACAGTTATTGATTGTGTGCTATCGGAAATAATCCAATGTAAGCTAGCTAATGGTAATTTATCACTAAATGGAGTATTTAACACATTCATTTTTTCAATCAAATTTCTAGCTTCATTTACATTTGAACATTGGCTTAAAATCCATGGTATCAGTTCAAATTGAGCAACATTATCTTTTCCTTCCTGTTTTTCTTTATAATGAGCATTTCCAACAAAATTTAAACCTGCTATTGCTAACCCTTTTTCGTTTATTGCATCGTAATATAATGGATAATCTTCAGTAACAAATGCCATTCCAATTATCGCATAATGACTCTTAATGTCATCTACTTCTCTAAATTTAAATTCAAAGTTTCTTGGTGTTATTGTTACTTCATCTCCATATGAAAATTCATAATCCAATGTTCTTCCAAAATAAAAATCTTTCGTTTTATAAGTTGCTGCTGTACACATATTCTTTCCCTTCTTTCTAATACTATTTCTTATCTTTTATATAACTCTCTTTCAAATTACTATTTATCTGTCATTCTATATATAATTGTACCATAATTTCAACATATTTTGAAACTAAATTTAAACATCCAAGATTTATCCAACATTTCCAGTATATATCCAACAGTTGGAAGTAAAATAAAACCTCGCAAACCTTTTAATTAATTGATTTAAATAAAAAGTATGGTAGAATTCTTCCATATTTTTAACACAATTTTGCAAGTGCAAAATAAGAAATGATAGCACAACTATTCCTATATTTATATAGAATGAATTAGGGCAGTGCTATCATTCCCTTTATCCTGCTTAATAATTATTAGTAATTTTTTATTAAATTTTAGTATTTTCATGGTATACTTATATTAGTTAGTAGTTTATTACTACCTATAATTTAGATAATTAGAGGTTGTCCGACTTCAACCTTTATGGCTCCATTGACGAATCTGTTCGAACTATTTAGTTTGGACTTGATATATAGAATCAATCGAAAGATTGATTTTTTTGTGTCTTACAAAGAAATCATACTAAAGAAAGGATGGTGTTTATGATTAATATTATCAAACAAGAAATACCTATTGATGAATCACTAAAAAAGAAATTAGAGTTTATTTGTGATTTTTGTAATACTAGGCCTACATTTATAAATGGAAGTATTAGAAAAATTGATAAATCTAATTTGGCTTATGTTGAACCTCACAAAGTAATTATCAATAATATAATGTTTCTTGTTTTTAATTATTCTAATGATGTTTATGTTAAAAACTTTGGTAATAAAATTAAAATCAATGAATTAGAAGATTATTTAAAGCGTACCAACTAGTAAATTTGTCAAAAATAGTTTATAATTAGATTAGAAAAACTTATATCTGATTTATTTATGAGCGAAGTAGTACAAATAAGCCTAGTTGTACTGCTTCGCTCTTTTTTAGTAAAGGAGATGATGATAATTGGATGATGTAAAAAAAGTTTGTGGTCTATATATGAGAGTATCGACTGAAGATCAAGCAAGAGAAGGTTTTAGTTTACCTGAACAAAAAGAAAGATTAGAGGCATATTGTAAATTCAAGGACTTTGTTATTAAAGACTATTATACTGATGCTGGTATAAGTGCTAAAACAGACAATTATAGACCTGAATTTTAAAGACTTAAAGAAGATATTAAATCAAAGAAAATAAACACTATAATTGCCTTAAAACAAGATAGAATAACACGAAGTATTTTTGACTGGGAAGAACTTATGAGATTTCTTGAAGAAAACGACGCTTATCTTGATTGTGTTAATGATGATATTAATACTACTAATGCTAATGGCAAAATGGTTTCAAGAATATTAATGAGTGTATCACAACAAGAAATAGAAAGAACAAGTGAAAGAACTAAGGTTGGTTTAGCAGGTGCTATTAAACAAGGACATATACCACATCAAGCGCCACTCGGTTATAAACATGAAAACAAAAAATTAGTTATAGGCTATTTAACAAAAGATGTTGTCATAAGAATATTTGAACTTTATCATAAAGGAATATCATATCAAAAGATAAGTACACTATTTAATAAAGAACAGGTATTGGGTAAAACAAATTGGAGAGATTCCTCTATTGTGGCAATTTTAGAAAATGAAATATACAAAGGCGATTTTGTTCATGGTAAAAGGACGAAACATCCTACCTATTATGAAAATGTTGTTGAACCTATTGTTAGTAAAGAAAGGTGGGAAGAATGCCAAGTTCAAAAGAAAAAGAATTCTAAAAGCTATCAAAGAACTTTAACATATCTATTCTTACAAAAATTAAGATGTCTTAAATGTAATAGAATTTTAGGTGGTAAAGCAACTCAAAAGAAAAATGGTAATATTTATTACTACTATTATTGTAATGATTGTAAGATAAACTTTAAGGAAAGTTTAGTTGAAGAATATTATAATGTTTTTGTAAATGAACTTATAGAATACGATTCAGTAGTAAATCAGTTCTTCTTACCAATGATTAAGCAAAAATTTGATGAACCACAAGAAGAATTAAAGAAAGATATCAATAAGCAAAAAGACAAACTAGAAAGAATTAAAAGAGCCTATATTAGTGGTGTATTTAGTTTAGAAGAATATAACGATGAAAGAAAGTTAGTTGAATCTGCTCTTGAAAAATTACAAAATGAACTTGATGAAGCAATCTCTTGTTAAACTCTTAATTTTACTCCACAAGATATTTTACTTAAAAGAGATATTGATTATATAAATAAAGTTAAATTAGAAAAAGAATATAAAGAAAAAACTAAAACTTGGAAAGATTATACAAGAGAAGAAAAGTCTGAACTTATTATGAAATATGTTGATGATATTAAATTAGGTATTCTTAACAATTATATTTATGTAGATAATATCAATTTTAGAGAATCAATATGTAAGCCTTGTAATGAATTATTTGATGCAGGTTATATTGATGTTAAGACTCCTGTTATTTTTGATAATATTGTAGGTCAAATTAGGTTTAGTAATTACTTGCCTGAAAAAGAAGTCGGTAAACATATAATGAGATTAAGACAATATTATGATGTTGGTTTTGAAGAAGCAACTTATTATGTAGAAGATAGAATATTCTACTTTAATTTCGTTCACGATGACAGAGCAATAGTCAGAGTATTCCCTATGGAAGATTATGCAAAAATAGATCCTGATATAAAAATGAACGAATATAAATATGGAATTATTTATATTCATGGTAAAGATGAGTTTCAAATGCAAGATATAAATACTACTTTTGATTATATACCAGATGAAACTAATGACTGTGTTATTTATACGAAAGAACCTGTTCCTATTGAGATTGGAGTAAAACCTGTAAAGAAAGAGTTGCTGTACGAAGAAGAATAAAATGCGTGGCACGTTTTGTTGCATAGCAATGAAAGTGGCGATAGCATTTTATAAGACTTATGTAATAAATCATAAAAGGGTTCTAGGGAATCCCTAGCCCACAAGGTTATTTTGTTTGTATGACAAAATACCTAGGGGGTTAAATATTTTGTCGAAGCCAAAATACATCTCTAAAAAACAAAGGAGTTGATTATTTATGAAGAAAGAATTTTATAACTTAAAATATAGAAAGTGTAAATTATTAGATAAGAAAAAAGACTTATATTTAGTGTATGCTGAAAACTGTGAACTACATTATATTGTTTGTACCTATATTGATAATATGGGAACTATGATGGGTCAAAATTTTTTTGAAACACTAAATCAAGCCACATTATATTTTAATAAAAGAGCGTGATTATTATAGAACTAGCATATTCTTTTCATTTAGGCAGTGATAAAAATAAAAGAAACACATCAAGAAGTAGTGCTAAATCTAATAGAAGTGGTTCTACTTCTCTATCAAATAATGCCATACAAAATTCAGCAGATCTAACGAAAGTAGATAAACATAATTATAGAAAGTATGATAACAATCAAAATGACATTGAAATTATTAAAGGTAATTCTTCATTAGTTGATGATGTAAAAAAATTATATAAGGAAGAATTTGATGAAGCAAAAGAAGAATATAATTTAAAGCAAGTAAGTGACGATAGAAAAATCAAAGATTATTTCACTCATATAAGTAATAATGAGAAAAATGATTTAGCCTGTGAAATAATAATTGAAATTGGAGATAAAAAGTATTGGGACACAAAAGATGATAAGTTTAAAAGAAGAATGACAAATGTTTATAAAAATCAAATTGAAGATTTAGAAATTATATTACCTACTTTTAAGATAGCAAGTGCTATTATTCATTATGATGAAACAAGCCCACACTTGCATATCGTAGGTGTTCCTATAAAATTTAATAATAAAAATGGTATGAAAAAACAAGTTGGTAAATCAGATGTATTTACAAAAGAAAGTTTAAGAAAATTACAAGATAAAATGCGTACCTTATGTATTGAATCTTTTAATAAAGAATATAACCTAACTAACACTTTAAAAGATAAGAAAAAAGGCAGAAATCATGATTATCATATTACTGAAATGGACAATTATTTAGAAATGAAAGAACAACTTGAAAAAAATCAAAAAAGTTTAAATAAAGCCAAACAACAATCTGACATGCTAGATAATGATACAAAAGAAGCAAAAGATATTGTTAATAATTTAAAATTAGCATTTGGTAGAAAAGATAAATATGTTATAACACAAGAATGTAAAGATAAAATTAATAGTTTTATCAGCCAAGTAGAAAATACAAATAAAGAATATAAGAATATTCAAAAATTATCAACAACACTTACCAGTGTTGACTCTAGTATTAAAGAAAACAATAAGAAAATAAAAATACTTACCGAAAACAATGAGGCATTGGAATTACGAGTTAAAAGTCTTACTGAAAAAAATAAGTTAAAAGATAATGAAATTGATGAATTAAAAGAAGAAAATAATTCTTTATTTGCAGAACTTAACTATTTTAAAAATAAGTTTGTAAGACTTATTCAGTTTATAAAAAACAGATTATTTAATAGAAAAGATAGAGATAAATATCGTGAATTTTCAAGAGATTTATATGAACATGGTGTTATTGAAGATGATACAATTAAAGAATTAAATGATACTTATAAATTTAGTAAGGAACATGAATTAGGCAAAGAAAAAGATGATTATGATATAGAAATTTGATATTTAAATAATATCAATGATACTAAAAAAGATGATTTGTGCAATCATCTTTTGTTTTATTGTTTTGTATAAGAAGACCTACTAATTGTTAAATATTGACCATCTCTAACATTTACTGATGTTCTTCCATTGAAGTTATCATTATCAACTATATCACTTGATCCTACCGGTCCAGTCATTACAGCCCAATAACCACTACCATAACTTTCTAGAACATATTGACCTGCTGGAATATCAACACCAACTTTATAATAACCTCCATCGTGATAATCAGTTTGATTATTTAATATTTCATATATTTGTTTAGCACCAGAAACTCCAAGTTTTTCAAAAGCATTAATGCTTATAAGAACTCCACGAGTTGTCAAATTTCCTGCGGCATGAACTTTCACATATCCAAAACTATCAAAATTTTCATTATCAATTATATTTCCTGCACTGTCTTCCTCTGAATAATATGCTCCACTTCCTGAAAATTTAACAAAAGCATATTCTCCAGCGGGTATGTCTCCTTTAATATAATTACCTGTATCAAAAGCTAATTTTTCATCCATTAAAGCTGTAATTTTTAAAATCATTTTTTCTGATTCAGTTAATTCCTTTTTTTCATCTTTTTTTGTTGTTTGTGATGAACCATTATTAGATGGTGTATAATTATTATTTACATTATTATCAGTAGGTATAACTGCAAAAAATACTATAAATAAAATAATTGGTAATACTATTTGAGTTGTTCTAAATGCTTTATTACTCTGTATAAACTTATATATAAATTTTCTATATACAAATGGCATTAATGATACAGCAAATAATAGTTCAATAATTCCATACCAATTACCATTAACTAAATTAGATAAACTACCTAAAATAAATATTGCTCCAATAATATACCTAACAATATCTAAAAATCGTCCTTTATTTTTTTGTTTATGTTTTACTTCATTCACAACTTTGCCTTCATCAACACTTTCACCACAACTTGGACAAAAACTTTTTCCACTTTCAAGTTTTTCCCCACATTTACTACAAAACTTCTTTTCCATACTCTCACTCCTTCTTAATTTTTAATCGATAGATACCACTTATAATATACCTATACAATAAAATTATATCAAAGTATTAAAGAATTGTATATAATTTAGGACAAAAAGTTTACTTATTTATTTTTAGGTTTGTGGCACAATATTACTAGGGTGATGCAAATGATTGAAAAGTACGATAACTTTAATCCTGAGTTTAAAACAATTATTTGCAATAACATTAAAGTATATAGAAAAGAAAAAGGTGTTAGACTTATGGATTTGGCTGAAATTTTAGATGTTTCACCAGAATATTTAAAAAGAATAGAATCACCAAATGATACAAAAAAGAACTGCTCGTTGGCACTTCTTTACAAAATATCTATAATATTAGATAAAAAATTAGATGACTTTTTAATAGATAATAGAAATAAAAAATAGCTAAAATGCTATTTTCCTAAATTGAAATTTCAACCGCACCAAAAGGTGTGGTTTTTTGATAGAATAAAAAGAGCCCCACCCGGCAAGGAGGACTCATATATGAATTATACACAATTA
>UQVP01000020.1 GCA_900544605.1 uncultured Mycoplasmatota bacterium | reverse complement strand
GAAGCTATGTTAACCATACTACCACTTTCCTTTACTATACTAATTATACATAATTTTTTTTATTGTTGTCAATAAAATTATTTAGTAATTGAAAAACTAATAGAAGAAGCTGCCGTATTACATCCTAAACTAACATTTCTTATGTTGCCATTTGATTCTATTGAAGGTAAATCAATTGTCTGTTCTTCTGGTGTTGCTATATCATATTGAACTTTAGCAGGACTACCTGAATTATATTTATTAACAAGATATTGTTTCCATGTTGCTACAGTATATCCTTTATTTAAAGCATTAAATTCAATATATCCAGCTCCACTTCTTGCAAAATTAAAATTATCATTATTTTTAGTACTAGCATAAAAAGCAATATTACTCAACAATGAACCTTTAGTACTTTTTATAAATGCTTCTGTTGAATCAAACACATAAGATGTTCCATCTGCATACCAATATTCTTTACCAGTATAAACTCTTTCTTTTACATTCCTTACTATTTTTTTATTATTATAATCTATATAATCTACATAATTTCCTACTTTTCTTAATGGTTCATCTAAATAGATATTAGTTGTTTTTCCGTTATAAGCTTCATAATCAGTTGCTTGTTCACTTACTTCAAATTGAATGTTATTAACTAAATATGAACCTGTATAACCATTTTTATAAACTATTATCTCTCCTGGAGAATAAGTTTCATTAGTACCTAATACTTCTACAACACCTGTTGCTGTTATTCTTGTTTTAGTATTAGCTTTCATTTCTTTAGAAATCATAGAAAATCTAATTCCTATACCATTAGTTTGATAAGGATATATCCAAAATGTTCCATCCTCACTAGTTGTAAGATCAAAGGAAACTGTTACTTTTTTTCCTATATAGTGTTTTAAAGTTTGATAAGTATATATTCTAATATTAGATATTTTATTAGTATAATAACCATTATCCTGTTTTGAACCAAGTGTTGCTGGAATATTATTATAATCAAATATATTTTTACCACTTACTTTTACAGGTATTACATATTTGCCAATATTATCACAAGCATCACTACCATAACTTGCACAATTACCCGTTGTTAATAAATCTCCTGTTGAACCTATTTCACTTGGAAATTCTATACTTGGCATTGCCCCATATGGTTCATATGTCGTTGCCTTTTCTCCTTCTTCTAATTGTATTGAAGAAATAACTACACTAGCAGATGTAGATGAACCTGTTCGTGCAAATCTTACAAATAAATAATTACCATCAGCAAGATTTGAAGGAACAGTGAATGTTACTGATTGTCTACCAGATGTTTGATTTGGATATGCTTTACCATAAACAATATCAGCAGAATAATAACTTGTTCCATATCCTACCCCTGTTGATAGTGCTGCTCCTGCTGAATTTACTCTATAATTAAAAGAAAGTGTATAAGTTTTTCCTGCAGTCAATTTAAAATTTGTTGCTTTATTTTCATAATAACTATTAGTAAAAGATGTTGTAAAATTAGCCATATTTAGTATATTTTTACCACTTCTTGTAGTTTGCGTAGAGTTACCTTTAATTATATAATTTACTACTTCATTATTTGTATCATTACTATCAAATGTCAAAACAGAACCACTTTTATTTTCTTCATTTTCATAGTTATCAGTTGCAAACCAACCACATAATTCTTTAGACATCTTTGTAGCATAAGGTTCTTTATCATACTCTTTTGTTACACAATAATTATTAAAATAAGTATAAAGTCTAATTTTTCCTTCTTTATTTATTTCAGCTTCACCAGCTTGAGGTTTAGCCCCCGAATATTTTAAATCAGAACTTAATAAATCAACTTTGCCATATTTTTTATTTGAAGAAATCATATAAGATTCTACAGTTCTAATAACACCATTAGCACTTTCTATAGCTGTTTTCATTTTTGACTGCTCTATAGATTTTGATATTTGTGGTGTTATTACAGCAGCTAGTATAGCAAGCACCACTAATACAGCTAATAACTCAATTAAAGTAAAACCAAAATTTTTTTTCATAGCACTTCTCCTTTTTCTAATTAGTTTATCTATCTTACACATTAATTTTATATTTTTTATTAATTAATGTCAAGAAAAAAGAGACTACTTAACAGTCTCTAAAATTGCATCCAATCTATTAGTAATATCAAATTCTACCTTATCAGAAGTAACTTGAGCACCTTTTTTTGTTTTTACAAGTAAACTTACTTTAGGAGGTTCCTCTACAATATCATAAATTTCAATCACGTAGCTATTAGATAAATCAGCATTTTCAGCAAATCTTCTTACAAACACTTCAACAAATTTTTCTCTATTTATAGAAATTTTCCCTGTGACACGATAATCTGCAACATCAACAGCATCTAACATCGAAGATTCAGTTGTTTCTTTTAATAAATAATAATTATGTTCATCAGTATTTGTTATTCCTTGAAACAAATATATAAGTAAGATTAGTACTACTCCTACTACCAAAACAAATACACCCCACATAGATTCTCGCATATCACACCTCCGACTATAGATTAATTATAACATATATTTATTTTTTTTTAAATATTAAGCATAATTTTTTTGTTTATTTTCATAATATAATAGAAAGGGTTGATTTTATGAATATTGATATTAGAGAACATATTAAAAGTAACTTTAAAGATTCTGATATTAAAGATATAAAAGATTCTATTGAATCTTCATTAAAAGAAAATGACGAAATAACTTTACCTGGGATGG
Organism: uncultured Mycoplasmatota bacterium; assembly: GCA_900544605.1. Taxonomy (GTDB): domain Bacteria; phylum Bacillota_I; class Bacilli_A; order RF39; family UBA660; genus SIG204. The sequence continues at coordinate 16,296 of UQVP01000020.1, read as the reverse complement.
GAGTGTTTTTTGAAATATTGTGGCAAAACACTGATGAAAGTGGTAAAGATTTTATTCTTAATATTTTAAAAAATTCATTATAAAAAAACTTAAAATCGAAATTTTAAGTTCTATTTACATGAGTTATTATCACTTATATATTTATATTCATACTGATTATAAGTTGAACTATAAGAAATGGAAATACAACCTTCCATTTTTTTTCTAGTCTTAGGATTAATAATTTCATCATCTTCAACAATTCCATCCTCGGTTAAAGTATCCAAAGATAAAAATGTTTTGTTATCTTTACTTGGTAGTTTATCAGGATTTTTAATACTCCATGTATTTGCTGCTTTTATTAAATTATCAACTTGTTTTTGATAAGCATCTTCTCTAGAATCGTTTAAAGTATCAGTTATTACAGGAGTAATAACAACAGCAATAAGTCCTAACACTACAATTACTGCTAATAATTCAATTAATGTAAATCCACGTTTCATAACTCACCTACCTGCCACAAAATGTTTTATCATCTGTATATTCATATTTATATTGAGAATATTCTTGATCATAACTTATTTTAATACATCCACTTAACTCTTCATCAGTCTTAGGATTTATAATTTTTGTTTGCTTAATATAGCCTTCATCTACTAGTGTTGAAAATTTTAAAGATTTTTGTTCTCCACTTTCTTCATCTGGTAACTTCTCACTATTACTAGTACCCCATTTTTTAGCAGCACTTATTAAAGAATTTATTTGATTATTATAAGCTTTTTCTCTTGAATCATTAATAGAATCAATTACCTTAGGAGCTGTTATTACTGCTAATAATCCCAATACAATTATTACTCCTAATAATTCAATTAAAGTAAAACCACGTTTTTTCATACTCTCACCTACTATAAAGTATAATTTAATTTACTATTTTTGTCAATCTAACTTCTCTAAAGTTCTTAAAACAATTTGCAGTTTATCAAAACGCTTTTCAACTTTACCAGTTATTTTTAAGACATCTCCAACGCTAAAATTATTATATTCATTATAAATGCGAGGAAATAAAACAATATCAACAGTTGTAAGTTCATCGCTTCCTGTAACAAACACCATTTTTTCATCTTTTTTAGTTTTTATTTCCTTAATTTTTTCAACATATACTATAGTTTCAATATTTCTATCAAAATATACACTTAAATCACTTAAATTAGCTACTTTAGGATATTTTAGCTTGTAATCTAAAGTTGGATGACCACTTAAATAAAAACCAAAAACTGATAGTTCATTTAAAAGCAATTCTTTTCTTGAATATTCATCTACTTCTTTAATTACAGGTTTTAAAGAATCATCACTTTCTAAAATACCTCCAATTTCGCCATAATTTAAAAGCATATCTAAATTAGTATACAAAGTATTTCTATTGTATCCAAATGTATCAAAACATCCAGCAAAAATCAAACTCTCTATAGTTTTTTTATTAACACTTTTACCATAACATCTATTAATAAAATCATATATATCTTTAAAGTTTTCTTTGCTTCTTTCCTCTAAAATAGAATTAATAACATTAACACCAACACTTTTAATACCTGTTAAAGGATATCTAATATTATTACCATCAACTTTAAAAATATTACTACTTTCATTTATATTAGGAGGTAAAATATTGATGTTATTTAAACGACATTCATATATATATTCTTTTATTTTAGACTCACTACCTATATTCATTGTAAGTAAACTATTCATATATAGGTAAGGATAATGACTCTTTAAGTAGGCCATTTTATAAGCAATCACAGAATAAGCAACTGAGTGTGCTCTATTAAATCCATAAGATGCGAACTTTAAAATTAAGTTATATACTTTTTCTGCTATCTCTTTAGAGTATCCTCTCTTGATACTTCTTTCAATAAATTTATCTTTTTCAGCAAGCATTACATCTTCTTTTTTCTTACTCATTGCGCGTCTTAAAATATCTGCTTCACCAAAAGAATAACCTGCCATAACATTCGCTATCTGCATTATTTGTTCCTGATAAATAATTATTCCATATGTTGGTTTTAAAATACCTTCTAAACTTGGATCTATATAATCTATCTTCTCTTTACCTTGTTTTCGTTTAATATAAGAATCAATATTATTCATTGGTCCTGGTCTAAATAACGCAATAGATGCAACTACATCTTCAAACGAATCCGGTTTAAACTTTCTTAAAAAATTCATCATTCCCTGTGATTCAAACTGAAATATTCCTGATGTGTTTACAGTTGTAAAAATATTTATAGCTTTTTTATCATCCATAGGAATTGTATCAAATGTTAATTCTGGTATTTCTTTTAATACATCTTTAATCAAAGATAAATTACGAAGTGCTAGAAAGTCCATTTTTAGTAAACCTAATTCTTCTAAATAATCCATTGAATACCCAGTTGTATAAAATGTACCATGACTTTTATCAAGAGGAATTACTGTGTCAAGATTAACATTACTCATCACTATACCAGCCGCATGAATACTTGTATGTCTTTTTAATCCCTCTATTTTAGAAGCAATCTTATATAATTTTTTTAGATTCTGATTAATATCCAAATAATCTTTTATTTTTTTATTTTGCTTATAATTTTCAACTAAGGTTAATTTAGAATCAATTAAATTGCACAAAACATCTATAGATTTTGAACTAATATTTAATCCTCTTCCAACATCTCTGACAGCCTGCTTAGCCCCTAAAGTACCAAATGTTATAATAGGCGCTACCTTTTTGATACCATATTTATTAATACAATATTCTACTACTTCTTCTCTTCTGGTGTATTCAAAATCAATATCAATATCGGGCATTGTAACTCTCTCAGGATTTAAAAATCTTTCAAAAAGAAGATTATATTTAATTGGATCAACAGTTGTTATATTAAGTAAATAAGAAACTAAAGAGCCAGCCGCACTACCTCTTCCAGGTCCAACTAAAATATCATTTTCCTTAGCATACTTAACATAATCCCATACTACTAAGAAATAATTACAAAATCCCATTTTATTTATAATTTCTAACTCGTATTTTAATCTATCTATATATATTTTAGGAGCAGTATTCCCAAATATTTTTTTCATACCATCTACACATAATTTCTTTAAATATTCATAACTTGACAAGTTATTAGGGCAATCATATATAGGTAGTAAATTACTATCTTTTTTTATTGTTATATTACAGTTATCCACAATATATTTATTGTTCTTTAAATCATCAGGATATTCACTTTTAGTATCACATCTAATATAACAATCATTATTATCTATCTCTATTTCACTAACTGGTATTCCTGTCTTAATAGATTCTAAATATTTTAAATAATCAACATCTTTCTTATCTAGACATAATACTTCATTAATATAAATTAAATTATTACCATTTAATTTATTTCTCTCTAAATAATTACTATATCCTTTAAATATATCAACATATATTTCTTCTAATTTTTCATACAAGCTCATACTATTAAATGGTACTACACATATTAAATTAGAACTTTTTTCTTTTAAAATATCAAAAGTTATACTACCCTCTGACATCATTGTAGATAGGCTCATTAGATTTTGATACCCAACATAATTTTTACCATATAAAACAATCTTTAAACCATCTATCTCCACTTCTAAACCAATAATAGGTTTAATATTGTTTTTAATACATAAGTGGTAAAAATCCATAACACCATACATATTATTGTCAGTTATGGTTAGTGAGGTTAAGTTATTATTTAAAGCATACTCTATTAAATCAGTTTCTTTTATTAAACTTGATAATAAAGAATTATGTGTTTTTATATAAAGTGGTGTATAATTCATAATCTAACCTCCTAATAACATTCTACTATATTTTACCCATTTTTTAAATATTTTTAACAAAATTATTTGACTTAAAGCCAATAATATGGTAAAGTTATAAGGCATAGGGAAAAAGTTTAAATTTAAAAGGAGGATTTAATATGGCAAAGAAAGTTACATCAACTAAACCTTTATTTGGAAATAAAAGATCTCATTCTTGTCGTGCTACTAGACATGCTCAAAAACCAAATCTACAAAAAGTTACTTTAGATAATGGTACTTCTATTCGTATGACATCAAGAGAATTAAGATCATTAAAGAAAACTAGTAAGAGTGTTGAACAAGAAGTTGAAGCATAAGCTTCTTTTTTTGTTACAAAAAACAACATGTATTATACATGTTGTCTAATTTAAAATATTAGATTCTGAGATGTAGGGCACGCAATTAGTAGCTTTCGCAATACGAAATACCACCATCAAAGACGTTGCAGTAGCCTACGTCATCGCCCGCCCTAACGAGACCACCCGCATCCGCACGCAAACCAACAGAGCCATAGTCGCAGTTGGAACCGCCCGCATCGAAGCTGCAGCTTATTCCTTCAATTTTTTTATATTCTATTTGTTTTAATATTAATGCATTTCCTGTATAATCTGCTTCATTTTCTGACCAACCATATTCAACCCCTACAGCTGTTAAACAGTATTCTTTTCCTTTTAATATTGCACATGCATATGATTCGGTTACTTTATTATCTTTATCTAATACATGTTTTAAATAATAACTTTTTCCTAATGTACTTGCATCTTTTGTAAATTTAGATGTATCACTTGGATCTATTGTAGCTCCAATTTTTATTTCATCTTTTGACCATCTATATACTACTTTTGCTGATGATGTATTTCCTTTTTCTGTTGCTTCATATTTCTTTGTTGTTGGGTTGTATGCTACTTCATAAGATTTTATTGTCATTGTTGAATCAGTTGTAACTTGGCCATTGCTTATTTTTATGGTTCCTGATGTTGGCTTATTTCCATTCATTTCTATTTCTAGTGGTTTTGTTAAGCCATTTCCTTCTAAGTTTCCCTTGTCATTTATTGTATATGTTCCTTCTAAGATTTCTCCTTCTAATTGCTTGGTTGCTACTGTTGTTTCTACTTGTTTTATGTAGCTATCTGCACTTCTCTCAGCTGCTCCTTTTTGTGATTTTTTGATTGTATTCATTACTATTGGTGTTGCTATTAATGCAATAATTGCTAATACTATATTACCGCTAGTAATTCAATAAGCGTAAATCCATATTTATTTTTTAATTTCATAATCTTTCTCCTTCTTTTATTTAGATTTACTTAGTAAAGGTACACACAAAAACACAAAGAAATCTAGGCTATAAAAAAGTCTAGAAACTCTGTGTTTTCTTTATTCATTAATATTATAGTATGATTAAATAACACCTCCCAGATTAGGTTTTGAGTTATGTTTATACTTACATCTTTAACCATACTATCACTACCTTTACTATACTAAGTATACATAATTATTTTTTATTTTTAAATATCATTCTAAATTTTTCTGTTTTTCTTTTTCTAATTCTTTTAAACTTTTATCAGGAGTTGGTAAATCTTCTGGCATAGTTCCACCTAATTTTTTAATAGTTTTTCTTATTTCTTTTCCAACTTCATAATGAGTTTTATTAGCATTACTTTCTAATTTTATATTTTCATTCTTAAGTTTTTGTTCTGTTTGAGATATTCTAAATAAATTAGCTATTAATTCATCACTTCCCATATTGTCTAATATATCTTCCCTATATCTTAGTTTCTTTCTTTTAGCAATATCATTAGCTGTTTCACCATTGTACAATCCTTTATAACCACAATTATGAAACTTATCAAAGTTTTTAACTCCAGCATTTCTAGCAGCAATATTTAAAGAATAATTACCTTTCCTTGTTAAATTTCTTTGATAAAATCTTTTCTCATCTTCCGTAAGCTCACTATACTCTTTTTCACTTAATTCTTGTTTTCTAGTTTGTATTGCAAAATAAGTTTGACCTAACGCAACAACTGATTTTTTAGGATTTGAATTTTGTACTATCAAATAACAAGCATATCTTGATAACTTATAATCTACAATATTTCTTGAAGTTTTAGAACCTATATTAACCATTTTACCCACTTGGGTAAAATGGTTATCAATTATAAATTTGCTCTGTTCACAAGCTATTTTTGCATTTTCTATGACGTTTTGAAACTTTTGCCATTTTTTATATTCAAGTACTACTTGCAAATCTCTAGCACACCAATATTCCATTCCATTTCCATCAACATGTTTTATATCGTCAAATATTTTTTCTGTATATTCTTTTACTTCATTCATACAAATTCTCCTTTCTATAAGTTGTAAATTAAATAACATTAGTTTCTTGATAGTTTATAATCACAATTTCACTTACTATCATCATTTATTAGAGTGTTGAAACCACCACCTCAAAAATTTCGATTATGAAAACTATTGCTAGAAAAAAACTATGTCTCTCTATTTTTATAATATATATAATTACTTACTTCTACTTATAATATACGAGATAACTTTTCTATTTCCTTTTTATAAACAAAAAAATCATGAATTTTATTCATGACTTTGTAAATATTTTTCTAACTTTTCTTTATTTTCCCCATGTAATGGTTTACATTTTTTATAAGCTTCTCTATCTTTTAATATAGCTTCTGCCATACCATCACAACTACCATAACCACAAGCTCCACAATTATATCCTGGAAGTAGTTTTCTTATTGTATCGAATTGTTTATCTTGTTTATTTAGTTTATCTTCTAATAGAACTAAAATAACACTAATAATTAAAGCTACTACTGTTAATATTATTATTCCTATCATCTTTTACACCCCTTACACTTATCACAATTATGACTACACTTATTTTTGCTATATAAAAACATAGTTAATAATATAAGTAATACTAGTAAAAGATATGACACTAAACACCTATGTATCTAGTAAATAATAATGACATAATTGCCGCAGTTATTAAAGCGATTGGTAAACCTTTAAAAGACTTAGGAACATTTGATACTTCTATTTTTTCTCTAATTGTTGAAAAAACATAAATTACCAAAGCAAAACCAATACTACTACCTAAACTATAAATGATAGTTTCTAAGAAGGTATAATTATTAGTTATATTTAATAGAACAACTCCTAATACAGCACAATTAGTTGTTATTAAAGGAAGATATATTCCTAAAGAATCATATATATTCTTAAATTTATTTTTAATTATAATTACTAATGCTTGAACCATTGATGCGATTACTAAAATAAAGATGATTGTTTTTAAATATGTGGTATTAGTTGGTACTAAAATGTGGTAATAAAGTAAGTATGTAATAATGCTAGAAAGTGTTATTACTAAAGTTACTGATAACCCCATCATAAAAGCATTTTTGCGATTATTAGAATTACCTATAAATGGGCATATACCTAAAAACTTAGTTAAAACAATATTACCTGTTAAAATACTTGTTATAAAAATACTAATTAGATTCATGTTTTAACCCCCTAACATAATTTATTATTCCAGCTAATATTCCAAAGATTAGAAAAGCTCCTGCTGGTGTTACTAAAATAGGTATTGGAAGTATATTAGTAGTTGGTAACACTTTATAAACAGCCCTATACCCTGTTATAGAACTAATACTATCCATTAAAGTAATTGTATTAGTACCAAGTACTTCTCTAAAAAGCGCTATTAACATAATTGCAAATGTATAACCTAAACCAATTCCTATCGCATCAAGTAAACTATTTTTAACACTCTCCTTAGACGCTACTTCTAAAGCTCTACCTAGGACAATGCAATTAACAACAATAAGTGGTAAATATATACCTAAAGCTTTATATAAAGCTGGAATATAACTTTTTAAAAGTATTTCTAAAATAGTTACAAATGTTCCAATTATTAAAATATAAACAGGAATCCTAACACTATCTGGAACTATCTTTTTTATTATGGAAATAATTAAATTACTGAAAACTAAAACTACTAAAACACATATTCCCATCATATAGGCATTTTCAAATTTTGTTGTTACAGCAAGGGCAGAACAAAGTCCTAAATTTAAAACAAAGATAGGATTTTCATTCGTAATACCATTTAATAATCTTTTCATATGTCACCTCGTCATCATAAGTACCAAATATAAAAGCGAAGAACAAATAAGCGCTGTTATAGTTAGTACTAATATTCCTTGTAATTTTTTATTTTTCATAATTTAAACTATAATCCTTTCTGGTATTTATAATTGCCTTTTTTAAAGCCGTTGATGTTATTGTCGCACCACTTACAGTATCTAAATTCTCGATAACTTGCTGATTTTCTATCATTTTTGTAATGTAGTTATTATCAATAATTAAGTTAAAATATGAATCATTTTGTTCTGTTACAGTGATAGTATCTATGACATCATATCTAAATGTAATACGCATTTTTATACTACCAGCAAAGCCCTTTTGTTCTATTTCATATATTATCCTATCATCTTCTTGTTTACTAGAAATAATATTAAAATCGGGATCAGTACCTGTAAGTTCATTACCAGTTTTTGTATAGTCTTTAATAATATTTTGTAATAATTTTTTTAAAGCTGTTGATGTTATTGTCGCACCACTTACTGTATCAACTTTCTCTAAATCATTTTGTCCTCTTATTAAACTATTTATAAAATTACTATCTTCTATTTTAGAGTAGAATGAATCGTTTTGCTCTAGTATTTTATAACTTGTTATTTCACCATTTTCAATAATTACTTCAGCTTTTATATCAGAAGAATAACCTTTTTGTTTAGCAATATAAATAGTTTTTTCTCCTTCACTATTTTTTGATTCAATAGTAAAGTTTGGATCTGTAGCATTTTCTATCTTGTAAAATTTATTACCAACATACATACTCAACCCTATTATTAAAGCTAAAGCACATATATATGGAATTATTGATTTTTTTAGATTAAAACGCGCTGTTGCACCCACCCTATCAAGAATAAATACAAACATATTCATCGTTAAAATACTTGTTAATACGCCTTCTGGATAAGGAGTTAAATATCTAAATACCACAGTTAAAATACCTAAAAATAAACCATATAGAACTTGGCCCACTGGCGTTGTTGGACTAGTAACTGGATCTGTTGCCATAAAGACAGCTCCAAACATTAATCCACCACTTAAAATTTGAAATAACGGATACCAAACACCTAAGTTATTAATACCTCCAATTATATATGTCATTACAAATACAGTTGTAACGTAAGTAAGTGGTATTTTCCATTTTATTGTTTTAGTAACTGTTAGGTAGATAAAGGCAATTAAACATAAAAGTGCACTAGTTTCTCCTACTGCTCCTGGAATAGTTCCAATAAAGAAGTTAAGCAAATTTCCATATGGACTAACCAAAGTTTCATATGTACCTATTCCTTCAATAACATTAGCATTAGAAAGAGGTGTTGATGAGGAAATTGTATCTACTTCATAAGGATTTAAATATCCTCCTGCACCACTAATCACAATAGCGTATGTAGATATAACAAATAATCTTCCTATTAAAGCTGGGTTAAATATATTATTACCAAATCCACCATATACTAATTTACCAATAACAGTTGCTACTACAGCACCTAAAATAACAATACTAATTGGAGTATTTATAGGTAGGATAAGCCCTAAAAATAAACCTGGAAATATACTAAATGAATTAACAATAAATTTTAATATATCTTTCTTTCTTTTTTTTAAGAAAATAAATCCATATAAAGTTTCTACTAAACATGATGTAATTGTTGGGACTAAAACAAAAAGTAATGGATAAAAAATAGAAATAAAACTAATTTTATTATTTTGATATGGAATAATACCATTTTTATAAACATTAAAGAACACAATTGGAAGAAGAGCTATTAAAAGATTTAACATCATCTTCTTAGTTGTATCTTTATTTTTTAAAAACGGCCCATCTTTCACAATAAAATTTTTCATTATTTCACCTCTTTTACTTTTTGTTTTGCTTCTTGTACATATTTTCTAACCTTTATTTTGGATGGGCATACATAAGAGCATAACCCGCATTCAACACATTTTTCAGGGTGTAAACATTTTAAATCATCAATATTATTTATCTTATCTTTAATTAAAACTGGTGATAAATGACTAGGACAATTCTTTACACACCTACCACACCTTAAACAATTTAATTCTTCTTCTTTTAAATCATTTTTTAACATAAGAATGCAATTTAGATTAGGTGTTACAACAAAACTATCATCTACTAAACTAGATCCCATCATTGGACCACCAGCCACTAAAATAACCTCTTTATTACGTTTATATCCTTCTAATCCTGCTATAACTTCTTTAATAGGAGTTCCTACTTTTACATAAATATTTTGTGGTTTTTTTAACATTTCACCTGTAAAAGTTACAATTCTTTCAATAAGTGGTTTATCTAACTTTAAAGCTTCATATATTGCATATATAGTAGAAACATTATTAACAACTATTCCTCTTTCAATAGGTAGAATATTATAGTTTACATGTTTAATATATTTAATTAAATTTCTTTCCCATCCCATTGGATATAAATTAGGAACCGTTACAAGTTTAATACGAGGATATGTACCTAAATAATTTTGAAATAACTTTATTAACTTAGGATTCTTTTTAATAGCAATAAAACATTCTTTAATACCATTAATATCCATTATTGCATCAATTGTTTCTAGTATTTCTTCTGCTTTAGCACGCATTAATACTAAATCAGCAGTGATATAAGGTTCACACTCTACAGCATTAACTATTAAAGTATTTATAGGAGCATCAGTATTATATTTTATGTAAGTAGGAAAACCAGAACCTCCCATTCCACATATTCCATGTTCTTTTAATATTTTGATAAATTCAGCTTTTGTATAATTATTTATATCTTCATGAATTTCAGGTTTAAATTCTACTTTTTCTTTAAAATCATTTTCAATAACAACACATTTTACTGTATCATTTTCTAAATATGGTTTTGAAACTATATCTACAACATTACCACTTACACTTGAATAAAGTGGTAGAGCCAAACTTCCCTTTCTTCTCCCAACAATGCTTCCTTTATATACATAGTCTCCCTTTTTTACTAGAACAGTAATATTTTTATCATTTCCACTAATAAGAGGAATATAAATATACTTTGGTCTTTTATAAAACAATATTTTTTTATCCTTTGTTAATTCTTTACCTTTAGATATTTTTATTCCATTCATATATTCACTCTACTTTCTCTTAGTATAATTATATATTATTTTTTAAAATTTTAAAAGGTGATTACTCACCTTTTCTATCAACAAACCAAATTGCACTAATGTCACAGCTATTACTAGATGGTGATGGATTAGGCATATCTAATTTAACAAACACAGGAATTTTAAATGCATTACCAAATGCGATACAATTACCGGGTTGTAATATTCTTAGTCTTTTAACAATTTCATTTGTTATATTTGGAACCATTTTTCTAATATATTCAACATCAACAGGGTGTAACATCTTAAATATTAGGAAGTTATTACATTGTGATAAAGATGTCTCAGAAAGTTCTGAAGGACGCTGTGAAATAAGTCCTAATAAAACGCCATATTTTCTTCCCTCTTTTGTTATACGTTCAAAAATATTATAACCGAGTAACTCAACATCATTATCATTTTGAACATAACGATGAGCTTCCTCTAAGACAATATGGAAAGGCATTGTTGCTCTTTTATCCATTTCCTTAGCATAATTAAATAATAATTTTGAATATATTTTAGTTAAAGTTTTAGCAAATCTATCATCTACATAGTTGATATTAAAGTTAATTATTTGGGCTTTTTTACCATTTTCAGCAGTAATTAAACTTTTAATATATTCTTCTCTTGTAATATATTCAGGATAATCAAAATACTTGCTATTTTCACTATTTACAAGTGAATGAAGTCTTACTTTTAAAACATTAGCTTCATCAAATATTTTATCACTTTTTAATACACCTTCGGAAATAAGAGCAAAGTCAAAAGCATCTTGTAAATCTTTTAATGTATATTTAAAAGTACCATCTGGTAAATTAAGTTCCAAATCATCATCTAAAAAGCTTTGCATGAAGGTTGTTAAAAGTTCCATTTCTCTTATTTTTCCTGTAGCATCTATTAATAGGCATTGTTTTAAAGGTCTTGTATACCCTGGCTGAAATATTTCAGTTTCAAGATTTAATTCTTTGGTATTATAATAAGAAAGAATAGAAAAAACCTGGTCTCTTATTTGAGCTGGTGGACGTCCACTAGATAATATATCTATAATAGCACGCGCTATAATATCATTTTTATGTTTAATAACAAGTTCTTCTTCCCTACCAAAGATAGTAACTAATTTTAATGCCTTTTCAATAATAGGAAGTTGCCCTGCTTTTTCTGCTCCAAGTAAAATAGCTATATCATCAGTATCAAGTAACCAAAGAGGTAATCTTACAAGCTCCGTATCAGAAAAATTAGTGTTAGTTGTATAAGCTTTAAAATTTAATTCTGGAATTTTTTTATTTATATCCTTAAAAGCAGAATGATATTCTCCATATGCATCAAAAATAAAAATACTAGCTCGATATGCAATGGAGTGTTGCTTTTCAAATAAGTTTTGAAATATACGAGCTACACTACAAGATTTACCACTACCAGTTGAACCAAATATAGCAAAATGATTACTAAAAAATTGATTAATATCTACACCAATTCTAACCCCTTCATATATTGGACTAGTACCTAAATAAAGACTTTTATTTTCTTCCTCAGTTTCCATTCCAATCAACATTGGTATTTTTTCTTTTGAAATTAATTTAACTGAAGATGAAAATGCCGGTTTTCTAATAACACCAAAAACAAATTTATTATTAATAATTTCACCAAGTAAATTAACATATAAAATATTTTGTTTAATATCAGCTATTTCACCAACAATTTTTTTATCACTATGTTCCATAATAACATGTAAGTTAACTAAACTATCGAATTTAGTTAAATCAATATTTGGTTTTATTAAAACAGTGTTCTCTTCAATTCCAATAATACTCCCCAACATATTCTCACCTATCCTATTTTTACTACTATAATAATATCATCAATAACACTTAAAATCAAGAAAAGAGACTTAAATTAATGAGTCTCTTTTATAAACTAACACATTCTCTAAAGTATATACTTTAAATTTAGCCTTCTTACTTACTTTTATAAAGCCAAGTCCTACTATAACAATATCTTCACCATTATCTACTTCAAACTCGTAACATTTATAATTATTATCATTAAATGATTTATAATTTCTCTCAATATCTAACTTATTTGAAGCAAAGATAGTAATATTTGTTTTATCTAAACATTCAATATAAGCATATTTATCAAGTTCAATTACTTGTTTATTTTTGATTTGAAAAGTTATAGGCTTTATCTCTTTAGTAGGAACTATTTTCTTTAAATCATTACCATCTACATAATTAATGATATTACCATTATCTAAAAGTCCTGGAGTATCTATTATTGTTAATTCATCATTTAATTTTATTTCCATACTATTTAAGGTTGTTGATGGTAAAATACTAGTTGTTATTTCTGTTTTATTATCTGAATAATTATATAAAAGTTTGTTAATCATTGTAGACTTACCTGCATTAGTAAATCCAACAACATAGACATTATTACTTTTTTTATACTTGTTTATTTTATAGTAAAGTTCATCAAATTGATAATTTTTATAACTACTTATTATCAAACGATCAATTATTTTTAAATTAAAGCGATCAAGATAAGAAAGTAATTTTTCTTCATATAAGGATTTTGGCATAATATCTCTCTTAGAAAGAACAAGTAAAATATCGTTTGATAATATTTTAGATAAATTAACTAATTCTTCGTTAATATTAAATACATCAACAACAAGCACCACCAAGTCTTTTGTTTTGTTAATATCATTTAAAATATTAACAAATTCTTCATTATCTTTTACAACAACCTTATAATCACCATAGTTTTTAATTCTAAAACATCTTTCACACAAATTACTGTCAATTTTTCTAGTATATCCTTCTTTAGTGTTATCATTACTTTGTAGTAAAGCTCCACATCCTATACACTTTTTATTCATAATATCTACCCTTAGAGAACAAATCTCTATCTCTTAGTTTTTTCATTATTCTCTTTTCTATTTTTCTTCTAACGGCAGCAAAAAAGAAATCTTTCTTACCAACAGGATTAACTAAAACAGTTGTTATACCTATTTTATTACCACCCAAAATATCAGTTAACATCTCATCACCTATAATTGCCACTTCACTAACATCATAACCATAAACATTTAATACTTGATTAAATTTTTTTATAGATGGTTTTTTAGAAGAAGCTGAACAATCTACTTTAAGCTGTTCTTTAAATGGTTTTAAACGTGATTTAGGGCTATTAGAAAAAATAACAATCTTAAAACCTTTACGTTTTAATGATTCAAATAATTCCTTTGCTTTATTACTAGGTGCTTTCATTTTGATAGGCACAATAGTATTATCTAAATCGAATAACAAACATTTAATACCACGATTTTTTAGTTTATTATAATCAATTGTATATATGCTTTTTTGATATAAATCTGGTACATATTTCTCCATAATATACCTCCCACTTCTTATTAATATCATTTTAACATATATACATTTCGTTTTCAATTTATTTAAATCAAGTTTACATCATTTAACGATTTAAAATATATATCATTAAATTTAAATAACCAGCAAATATTAACCATAATAAATATGGTATTTGAAGTAAGCCAGATAGTTTATTTTTATCATAGAAATTCTTAATCATAATAATAACTAATATAATTAAAAGAACTATCCAAATAAATGAAAACAATCTTAATTTTAATCCAAAGAATAATAATGTCCAAAGTGAATTAACAATTAATTGAGCAATATATATTAAATAGCTTTTTTCAATATCTAAACTCTTAGTTTCACTAACTATATATAAAGATATTGCCATTAAAAGATATAATATTGACCAAGCAATTGGAAAGACAATACCACTTGGACTTAGTGGTGGTCTATTTAATGTCATATAATAATCTTTCATATCTGGCATAAAAAAACTAAATAAACCACCAACTACAAAAGTTACAACAATAAATAAAATTAACTTCTTATAATTTATTTTCACAATTTTCCTCCTAAAAAAGAAGATTTATAAAAAGCTTTTTAATCTTTCTATTTCATCTTCTTGAAACTTTAAAAATGATTTAGCAAGATTAAGTATTTTCTTATCCGCATCATCTTTATAATTATTTATTTTGCTAGAAATATCAACTACCCCCATCGTAAGACCTTCAATAATCATATGCGCTATAGCTGCATCACTATTATCAACCATAGTTTCTTTTTTAATTCCCATGCTTGCACCCATCTTAGCCATAAGACCATTTTCTTTTAAATCGTAGTCATGTTTTTCTATTAATTTTTTACTATCTTCTAAATACTTTTCATAACCTTTAATTTCATCTTCTACAACTTTCTTAATTTTATTTTCTTTACCATTTAAACATTCAATTAATTTAGTTAAAGAATAACTTCCCATTTCAGCATTTTTATAAATATATTCTAATAATTCTAAATTTTCATCCATATAATCACCCAGTTATAATATGAGTAATTTTTTCATTAAAATACTATAAACTTACATCACCTTTAAAAATATCTGTTAAATGTCTAAAATAAAGTTCAAATAAATTACATTTTTCAACACTTTCTCTAACGGTAATTGGAACTTCTCTAATTACATTTTCATCTTCTTTTATTTTTAAATTACCAACTATATCGCCTTCTTTTACAGGAGCTTTTACTTTATCAATAGATATCTCATATGTTGCATTCTTTTTATTAGTACCTTTTTTATTTAAGAAACTGACTTCATTTAAAGGAACTAAATCTACAAACTTATTTTTTCCCTTTTCTACTTCTATTGTTTTAATAGCACTGTCTTTATCAAGCATTATTTCAACTTCATATTGCGCAAACGCATAATCTAACATCTCACTTATTTCTTGATTTCTTGTTTTACTATCTGGTTCTCCCATTGCAACTGCAAGAAATCTTGAACTACCCTTTTTAGCAGTTGCAGTTAAACAATAACCTGCAGAAGCAGTATATCCTGTTTTAAGTCCATCTACTCCTTCATAAAAACGCACAAGTTTATTTGTGTGTTAATAAAACTATAAAAAATATAACAAATAATATTTTAATTAAATTAATTAAGCTATAATTTTAAAATTATTATCGCATTTTATAATATTTAAAACATAAGCAATCAGTTTGTTTTTCATTATATCATCTTCTATTTTGTTTATCCCAAATATTTTATGTCCCAAATA
>UQVP01000019.1 GCA_900544605.1 uncultured Mycoplasmatota bacterium | reverse complement strand
TAAAAACAAGTACAACAGGATGGACAAAATTAACAGAATCACAAATAAGCTTACCAACAGGACAACAAATAGCAACAGCTGCAGGAAAAACTTTTGATGCAAATTCTATTTCAAATATATCAGGATTACCAACATGGTTATATGGAAATTTAAATAGTACTAGTGCACCATACGCTTATTGGACATCGACTTCATATGCATCTAACTCTAACATCGCTTGGGCAGTGGCCTTCGTCGGCCGCTTGGGAGAAGGCACCATTGGCAGCAGCGGTGACCATGGCGTGCGCCCAGTTATAACATTGTCAAAAACACAATTAAATTAAACAATCCTTTGCGATTGTTTTTTGTTGTGGTAAAATAGATGTGGTGAGAAGAATGCAGAGATATTTTAGTGATAAATTAAAAGATAATAAATTTGAGCTTAGAAATGATGATGTTTATCATATAACTCGTGTTATGCGTATGAAAAGTGGCGATAATATTGAGATTGTGTGTGATGAAAAAGTATATTTGTGCTGTATAGATTTTGTAAATGGAAATCTTGAAGTAAATGTGGTTAAATGTTATGAAAAAATTGATGAGAAAATAATCGAAAAAGTATTGATAATTCCTCTTTTAAAAGAACCTAAAATGGATTTGATTTTGCAAAAAGCAACAGAACTTGGGGTAAATAAAATTATTCCAGTCGAAATGGAACGTAGTATTATCAAGTTAAATAAAGAAAAAGAAGATAAAAAACTTGAAAGATGGATGAGAATCGTAAAAGAAGCTAGTGAACAATCTATGCGTGTTAATATACCTATAATAACAGAAGTAAAAAAGATGAGTGAATTAGAAAATGAAACTGGCTTAAAATTAGTTTGTAGTACTAAAGAAAAAGAAAATACTATTAAAATGTTTTTGCAATCACATAAAAGTTATGATAAAATTAATATAGTAATTGGACCTGAAGGAGGAATATCTCCAAAAGAAGAAGAGTACTTAAATAATATTGGGTTTAAAAGTATTAGTTTAGGGAAAAATATTATGAGAGTAGAGACAGTACCTCTTTATATACTAAGTGTATTAAATTATGAAAATATGGAGTGATATTATGAATTCATTAATGAATATTATTAATAATTCAACTTTTTATTATGTTGCAGTCGCATTAGCATATGTTTTAGTTATTTTCTTTGTTATATTTTTACTTGTTAAAAATAAAAGAAAAAGAATTGAAAGAGTTAAAATAGAAGATGCATCAAAAAAGGATATTGAGTCAGTTGATTTAGAGGCTGTTTTGGATAAGATGCAAGAGGATGTAAATAAAACTAAAGTTGATGAAGTAAAATCTTTTGAAGAAGAACAAGAAGAAAAAGCTATTATTAGTTATCAAGAATTATTAAAAGCTGTAAAAAAAGATGTTGATGATGTTACTAAAGTGGAGATTCCTAGTGAAGAAAAACCTGTAGTTGTAGAAGATGAAGAAGCTAAGGTTCAAATTATGCCAGAAGAAGTTATTGAGAAAAGTGTAAGTACTCCCGTAGTAGAAACTATGGAAGAAAAAGAAACTCGCAAGCCATCAAAGTTTCAAAATAGTGAATTTATTTCTCCGATATATGGTAGAGTTAACAATGATGTAAAATATCCTAAAATACCAGCTTTTAGAGAGAAACAAGAACCTATTAATCATGAAGATGATTTAGAAAAAACAATTGTTTTTGATGCTATTAAAAATGATGATAATGATGAATTTTTAAAAGCATTAAAAGAATTTAGAAATAACTTAGAATAAGCTTAGGCTTATTTTTTTAAAGGAAGTGGTAAGATGAAATTTTATATATATACATTAGGATGTAAGGTAAATACATATGAGAGTAATGTTATAAGTGATTTATTGAAAGATAAAGGATATAAAGAAGTATCTAATTTGGAGGATGCTGATGTTTATATTATAAATACGTGTACTGTAACAAATACAGCAGATAATAAGTCATTAAAAACAATTAGACAGGCACATAGAGCTAATCCTGATGCTTTAATTATTGTATGTGGTTGTATGAGTCAACATCGTTCTAAAGATTTAGTAGGTATGGAAGGTGTTAGTGTAGTACTAGGAAATAAAAATAAAAGTAAAATAGCAGAATATATTGAAAAGTATGAAAAAGAGAAGAAACAAGTAGTTGATATATATGATTTAACTGATGTTCCATTCGAAACGATGAAATTAAATAATTTTGATAAAACCCGTGCCTTTGTTAAAATACAAGATGGATGCAATAACTTTTGTTCTTATTGTATAATTCCTTATACAAGGGGAAATGTTCGCAGTAAAAAGCCAGAAGATGTTTTAGAAGAAATAAAAACTTTAGTTGCTGGTGGTCATGAAGAAGTAGTACTAACAGGAATTCATACTGGACATTATGGTTCAGAATTTGAAGACTATTCATTTTCTGATTTATTAAAAGATATTTTAAAAATAAAAGAGTTAAAGAGACTTAGAATATCTTCAATAGAAATTACAGAGTTGGATGATGAATTTTTAGATATATTAAAAAATAATAAAGTATTAGTTGATCATATGCATATACCTCTACAATCTGGTTCAGATAAAATATTAAAATTAATGAATCGTAAGTATGATAAAAAATATTTTATTGATAAGATTGAAGAGATAAGAAAGATTAGACCATTAATTTCTATAACTACAGATATTATTGTAGGCTTCCCTGGAGAAACAGAAGAATTATTTAATGAAACACTAGAAACAGTAAAAAAAATAAGATTTAGTAAGATACATGTTTTTCCATATTCTCCACGTGAAGGAACTAAGTCGACATTTATGGATGGGCAAGTAGATGAAGTAACTAAAAAAAGAAGAGTTAAAACTTTAATTGAACTTAGTAAAGAGTTAGAAATAGAGTATATGGATAAGTTTATTGGTCAGGAATTAGAATTTATTCCAGAAGTAGAACGTGATGGATATTTATTTGGCCACACTGGTAACTATTTATATATCAAAACTAAAGGATGTAAAGAACTATTACATCAAAGTGTAATGGTAAAGATAGAAAGTACTAACTATCCTTATTCAATTGGAGAGATTATTTAATCTCTTTTTTTGTTAACAAAAATCTTTTTCTGCATAAACTATATTAGGTGGTTATCATGGATAAAAAAGAGGAATTTAAAGCTTTTGTTAAAGAAAATCCAAGGCTTTTAAAATATGTAAAAAGTGGGGAGATGACATGGCAGAAGTTTTATGAAATGTATGATATGTATGGTAAAGATGATAATGTATGGAATGATTACTTAAAAGTAGGGGTTGCTACTGCTGCCGCAAGTGCAAGTGCTTTTTCATTTAATGATGTTATGAACTGGGTAAAAGGAATAAATTTAGATAGTGTTCAAACTGGAATAGGTAATTTACAAAGAGTGATTGGGATGGTTCAAGATTTAACTAGTAAAGACTCTACTGATACCAAAAAAGAGGAATATAAACCAAGACCTCTTTACAAACATTTTGATGACTAATGATTTTAAAACTACAATTTATGATTAAAAATAATCCCAATTATGTTAAATATTTACATGAACACTCTGAATGGTATAAAATATTAAATCGTAATCCTAATGCCTTTTCTTTATTTGAAGAAAAAATGAAAGAAGATTATAGGTTAAGACCAAGTGATAAATTTGAAAGGGTTATAAGTACTATTGATATGTTACAAACAGTTCTTTCAACTTTAAAATAGATGTGGTAAAATGTTGTTGGTGGTAATATGCGAATTATTAGTGGTAAATATAAAGGTAGAGAAATTAAAGGTTATAATATAGAGGGTACAAGACCTACAATGGATAGAGTAAAAGAATCTTTATTTGCATCTATTCAAAACTATGTTAAAGGTAGTATCTGCTTAGATTTATTTGCAGGATCTGGAGGACTTGGGATTGAGGCTTTAAGTGAGGGAGCACAATCTTGTTACTTTGTTGATAATAACAAAATAGTTATTGATGCTTTAAAAAAGAATCTTACTAGCTTAAAAGTAGAAGAAGATTATTTTTTGATAAAAAAAGATTATGTTGAAGCTTTAAAAACATTTGATATGAAGTTTGATATTATATTTTTAGATCCTCCATATCATTTAAATATGATGAATAATGCTATTGATTTAATAATTAAAAATAATTTATTAAATGATGGGGGAATTATTGTTTGTGAATATGAAGAGGGAACTGTTAATTGTGATTTACAAATTTTAAAAGAGAAGAGATATGGAAGTAAAAATGTTACTATTTTCAAAAAATAGTAATTTTTTTTTGTAAAAAAAAGGATATGAAAAAAATATGTGGAATGTTATAAGTGAGGAGGGAAAAAATGATGAAATATCCGTTTGTTAAACAAGTAGATTTGAAAGACTGTGCAAGTTGCTCTCTTTTGATGATTATTAAATACTATAATGGTTTTGTGCCATTAGAAAAATTAAGAGATATAACAAAGACAACCAAGTTAGGAGTTAATGCTTATAATTTATGTGAAGGTGCCAAAGAAGTTGGTTTTGAAGCTGAGTGTTTAAAGGTAAGTATTGATGATTTAGATAATAAAAAAATATTTTTACCTTTAATTGCCCATGTTACAATAAATAATTATGGTCATTATGTAGTTATTTATAAAGTAAATAAAAAGAAAAAATACTTAATTATCGGTGATCCAGCTTCTAAAGTAAAGAAGATAACATTTGAAGAGTTTTTAAAAATGTGGGATGGAATAGTTATAAATTTGTATCCCACAAAAACAATCCCGATGGAAAACAATATTTCAATTTTTAATTTCTGTATAGAATTTATCAAACCTCTAAAAAAAATTCTTGTTTTTATATTTTTACTGTCTATCATAGTTATAATATTTTCGTGTTTATCTTCTTTATATTTTAAGATAATAATTGATAGTATTAATACATCTCCTAATTATATTTTATTTATTTTTCTTATTTTTCTAACACTTGAACTTATTAAGATTTTAAATAGTTACTTTAGAAACAAACTTGTTATCTTTTTAAATCAAAGGCTTGATATGAATATGTCTTGCAATGTTTATGATAAAATCATTGACCTTCCTTATCAATATTATCGTAATCGAACAACAGGAGAAATAGTTTCACGTTTTGGTGATTTAGTATTAATTAAAGATACAATTGTTAAAATACTGATTAGTTTATTTACTGATTTACCGCTTTTATTAGTTTCAATTATCATTTTATTTACTATTAATATTAAATTAAGTGTAATGCTTATTTTAATCACTACTATTTATTTAGTTATTACTATTTTCTTTAATCCTATTATAAATAGGTCAGTTAAAAATTTACAACATAGAAAAGAAAATTATACTTCGTTAATAGTAGAATCAATAAGTGGTTTTGAAACAGTAAAAAATTTAAATATTAAAAAGTTTATTAAAAGTAAATTTGCTTTACGTTTTTATAAATATCTAGAAGAATATTTTAAGTTTGAAAATTTAAATAATGCAAAACAAATATTAAGTGATTTAATATTTGGTGTTGGTATCATCCTGATTATTTACTATTCAGCTTATCAAATATATGATGACAAATTTACTTTAGGTTATTTAATGTTGTTTTATTCATTATCTAATTATTTTATTGAAGCAGTTAAAAATATTTTTAATTTAGATGTGAATTTTAAAGAAGCCTGTAATTCTTTAAAAAGAGTAGTTGGAATGTTTATTGAGTATAAGGATGAAGGAATAGTTAATAATTTTAATTTTAAAAAGATCAAAATTACTAATTTAACTTATTCTTATAATAATATTGAAACAATTCTTGATCATATTAATTTAGAAATAAATAATGGTGAAAAAATATTAATAACAGGGGCATCTGGAAGTGGTAAGTCAACCCTTTTTAAAATATTTATGAAGTATTATCAAATAGAAAACAATAATCTTTTTATCGATGATATTGATTATAATTATTTTAGTAAAAAAGCTATATCTAACAGTATCACTTATATAAGTCAAAATGAAATATTATTTTCTGATACGTTATTAAATAATTTAAATGTTTGTAATAGTGATAAATTAAAAGAAATAATTAATCTTTGTGAGATAAATAGTATTTTAGATAAAAGAAAGATTAATCTAAATTATATAGTTGAAGAAAATGGTTTTAATTTTTCTGGAGGCGAAAAACAACGCATTATATTAGGACGGGCTTTACAAAAGGATTTTAAAATTCTTCTTATTGATGAAGGATTAAATCAAATGGATGTTAATTTAGAAAGAAGGATTTTAAAAAGATTATTTTCTAAATATAGTGATAAAACGATAATAATAGTTTCACATCGTTTAAATAATTTAGATTTATATGATAGAAATATGGAAATAAAAGGCGGAAAAATAGTGAAGGATGTGAAAAAAAGTGAATAAGTATCAAGAACTAATATTTAGAAAAAGTCCTCGTTATATTTTAAATTTAACTATAATTTTGATTTTTACGTTACTAACATTTATTTTTATTAGTTGTTTTTATAAATACAATAAATATTATTATTTTACTGGATTACAAATAAAAGAAGGAGGAAATAATTATGTTTATATCTTGGTTCCGTATGATGAAATGGCTATTATCAAGAATTATGATCTCATTATAGATAAGAAAAAAAGAACGTTTTCTTATGAAGTAGCAACTAATTTTCAAAATGATTCTAATAAACTTTATAAAGAAGTAAAGTTACTAATTGATGATAGTAATGATGATGATGTGATTGAAATTATATTTCAATCTAAGAAAACAACAATTTTAAAAGAAATAAAAAATAAAATAAAGAAAGGAATAAAAAAATGAAAAATTTAAAAAAAGAAGAAATGTTAAAAATTAATGGTGGTGGTATTAATTTTGGTTTTTGGGCTCTAATTGGAAGTGGTATTGTTTTTATGATTGGATTAATTGATGGATTTGTTCGTCCATTAAAATGTAATTAGGAGGTATCTATGAAGCTAGAAAAAAAAGAAATGTTAGAAATAAATGGTGGGGGAATTTCGGGAACTTTATTTAGTTCTATTGTAAGAGGAATTAATTCAATGTTAGATTTAGGTAGAAGTTTAGGTTCTGCAATAAGAAGATTAACAGCCAACCGTTTATGTCAATTTTAATAAGTTATATAAAAAAGAAGAAAAAAATTTTACTAATTTTATTATTAATTCTTTCAATACCTATAATTGAGCCTATTATAGAAGTACTGGGTACTATTATATTTTATTTAGGTAAATATATTGGTACTTTTGTAAGAAGAATAATGATTTAACAAAAAAAGTGGCGAAATTGCCATTTTTTTGATGTAAAATAACGTTTAAATGAAATTTTTCTTGTAATAAGTAATAATTGGTGTTATAATATTGACAGTCAAGAAGGGAGGGATTATAGATGTCTACAGTAGTAGTAAAGAATGGAAACGTTGAAGGTGCATTACGTACTATGAAACAAAAAAATATGAGAGACGGCCTCCTAAAAGCAGTTAGAGAAAGAAACGAAGGTTATATGAAACCAGGCGTTAAGAGAAGATTAGCTAAAAAAGAAGCAATTCGTAACAGTCGTAAAAGAAATAGAGAAAGAGATTATTAGTAGAACCAATTATGGTTCTCTTTTTGAAAGGTGATACTATGAAAGAAAAAATTTTAATTGATTTAAAAAATGCGATGAAAAATCAAAATAGAGATTTATTATCTGTAATTAGAATGGTTAAGGGTGCTATTCAATTAGAAGAAATAAAAGTAAAACATGAACTTAGTGATGAAGAAATTATAACTATTATTGGTAGAGAAATTAAAACAAGACGTGAATCAATTAAGGAATTTGAAAAAGGTGGAAGACAAGATTTAATTGATAAAACTCAAAAAGAAATTGATATTCTAAGTAAATATATGCCAGCTCAAATGAGTGAAGAAGAAGTATTAAAAGTGATTGATGAAGTATTTGCTAAAGTTAATCCTGCAGGACCATCAGATATGGGAAAAGTCATGGGAGCAATTGCACCTATGGTTAAAGGTAAAGCAGATTTAGGTTTTGTTAATAGTAAAATAAAAGAAAGATTAGCTAATTTAAAATAGATATATTTATTTATATCTATTTTTTTGTTATAATATTTTTGTTAATAAAAAGGCTGAAATAGCTCAGCTGGTAGAGCAGCTCCCTCGTAAAGAGCAGGTCGGGGGTTCGAATCCCTTTTTCAGCACCAGATGCCGATATAGTTTAGTGGTAAAATAGGTCATTGGTAATGATCAGCGGATAGTTCAATTCTATCTTTCGGCACCAGATTGATATTAAATTCGAACTTTTCAAAATAATATAAGAACTACTTTCAAATTAAATTGAAAGTAGTTTTATTTTGACAATTTAGTACTATAGTTGTGAATAATTAATAATCATGTGTTATACTATATATAGATGTAGTGCTTGTTAGTGAATAATAAAAGAGGTGTAAAAATGTATAATTTAGATTTTGAAAAATTAAGACAAGATTTAATTGATTATTATGGTAGTGCGTTTATTGTAGGTGGTTTTGGAGCAGCTTTAGTATCTGTTAGTGAAATATATAATGCATCAGAACAGAGATTAATAGAATTAGCGTCTCAAAATAATTTTAATTTAAAAGATTATGAAATTGAAAAACAAAAAAGTTTGTAGGAGGTAACCATGAAAGAAGAAAAATTTAATGTTCTAGCGCAACCTTCATCAAAATCATTTGTTATTAAAAAAGAAGACACTAGTAGAAAAGAACAAATAAAAAAATTAAAAGAAATAAAGCATATGGCAGAAATATTTAAGACAAATAATTTAGATGATAAAAAAGGAATAAGAAGATAGCTTTGTGTTCAGCACAAAGTTTTTTTCATTTATATAATAAAATTTAATATTATATACTATGAATGATAAGTTTGATCGTCTAGAAGATATTAAAATAGAAAACTTTGTATGGCTTATATATATTGGCATTATTCTTTTAAGTTATTATGCTAATTACAAAGAAAAAAACTTTATATTATATGGAGATGAAAAAAGTAGAAAAGAGTATCAAAATTTATTAATACTTATTTTTACAATATTACTTTTTATATATTATTATTTTGCTAAAGATAGTTATGATGATTTAAAAGCTTTAACACCGTTTGATAGTAATAAAAAAGTATATTTACATTATGCTTCTTTTATTGGTTCCTTATTAATTTTAATTAGTGGTATAATATTTTTAGGAATAGCTATTTTAGATAAAGAAATAGATGTAGAATTAGCATTTAATTAAATATTTGCTCATTTCTTTTTAACTGTGTTATAATTTTGGTATATAGAGGTGTAATATGGAAAATAAAATTACAATAGGACTTTTTAATGATTCATTTTTTCCAATGGCAGATGGTGTACTTATGGTAGTAGATAATTATGCTAGAAGACTTTCTAAATATGCTAATGTAATTGTTTTTGTACCAAGATATTTAGGAAAAGATTTTGATGATTCAACTCTACCATACAAAGTAGTTAGATGTTATTCTTTAAAAGTACCTTTTTTAGATTATTCTTTGCCAATGCCAAAGTTGGATCCTAAATTTATGAAAGAACTAGATAAATATAAATTAGATATTGTTCATATTCATTCACCATTTACAATGGGAATGGCTGGTCTTAGTTATGCTAAAAAGCATCATATACCTTGTGTTGCAACAATGCATACACAATTTAAACAAGATATCCAAAGATTTGTTCATAATGATATTTTAGCAACTAAACTTAATAATAATTTAATTAGAGTATTTAATAAATGTGATGAATGTTGGGCTGTTAATGAAGAAACAGCACGTATATTTCATGAAGATTATGGTTATAAAACAATGCCAAGAATAATGGATAACGCAACAGAAATGGTACCTGTAAAAGATACTAAAAAAGCTATTGATTACATTAATCATAAATATAAGATTAAAAGAAATGAAAAAGTTTTCCTTTTTGTAGGAAGAATAAATTTATTAAAAAATATTATTTTTATTGCTGATAGTCTTAAAGCCGTTAAAGAAAAAAATCCTAAACTTAAATTTAAAATGTTATACGTTGGAAGTGGACAAGATAGTGACAAATTAGTAGAACACATTAAAAAAATAGGTCTTGAGAATGATGTTATAATGTGTGGAAGAGTAATGGATCGTTATGAGCTTTCTTGTTATTATAAAAGAGCTGATTTATTTTTATTTCCATCAGTTTATGATACTTCTGGGATAGTTAGAATTGAAGCTGCGTCACAATCTACTCCAGGATTATTTTTGAAAGATACTGCAACGGCTTCTACGATTACTGAAAATGTTAATGGCTTTTTGTCAGAATATACAGTAGGGGCTTACTCTGATAAAATAATAGAAATAATGAACGATAAATATTTATATGATAAAGTTAGTAAAAATGCTTATATTGATTTATATAAAACTTGGGATGAACAGGTGAATGAAGCATATAAAATCTATTTAGAACTTATTAAAAAGAAAAAAAGATAAGTAAAATATACTTATTTTTTTTCTTTTATGTTATAATTAATTAGGTATTGCCCAGTCGCCAAGCGGTAAGGCATTGGACTCTGACTCCAATATGCATAGGTTCGAATCCTATCTGGGCAGCCAAATAAATATTTGAATGGATGTGAACTATGACAAATAAAGAATTAGCTAGTATTATGTATCCTGATGTTACAAAAACTATTGATGATTATGAAGAAATATATCCTGAAAGAAATTTAAAAGAAGGTGCGATTGTATCACGTTTTGCTCCAAGCCCTACAGGATTTGTACATATGGGAAGTTTATTAACTGCTTTTATTGAAAGAAAATTTCCTAAAGATACAGATGGAGTATTTTATCTTAGAATAGAAGATACAGATCAAAAAAGAAGTGTTGAAAATGGTATTCAAGGTATAATTGATGATTTAAAAAATTTTGATATAACTATTGATGAAGGTGTAGTATCAGAAACAGAAGAGAAAGGTAATTATGGACCTTATATTCAAACAAAAAGATTAGATATATATAAAACATTTGCTAAATATCTAGTTGAAAATGATTATGCTTATCCTTGCTTTTGTTCTAGTGAAGATATAGAGGAAATAAGAAAAAGACAGGAAAAAAATAAAGATAGAATTGGTTACTATGGAAGATTTGCTAAATGTCGTTATTTATCAAATGAAGAGAGAGCAAAAAAAATAAAAAATGGTGAAAGCTATGTTTTAAGGCTAAAATCAACGGGAGATTTTAATAGGAAAATAGTTGTTAATGATTGTGTTAGAGGAAAAGTAGAATTTCCAGAGAATGATATTGATCATATACTTATTAAAAGTGATGGTATTCCAGTATATCATTTTGCTCATGTTGTTGATGATCACTTAATGCGTACAACACATGTTATGCGAGGAGAAGAATGGTTTCCTTCAACACCACTTCATATTGAATTATTTAAAAAATTTGGTTTCAAAGTACCTAAATATGCTCATTTAGGTTTAGTTATGAAAATAGATGAAGATGGGACAAGAAGAAAATTAAGTAAAAGAAAAGATCCAGAAGCAGCTGTTAGTTTCTATCATGAAAAAGGAATTCCAATAGAAGCAGTTAAACTTTATTTAACAACTATTGCTAATTCTAATTTTGAATCTTGGTATGATGCTAATAAAGATAAAACTATAGATGATTTTAAACTAGATTTTAAAAAAATAAGTGCTAGTGGAACATTGTTTGATTTAGATAAAATGTTAAATATCTCTAAAAACTACATTAGCAGATTAAAAGCAAGTGAAGTATATGAAGCATCTTTAAAATGGGCTTTAGAGTTTGATAAAGAGTTGTATGATTTATTAACAAAATATAAAGATTACTCTATTAATTTATTTAATATAGAAAGAGAACAAAAGAAGCCACGAAAAGATTATTCATGTTACTCTGATATAAAAAATCAAATATGGTATATGTATGATGAATTGTTTGATACAAAAGAAAATGTTTATAGTAATGTTGAAATAAAAAAATATTATAATAGTGATATTTTATTTGATTATATAAATAATTATTATAATAGTAATGATACTAAAGATGAATGGTATGAAAAGGTTAAACAATTAGCTACTAAATATGGTTTTGCTGCAAATGTTAAAGATTATAAAGAAAATCCTGATGATTATAATGGTCATGTAGGTGATGTTTGTGAATTCATTAGAGTTGCAATTACATCTTTAACAATGACACCTGATTTATACGAGTTGTTAAGACTATTGGGTGAAGATAGAATAAAAAATAGATTTAATAAGTTTAGTGAATACATGAAGAACAGTAAATAAGCTGTTCTTTTTCTTTACAAAAATATTGCATTACAAAAAAGAAAAGTCACGAGTAATTCGTGATTTTAATTTGCTATAATATAAAAAATATGTTAGAATATTAGTCGTTTGAGGGGGAGTTTACAATGAATAGTAAATATTTAGTAATTAATGGTGGTAGTTCATCTTTAAAGTTTTCTTTATATGAAATGCCTAGTAAAGAAGAAATAATTTCAGGGATAGTAGAAAAGATTGGTTTGGAAGATAGCTTTTATAGTTTGAAATTTAATGGTGAAAAAGTAGAAAAAGCTAAACATATCAATAATCATACTGATGCTATTAAAACAGTTTTAGAAAAGTTATTAAATTATAAGTTTATCAACGATTTAGATGAGATTAAAGGAGTAGGGCACCGTATTTTGCATGGTGGAGAATACTTTAGCGATTCAGTAGTAGTTGATGATGATGTTATAGAAAAGATAGAGTCATTAACTGAATTAGGACCTTTACATATTCCAGGCGAAGTAGCATGTATTAAAAGTATGAAGGAAGTTTTACCAGAAGTTAAACAAGTAGCAGTGTTTGATACTGCATTCCATCAAACTAATCCAGATTACAATTACAGATATGCGATTCCTAATGAGTTTTATGAAAAATATGGTGTACGTAAATATGGTTTTCATGGCACAAGCTATAAATATATTACAAACTATATGAAGAAATATTATAATAAAGATAGTGTTAATTTAATTATTTGTCATGTTGGTAGTGGGGCAAGTATTGCTGCTATTAAAGATGGTAAATCTTTAGCAACTTCTATGGAATTAACACCTAATGCTGGACTTATGATGGGAACACGTTGTGGTAATATTGATGCTTCAGTTATTCCTTATCTTATGAAACAAACTGGTAAGAGTGCAGATGAGCTTAATGATATTTTTAATAAGCAAAGTGGTTTACTTGGTGTAAGTGGTGTTAGTGATTTTAGAGATTTATTAAGTTTAATCGAAAAAGGCGATAAGAATGCTATCTTAGCTTACAATATGTACAAAGAAAGAATTATAGAGTATATTTCTATGTATTATGGTAAACTTAGAGGTAAAGTAGATGCGATTATATTTACTGCTGGAGTTTTAGAAAACAATCCAACATTAAGGGGGGATATTGTTAATGATATTTCAACTTCAATGCATGTAAGCTTAAATAAAGAAGTTAATAATAATATTGGGCGTAATAAAAAATATAGCCAAGGTAAAATTAGTAATATAAATTCTTATATTGATGTATTTGTTATACCTACTGATGAAGAATCTATTATATTAGATGATACATACAGTTTAGAAAAAGATAATAAAAAATATATGAAGAGAAAATAATGAGTAAAATAGAAATAATTAATTATGATCTTCATAAAATATATCAATTTGTAAGAGAAAATCTTTATGATTGTAAGTGTCGTTTTACGGAAGTAAAGGATGCAAAATATCATCATAATAGAAGTTATAAAAGTACACCTAATGTTATTAAAAATGGTATTTTATCATTTCAAAAGAATATGATTATTAATCATGGTAGAGAATTGACATCTGAAGAAAAAAGACACTGGTATGATGATTATCATGTGAATGGTATTGATCAAATATCACTTTCTTCTCCTGATATAAATATGGAAGATATTAGAGATGATGAGTGGATATATAATAGTAAACAATTTTATCTAGTGGATATTTTAATATCATCTTCAGTTGAAACGATTAGAAATAGAACAAATTACGCTAATGAGTTTTTAGCGCAAGATGAAATTTCAAATGATAAATTTAAAGCTATCGATACTAGATTATTATCACATCAGTACCGTTTAAACGAAGCAAATATCCAAACTTTAGTTGATAATTATAATTATTTACGTGAAATAGCTGTTGCTCTAAAGAATAGTAATTTAGATATACCCCTTAGAGAACGCGGATTAGAAGATTTTAATTTAGATGTTGAAAAGGTAAAAGCATTACCAGAATTAAGAGTGAAATAATCGCTCTTTTTTTAATATAAATATTGTTAAAAATAAACTTTTAATATATAATGGTTATAGAATAAAGAGGTGTTGATATGGATAAAGTATTAACTAATGAAGAAGCATTATCTTTAGATGCTTATTTTAGATTGGCAAATTATTTATCTTGTGGTCAATTATATTTACTTGATAATCCCCTTTTAAAAAGGCCACTAGAAAGAAAAGATATAAAAAGAAAAATTGTAGGGCATTGGGGAACTGTGCCTGGGCAGAATTTTATATATACTCATTTAAATAGAATTATTAATAAATATGATTTAAATATGATATATGTATCTGGACCTGGACATGGTGGAAATGCGATGATTGCTCAAGATTATATAGATGGTAGTTATTCAGAAATATATCCTAATATTACGGAAGATGAAGATGGTCTAAAGAAATTATTTAAACAATTTTCATTTCCGGGTGGAGTATCTAGTCATGTGGCGCCAGAAACACCTGGCTCTATTAATGAAGGTGGAGAGTTAGGATATAGTCTTTCTCATGCTTATGGAGCTGTGCTTGATAATCCTGATTTAATAGTTGCGTGTGTTATTGGTGATGGTGAAGCTGAAACAGGGCCTCTCGCTACTTCATGGCAATTAAATAAAATTATAAGTCCAAAAACTGATGGTGTAGTATTGCCAATATTACATTTAAATGGATATAAAATATCTAATCCTACTATTTTTTCAAGAATTACTAATCAAGAATTAAATTTATTCTTTTATGGATGTGGTTATAAACCAATTATTGTTGAAATAGATAGAGATACAGATATTTATGAAAGACATGAAAAAATGGCTGAAGCTATGGATGAAGCTATAGATATTATAAAAGATATTAAAGATAAACAATATGAACGACCTATGTGGCCAATGCTTATCTTGAGAACACCTAAAGGTTGGACTTGCCCACAATTTATTAAAGGAAAAGAAGTTGAAGGTACTTTTAGGGCTCATCAAGTTCCAATTACAATTGATAGTGATGAAGATGTTACTTTGTTGGAACATTGGTTAAAAAGTTATAAACCAGAAGATTTATTTTATGAAAATGGTGAAATCAAAACAGAAATA
Organism: uncultured Mycoplasmatota bacterium; assembly: GCA_900544605.1. Classification (GTDB taxonomy): domain Bacteria; phylum Bacillota_I; class Bacilli_A; order RF39; family UBA660; genus SIG204. The sequence goes on along the minus strand of UQVP01000019.1, from coordinate 4,039 downwards.
AAAGCTTTGGCTCCTAAAGGAAATAAGAGAATGGGTATGAATCCAAATGCTAATGGAGGTATATTATTAAAAGATTTAAAGGTGCCAGATTTTAAGAAATATGCAGTAGAAGTAAAAAGCCCAGGAACTGTTGAAGCTCAAGATATGATGGAGCTTAGTAAATTTATTCGTGATGTAATTGCAACTAATAATAATTTTAGAGTTTTTGGACCAGACGAAGCTTTATCAAATCGTTTAAATCATATTTTTGATGCTACTAATCGTCAGTTTAATGGAATAAGGTTAGATAATGATGAATTTTTATCATCATCAGGTAAGGTTATAGATTCTGTTTTATCAGAACATGTTTGTGAAGGAATGTTAGAAGGTTATTTATTAACAGGAAGACATGGGATGTTTAATTCTTATGAAGCTTTTATTAGAATCGTTGATTCTATGACTAGTCAACATGCTAAATGGTTAAAGGTAACAAGTGAGCTTGCTTGGCGAAGAAAAATTTCGTCTCTTAATTATGTTTTAACTTCTCATGTATGGCAACAAGATCATAATGGATATACACATCAAGATCCAGGTTTCTTAAACCATTTAGTAACAAAAAAATCTGATATTGTTAGGATGTATTTGCCTCCAGATACGAATTGTTTACTTTCTTGTTTTGATCATTGTATTAGAAGTAAAAACTATATAAATGTTATAGTGGCATCAAAACATCCAAGACCACAATGGCTTACAATAGACGAAGCTATAAAACATTGTACTAAAGGTATAGGTATTTGGGAATGGGCTAGTAATGATCAAGATAGTGAACCAGATTTGGTTATGGCATGTGCTGGCGATACACCAACATTAGAAGCTCTTGCTGCTACTAAAATATTAAGAGATAATTTTCCAGAAATAAAGATTAGATTTGTTAATGTTGTTGATTTGATGCGACTAGAATCTAATAACAAACATCCACATGGTTTAACAGATCTTGATTATAATGCGATATTTACTAAAAATAAACCAATTATATTTGCTTTTCATGGCTATCCTTCATTAATTCATCAATTAATATATAATCGTGATAATAAAAACATTCATGTTCATGGCTATCAAGAAGAAGGTACAATAACAACACCTTTTGATATGCGTGTTCAAAATAAAATAGATCGTTATAATTTAGTTATGGATGCTATAAAATATCTTCCTCAATTAGGAAATAAAGGTTCTAGATTAATAGAATGGTGTAAGGATAAATTAGTAGAACACAACGCTTATATTAGAGAATATGGTGAAGATATGCCTGAAGTAAAAAATTGGAAATGGAATGAATAAAAGAAGAAACGTTAGTTGTTTCTTCTTTTTTGGTATACATATTGTAAATCATCTAAAATACTTATTTTAAAATTATTATGATAATTATCATTTGTTTGTTTTAGTAAGCTACGTTTGTTATATTTTTCTTCAATATTAAATAAAACATTATATTCTAGAAAAATAGTAATAATATCAAAAAATAGTTCATCATTTAAATCTAAAGCTTTAAAGAAAATAGTTAAATTTATATGTTCTAAATTTTGTAATATTTCTTGTTCTTCTGAAGTTATACTTCTATGATTTAATTTTTCTGTTTTTAAATACTCAAAGCAATCTTTTAAAATAATTAAATACATAATATTTTTGTATTGATTATTTCTTATAAATTTAGCTAATTCTTTTGTAACTTTTTCTTCATATTCAATACTTATTTCTTCAAGATAATCTTCTATATAGTTTTCAAAGTCATTATCTTCCTCAACTATATCTTCATCATAAAATTCTTCCTCATCATCTTTTTTTTCAGCTTTGTTAAAGAAATCATTCTTTAACTCATAATATTTATTATTTATTTTGTTTCTTAAAAATTCTGTAATTGTTATAAACGTCATAAAATGGCCCCCTAAATTTATCTATTATTAAATCATTATCTGTTATATTTGTCAATTACTATTGTCAAAAAAAATTAAACGTGTTAAAATGTTAATGTCATGGCTCGTTGGTGAAGTGGCTTAACACATAGCCCTCTCAAGGCTACATTCAAGGGTTCGAACCCCTTACGAGTCACCATTATAGAATATAAATAAGTACTTTTCCAACAAAAGTACTTATTTTGTTTATTTATAAAAATTAAAAAATGTGATATATTAATACTAGGAGGTAAGTATGATAAAAGATTATATAAAAAAGTATGAGGGTTGTTCTATAATAGTATCTATTTTGATGATATGTCTTTCTTTATTTTTAATGTTTAAACCATTGGAATCGTTAGAAGTATTTATAGTAATATTTGCTATTATTATTCTACTTAGTGGTTTAGGATATTTAATATCTTATTTTACAATTTCAAAAGAATCAAGATTATTCAGTATTGATTTATTGTTAGGTCTTGTAACTATTATTTCTGGTATTATGTTACTAGTGTATAAAAAAGATGTTATAAATGTATTTCCAATAATATTAGGTATATGGATAATAATTAGTAATTTATTTAAACTTCAATTATCTATTAACTTAAGTTTATTCCTTGACAATGCTTATTTAGGTCTTGTTTTAATTACTATTTTAATGATTGTTTTTGGCTTATTATTAATCATAAATCCATTTGCTTCATTTATGACTATTACAGTAACAGCAGGAACTTTATTATTAATTACAGAAGTTATAAATTTGATAGAAAGTATTTACATTATAATAAAATTAAATAAAGTGAAAGATTTATCATTTACTATTACTAGATAAGAATGACTATTCATTCTTTTTTCTTTACATTCATATAATTATGTAGTAATAATATGTTTACTAATAAAGATGATGAGTGATATAATGAAAATAGAGGAGTGGTAGAATGAAAAAAAAGATACTAAGTTCTTTAATTTGTTTAACATTGTTAATTAGTTTATGCGGGTGTGGTAAAAAAGGAGAAGAACAAGGAGAAGTTGAACAAGCAAAAGAACCAGAAAAACAATTAAAAATAGTAAATTTAAAATCTAAGACAAGACCATATGCTGTAATGATTAATAATAATCATGCGGCATGGCCTCAAGCTGGAATTCAAGATGCTTATATAGTTTATGAAATTGTGGTTGAAGGCGGAATAACACGTATGATGGCTCTTTATAAAGATGCCCAAACAGCAAAAATAGGCTCAATAAGAAGTTCAAGACATTATTTCCTAGATTATGCTTTAGAAAATGATGCTATATATGTTCATTTTGGATGGAGCCCAAAAGCGCAAAGCGATATATCTACTTTGAAAATAAATAATATTAATGGTTTATATGATAGTTGCTTTTGGCGAGACAAAACGTTAAAAAGAGCTTATGAACATACTGCTTTCACTAATATTGAAAAATTAAATGAAACAACAAAGAAAAAAGGATATCGCACAGAAACTGATAAAGATTTACTTTTAAATTACAGCGTAGATGAACTTGATTTAAGCACGAAAGAAGGAGCAATACCAGCTAATAATGTTACTATTAAATATTCTAATTATCATACAACATCTTATGAATATGATAGTGAGAATAAAGTATATAAAAGGACAATGAGTGGAGTTGCTAATACAGATTTAGATAGTGGTGTTCAATATACAGCTAAAAATATTATTACTTATAAAGTAGAAGATACAGCTCTTTCTGATACAGAAAATAAAGGAAGAAGAGACTTGAAGAATATAGGTAGTGGAGAAGGATACTATATAACAGATGGCTATGCTGTACCAATTACTTGGGAGAAATCTTCAAGAAGTGCTCAAACAATATATAAATATAAAGATGGTAGTGAAATAGTAGTAAATGATGGTAATACGTTTATACAAATTCAACCTTTAAATCAAACGTTAACAATAGAATAAGTTATATGTCAAGCATATAGCTTTTTTCATAAATTTGTTGACAATTTTAAAAATAAAATTATATAATTAGTATAGTAAAGGACAGTGGTAGTATGGTTAAAGTAGTATCCGTTAAATTTAAAGATAACGTCCCGCTAAACCATAAAATCACATTATAGTTGG
>UQVP01000018.1 GCA_900544605.1 uncultured Mycoplasmatota bacterium | reverse complement strand
GTTATGAGTTTCTTCAAAAATAAATTGGTAAAAAAATAATAACAAATTACAATTTGTAAGTGAATAATAAAAGGATAAATTATTAATTGAGGTGCAGTAAATGAAAAAAAGAAAAATTAAAAAAATATGGAAATATTTATTTATATTATTTAGTATTTTGATTATTAGTATATTATTTATAATACCAACAATAAAAAGGAAAATAGGTATAAAAGAAATTGAAGAAAGCCATTTGATTGTAACAACAGATAATTATGATTTAAAAGTGGATTATGATGAGACAGGTATAAAAGTATTAGATAAAGATATAAAAAAATATATTGATGAACAAAAAAGTCAATTTATAAAAACTGTAGAGGACTCTAAAGATGTTATGACATCTAAATATGACTTTATCTTAAATGCACAAAATGTAGAATATAAAGATTTAGTATCTGTAAATATTGTTACATATTCTTATACTGGTGGAGCTCATTATGTAAGACAGGATAAAACTTATATATATAATAAGAAAGAAAAAAGACAGGTAAGCATAGTTGATATAATTAAAGATAATGAATCTTTTTCTGAACTATCATTGATTGTAAAACATGAATTATTGAAATATGCTGAAGAAAATGATTTTACCTTTGATAAAGAATGGTTAGAAGAAGGTATGAATCCAAGTAAAGAAAACTATGAACATTTTTATATAAATACAGATGGACTAACCATAATTTTTCCACCATATCAAATTACTAGTTGGGCAAATGGAGAAATTAAGATTACACTTGTATTTAAAGATATAAACCAATTATTAAAAGAGAAATATCAAAATGAAGATATTGAAAAAGATACGCTAAATGAAACTCAACTAGAAAAAAGAGATATAGAGAAATATAAAGATAAAAAATTAGTTGCATTTACTTTTGATGATGGACCAAATACAAAAACTACAAAGCGTCTTTTAGATGGTATGGCTCAATATGATGCAAAAGCTACTTTCTTTGTATTAGGGAATAGAGTTTCTTATAACCAAGAAATATTAAAAAGAGCATATCAAGAGGGAAATCAGATAGGAACGCATACACAAAATCATAAAAATTTAAAATTGCTTAATGAAAATGATTTTTTAGCAGAAGTAAATGAGAGTAAATTGGAAATTAAAAAAGTCATAGGAGTCGAGCCTACATTATTAAGACCACCTTATGGAAATATAGATTCACATATGAAAAGTTTAATCTTAATGCATACTATTCTTTGGAATGTAGATACTCTTGACTGGAAATTAAAAGATCGAAATTTGATAAAAGAAGAGATTTTAAAAAATGCCAATGATGGTTCAATTATATTACTACATGATATTTATATAGAATCGGTTGAGGGAGCATTATTAGCAATGGAGGAACTTGAAAAAGAAGGTTATGCTTTTGTAACCATTGAAGAAATGGCAGAATTAAAAGGCATAAAATTAGATTATAATACATCTTATTTTAACTTTAAATAATAATTTCTTTCTAATAAGCAAATTACAATTTATAAAGCAGTTTGAAATGAAACTGTTTTTTTTCATGTTATAATAGAAACCGAATAAAGAGAGTTTTATAAAAAAGGAGAGATGTCATCAAAAATCAATAATTGGTTTTGCGAAGGGAGGTGGTAATCACTTCTTGTAGCAGTGACTCTCAAACTGCGAAGTGAGTAGTAAAATACTCGCTTTTCATATACAAAAAATAAATTAAAACAATAAATGTTATAATTTTGTTAAAAAAATGTTAAAAAAGGGTTCACAAACTCAAAAATCTATGATAAGATTATATACGTACTGAGAGAGGGATACGCCTTTAAACAGGGTTCGGTATCTACCCACTCAAGGCACCAGATTGATAAGAAACTCGAACTTTTCGAGATAATAAAAAAACTACTTTCAAATTAAATTGAAAGTAGTTTTATTTTGTTAATTTAGAAACACACTTGCAAATTGATATAATCAATTAGTGCGTTTAAAAAAGAGATTTTCACTTTTTAATCCCTTTTAAGCATAATTTTAGCAAGGTATAAAATCAAACAAAAAGCCTATCGCCATTTTCATTGTTTACGCAACAAAATGTGCCACGGCTTTTATTATTAATGAACTATTATAATGTTTTTCTTTTACATAATGTTTTTTTAGTACTTTCATTTAAAACATTATCATCTGTTGTAACTCTACTTGTTTGTGCTCTCCAATCATCTAAACTAGTAAAAAAGTCTTGAAGATATGGAAATTTTGTACTTAAAGTTCTTGAATCAAATATTCCGTTATATTCTTCAACAAAAACACCTAAACGTTTTAGTGCCATCTTTATTCCATTTTTGCTTTTAAATGATAATTTAGAAATTTTTTTATAAGATTCACCTTTCATAACTACTAAGAAAGAATAATTTTCTTCTGGAATAGTTCCTTCAATATATCTTCCATATTTTTCATCAATTTCACGTATTTGAGCCCCACTTAATGCTGAAAATCCTGGCCTATAAATATCTTCATTAGTTAATGGAGAGTGGAAAACCATATCTTTATGTTCAGGAATAGTAAGTACTAAAATTTTACATACATAATCATCATTTTCTTTTTTTGATATTATAGTTGATATTGCTTGTGACAACTCATTAGATAAATTAAACTGATTATAATATTTATATTCCATATTTTTTTCTCCTACTGTGTTTCAGTATTATACATAATTTTATAAAAAATTCAAATTTTCATCTTGTTTTTGATTGAAGTTATGATATTTAGAATATTCAAATTATATTAATAATTATTTAAAATTTTTAGCTTTTTTACTAAACTTAACATGTAAAAAAGGTAAGGTAATGATATAATATAAAAAGAAAGGAACTATTATATGAAAAGAGTAGCTTTACTAGGAGATTCAATTACAGAATATATGCCATATATAATTGATAAAGAGGCAAAAAGAGGTTTTAATGTTCCACTTATTACTACTAAAATACCTAATAGTGATATAATTTTTTATATTTGTGGAGTTTCAAATATTGGTGTAGGTAATTATCACAAATATGCTTGGAAAAAAGTTGAAAAAGATAAAATGGATTGCTTTGTTTTATTAATTGGAATTAATAACATATTAAGACCAGACTGTGATTGTGATGGAAAAGAATCGTTAGATGATGTTTTTGAAAAAATGAAATTATTTATTCAAAATGTAATTACTAGCGGTAAAGATATATTGGTTGAGCTTCTATATCCAACTAGTGATATTGATATAAATAAAAAGGTAATTATAATAAATCAAAAGTTAAAAAAATATTGTGAAGAAAATAATATTGATTACTTAGATTTATATAATATATTACTTGGTGTAGATGGACTTATCAATGATAATTATACTGATGATGGATTGCATCCGAATGAATATTGTTACATGACTATAATTGAACATATTTCTAATAAAATTAAACAAAAAGAACATAGTCAAAAGAGGTTGAGTTAGTTTTACTCGTTTTGACAATATTAGTTGATAATGTTATAATTAATTAGTCACGAAAATAGTAAGGTGGTAAAAATGAAAATAAAGAGTGTTAATTTAGCTATTAGTGCGGTGAGACGTAGTCAATATCCAACTGATGAGAAACCAGAGTTTTTACTTGTAGGTCGTTCTAATGTTGGTAAAAGTAGTTTCATTAATACAATTATTAGTAGAAAGAATTTTGCCCGTACATCTGCTAATCCAGGAAAAACACAAACAATTAATTTTTATTTAGTTAATGATTCATTTTATTTAGTAGATGCACCTGGGTATGGATATGCTAACTTAAATAAAGCAAAACAAAAGAAATTTGGTTTAATGATGGAAGATTATTTAACAAGTAGAAAAAATTTAAAACAAGTATTTATGTTAATTGATTTTCGTCATAAACCAACTAGTGATGATTTAATGATGTATAATTATTTAAAACATTATAAAATTCCTGTTACGATAGTAGCAACCAAAACCGATAAAATTGGTATTACATTACAACAGAAACAAAGAACAATGATATTAGATGAACTTGATTTAGTTGTTGGTGATGACTTTGTAATGTTTTCAAATGTTACTAAGTTAGGACGAGATGAAATTCATAATAAAATAGAAAGAACTATTTAATTTATCTCATTATTAGTATTATTTCATAAAATAACATAGGTGATTTTATGAGGGTAGAAAAACTAGATGATGGTAAGTTAATAGTTTTTTTGAATAATCTTTATTTAAAAAAGAATAGTTTTTCACTAAAAAATAATTTAGAAAAGTATTTTAAAAATTTGTTTATAAAATTAAATGAATTTTATGATATAGAAATAAAAGGTTTTTATAATATAAATATTTACCAAGATAACTTGTTTGGTATTATTTTAGAAATAGAAAAAGAAGATTTAGATTTTTATGGTTTTTATGATGATCATATAGATATGAAAATAAAAATAATGAAAAAAGAAAAATTTCTTTTTGCGTTGGATAAGTTTAGTATGTTAAACAAAGATATTTTAGATTATTGTAAAATATATAAATATAATAGTAATTTTTATGTTATTCCTAAAAGAACTGTGAGTGATATAAATATAGGTTTTATTTTAGAAAATAGTAAAATTATATATGGAGAAGATGCTTATAAAATTATAAATAAAGCTAAATTAATTAATAATAAAAAATTATTTGTATAAAGGTTATGATGTGTTATAATAATGTAGAAAAAGAGGTGGTAGTATGAAAAAACCAGTAGTTGCGCTTGTTGGTAGACCAAATGTAGGTAAATCAACTATTTTTAATAGATTAGTTGGTAAAAAAATATCAATTATAGAAGATACTCCAGGTATAACTAGAGATAGAGTTTATGGTAATGTTAAGTTTGAGGATTATTCTTTTCATTTAATTGATACAGGTGGTATTGATATAAGTGATGCATCTTTTAATGAAGAAATAAAGATTCAAGCAACTCTAGCAATTGATGAAGCAGATGTTATTCTTTTTGTTGTTGATGGTAAAGAGGGAATAACAACTAATGATTTAGTGGTAAGAGATATGTTATTAAAATCTGGTAAAAATGTTATTGTTGTTATAAATAAAATTGATAGTAGTTTATCTCGTGATAATATATATGATTTTTATGAACTTGGTTTTTCAGAGTATTTAACAGTCAGTGGAGAGCAAAATATTGGGATATATGAACTTTTAACGACAATTGTAAAAGATTTTCCTAAGGTAGAGGAAGAATACAAAGAGGGAATTATAAAATTCTCCGTAATAGGAAGACCAAATGTAGGTAAAAGTAGTTTAGTTAATGCGATATTGAATGAGGAAAGAGCAATTGTATCTAATGTTGCTGGTACAACTAGAGATGCAGTGGATACACCATTTACTTACCATGGAGAAGAATACGTAGTTATTGATACGGCAGGAATGAGAAAACGTGGTAAAGTCTATGAAAATGTAGAAAAATATAGTTTACTTAGATCTTTAAAAGCAATAGATAGATCTGATGTTTGTTTACTTGTTATAAATGCTGAAGAAGGAATAATTGAACATGATAAACATATTGCAGGATATGCGATAGAAGCAGGAAAGCCTGTTGTTATCGTAGTAAACAAGTGGGATACAATTGATAATAAAGATGGTGCAATAAAAGAATTTACGACTAAAATTAGAAATAATTTTCAATTTATGCCATATGCACCAATTGTTTTCTTGTCAGCACTTACTAAAAAAAGACTTCATACATTGATGCCTGAAGTTTTAAAATGTTATCAAAATACAAACAAAGAAATAGGAACAAGTTTACTTAATGATGTTATAACTGATGCTTATGCATTAAATTTACCACCAACTTATAAAGGTAAACGCTTAAAGATATATTTTAGTAAACAAGTTTCGACTAAACCACCAACATTTAATATTCAAGTTAATAGTAAAGGTTTAATACATTTTTCATATGAGCGTTATTTAGAAAACAAAATAAGAGAAGCTTTTGATTTTGAAGGTACTCCAATTATTTTACAATTTAAAAATAAAGGAGAAGAAGAAATCTAGCTTCTTTTTATTATAACTGTTGACATATATTAACAAAAATGTTAATATATGAGTTAAGAGAAATATATTCGAAAGGAGGAAGAATTTGAGGATGAGAGATATTGAAAATAGAAAGAGAAGAGTTTAAGAAACAAGAAAAAAAATTAAAAAAATATCATGACGAGATGCTTAAATTGAATAAAATAATATTGCATATTAAACAAAGCTCTACATATGAAGATTTATATCAAAATCCAATGTCAAAAATATATGGGTTTGAAGCACTAAAGGATGATATGTGTGGATATTATAGTTTTAATTTGTGTAAAAAAGGTGGAACAATTAGATTAATTGTTAGTATAGATAAAGAAAATAAAATTGTAAGACTAGAATATATAAGTACTGATCACTATAACGATTTTAAAAGGAAATTAAGAACAAAATAAAAATAAGAATAAATTAAGGAAGTGATTGTGATGGAGAAATTAAGGTTTAAAGATTATTTGATAGACTATTTGGAATATAATAATATTACTAATAAAGATTTTGCTAACAGAATTAATATAACACCTAAACATTTAATTGATATTTTATCAGGAAATATGGATTTATCTTCCCAAATAATAGAAAATATTTCTCTTGTGACTAGTATTCCTATTGATTATATATATAAAATAGAAACTAACTATAAATTTGAAAAAAGTATAGATGAGTATTTAAAAGAAAAAAGATTAACGGAGTCAGAATATCTAAAAAAATTTAATTATAATTATTTAAAAAAAGAAAAATATATTGAATTTATAGATAGTTCTGATAAATTAGAAAGTATTAAAGACATTTTAAAATTTTTGAGAGTTACTTCGCCCAAAAAAATTTATGAAATTGATAAGAATATTTATTTTAAAAGCAAAAATGATAAACCAGAATTGTTGTTTTTATGGTTAGAAAAGTGTTATCGTCAAACTTTAAAACAAGATGTTGCTGAATATAAAAAAGAGAATATAGAAAAATTAGTAAAATTTATACTTGAATCTGCAAAAAAGGAAAAATTTGATATAAATGACTTGATTGATGAATTTAATAAAAACGGAATTTATTTAGTTATTCAAAATGATATTCCTGGTTCAAAAATTAGAGGTGCTTTTAAGGTACATAGAAGTAAGCCAGCTATTTATTTAACATTGAAACATCATAGAATAGCAGATATATATTTTGCTTTATTGCATGAATTAGCACATTGTAAAACTGATTTTAATAAAGCACAAGCAACAAGCTTAATTTCTTATGATGATAAGAATGATGAAAATGAGATTAAAGCTGATAATCAAGCATATTCTTGGATGATTGATGATGACTATTATAAATATTGTTTAAAATCTAATTATAATATAGAACAAGAAAATAATTATCCTAAAAGTTTTATTTTATATCGTCTCGCTAAAGATGGTTATATAAAGTATTATGATAAAGAATATCAAAAATATAATATATTAATTGATTAAATTTTTAACGAAAAAAAAGAAATACCATATAATAAGTTAGAGGTGTTTATATGGTAAATTTTTCAGATAGCTTTTTTAATAGAGTAGAAAAGAAGACTAAGGTTGGAAAAGATAAAATTTTAAATTTGGCGGCTAAACTACAACAAAGTGATTTAAAAAATGAAGCAACTTTAAGAGAAGTTATACAGGAACTTGGTAAAATGACAGGTAAAGAAGTTTCAAAAGATAAAGAAGATAAAATAGTAAAAGCTGTTGTCAATGATAAAGTTCCAAAAGACATAAATGGAATGTTTTAGTGACAAATTGATGTAAACTTAGATAATTTCATTTCCGTAAAGTTTAATTTGTGTTAAAATAATAATAGGTGGTAATATGGATAGGGAAATGAAGATTAATGAATTTGTTACAGCTCTTGAAATGATGTCTTCAGAGTTATTAAAAATGATATATAATACTCAAACTCCATGTTTGGATACTTTGGTAAAAAAAATAACAAAGTATATGAATGAAAATTATCCGCATGTTAGTTTTTCTAAAGAAGAATTATTAAATGCCGTATATAAAGTGTATCAAAAGAAAGATATGAATTTAAAAAAATCTATTGATACTAATATAGGAGCTTTAAAATATAAATTAGAAGATGAAAAAATAGATGTTGATCTTGCAATAACTGAAGAAATTAATAAATATAAGACTATGTTTATGAGTGTAAATGCAGGAACAAATATAAATTATTTAGGTCTTGTTGATGAAATAACAGAAAATGTTATGGCTCTTTTAATAAGAAATAATCATTCAATATATTTTGCTAAAGATACAAATAAAGTAAGAGAGTATATTTATGATTTAGTAAATAAAAATTTCTTTAGTACAATGATTAAAGTTGGAGATACATTACTAGATGATGGTATTATAGCTTTAGAGCAAGATTTTGAATTAAAAAATAATCCAAAAATGAAAGAATTGAAATAATTCTTTTTTTTGAATACTTTTATCTTTTTTTTCATATAGTTTAATGAATTAGATGAAAGTAGGGATTATATGGAAAAGATAGATATTATAAAAAGTATTACTGAAAGAACTGGTGGAGATTTGTATTTAGGTGTAGTAGGGGCAGTAAGAACTGGTAAATCAACATTTATAAAAAAGTTTATTGAGAATTTAGTTGTACCTAATATTGAGGATGAATATGAGAAAAAAAGAGCTTTAGACGAAATACCTCAAAGTGCACAGGGAAGAACAATAATGACAACTGAACCAAAATTTGTTCCTAGTAATGCAGCAACTATTAAAGTAGATGATTTTACAGCTAGTGTACGTTTGGTTGATTGTGTTGGATACATTATTCCTGGAGCAAAAGGGTATGAAGATGAAAATGGTCCTCGAATGGTAAAAACACCGTGGTATGATGAAGAGATTCCTTTTGTAGAAGCTGCTGAAATAGGAACAGAAAAAGTAATAAAGGACCATTCAAGTATAGGGATTGTTGTTACAACAGATGGTTCTATTGGTGAAATAGAGCGTAGTGATTATGTTGAAGCAGAGGAAAGAATAGTAGGAGAATTAAAAGAAATAGGTAAACCTTTTATTGTAATTTTAAATTCAACCCATCCAATGTTACCAGAAACAGAGCGTATGGCCGATAGTTTAAAAGAGTCATATGGTGTTCCAGTTCTTCCAATCAGTATTGAAAATATGTCAGAACGTGATATATATTCAATCTTAAAAGAAGCTTTATATGAATTTCCAGTTTTAGAAGTTAATGTTGATATGCCAGAATGGATAGCAACATTAGATTCAGAAAACTGGCTTAAGAAAATATATATTGAGAAAATAAGAGAAAGTGTTATTGAAATTGATAAACTTCGTGATATAGAACACATAACTAATCATTTTAATGATTGTGAGTATATAAGCAAGTCATATCTTTCTAATGTTGATACATCTTCAGGAGTAGTAACTGTTACTTTAGATGCACCAGATAACTTATATAACCAAGTTCTTAAAGATATTATTGGTGTAGAAGTAACATCTAAATCTCAACTGTTAAAATTATTCCAAGATTATAATGAAGCCAAAGTTGAGTATGATCAAATAAAAACAGCATTAAAAATGGTTAAAACAACAGGATATGGTGTTGCATGTCCAACTCTTTCTGATATGAAATTAGATACACCAGAGATATTAAAACAGGGTAGTAGATATGGTATTAAATTAAAAGCAGTCGCACCTTCTATACATATGATTAGAGTGGATGTTGAAAGTACATTTGAACCAATAATTGGTTCAGAAATGCAAAGTAAAGAGTTAATAAATTATATCATGAAAGATTATGACAATGATGCTGATAGTATATGGAAAAGTGAAATATTTGGTCGTAGTTTAGATGTTATTGTAAAAGAGGGTATTCAAGCTAAGCTTTCAATGTTGCCAGAAAATGCTAGATTTAAATTACAACAAACATTATCAAAACTAGTAAATAAAGGTAATGGTAATTTATTTGCTATTGTGTTATAGGATTTCCTATAACTTTTTTGTTAAAATAAGCAAAATATATTGCTTTTACTTAAAAAAAATGGTATTCTTTAATTGTAAGCAAGATAGAGCTTATAATATAGGAGGTCAAGAATATGTCAAAAACAGATTTAGTTAACTTCATTGCAGAAGAAACTGGATTATCAAAAGCTGATTCATCTCGTGCTTTAGAAGCTATGATGAACGGAGTTATCAAAGGATTAAAATCAGAAGGGAAAGTAACTTTAACAGGTTTCTGTACTTTTACTGCTAAGAAAAAAGCAGCTAAAGAAGGACGTAACCCTAGAACTGGTGAAACAGTTAAAATCCCAGCTAGAGTTGCAGCTACTATTAAAGCAGGATCTAAGTTAAAAGACGCTTTAAACTAAAAGGCTCACGCCTTTTTTTTATGGAAATTTCATGTATAATGCAAGTTTAGAAATATTAAAAAAGATAAATGATAATGGTTTTAAAGCATATGTGGTTGGTGGATATGTCAGAGATTTATATTTGAATAAAAGAAGTATGGATGTTGATATATGTACTAATGCTACTCCTAAACAATTAAAAGAAATATTTGGTAATTTAATGTTACCTAAAGAAAGCTATGGCTCAGTAACAATAAGATATAAAAAAATTAGATTTGAGGTTACTACTTTTAGAAAAGATATTAAGTATGAAAATCATAGGGCTCCAATTAAAATTAAGTATATAGATAGTTTAATTGATGATCTTAAAAGAAGAGATTTTACGATTAACACGTTGTGTATGGATGAATATGGCGAAATTATCGATTTATTAGGGGCTAGAGAGGATTTAGATAATAAGTTAATAAAAGTGGTAGGTTCGCCTAAAAAGAAGCTTAAAGAGGATGTTTTACGTATTTTAAGGGCTATTAGGTTTGCAACTACTTTAAATTTTACATTAGATGATAGTGTTAAAAAATATATTAAAAAGTATGGATATCTTTTAGAGAGTCTTTCTTACGAAAGAAAAAAGGAAGAGTTAGAAAAAATATTTACTAGCAAGAATGCTTCTTATGGTGTCAATTTAATGATGGAATTAGGAATTGATAAATATTTGGAATTACATAATTTAGATAAACTAGTTATAGTTCCATCTTTAATTGGAATATGGTCACAACTAGGTGTTATAGATACATATCCTTTTTCTAATGATGATAAAGTAACAATAAAGAAATTAAATGAATTACAAAATTTAGATTTATATGATTCCATGGTTTTATATAAATACGGTTTATATAATTGTTCAATTGCTGGTCAAATTAGAAATATCCCTAAAAAACTAATTACAAAAAAATATAATGATTTAGTAATTCACAATATTAGTGATTTAGATATTAATGGAAAAGATATACAAGAAGTACTAAATATAAAGGGAAAAGAAATAGGTAATATTTTACATGATATAGAAGTTTTAGTATTAAAAAAAGAGTTAGAAAACGATAAAGAAGTTATAAAAAAATATATGGTGGAAAAATATTCTAATATACAAAATAATAAAAATGATATATAATTAAATCAGGTGATTATATGGTGGAAAAAATAAAAAAGATTTTACAAAATAGAGATGTTATAATACCTGGATTGTTATTTTATAATTATCGTAAATTAAATATGACTGCAGATGAATTAATAGTTGTATCATATTTACTTAGTGTTGATTCTTCTTTCAATCCTAAAAAAATAAGTTCTGAGTTAAATCTTCCTTTAGGAGACTTAATGGATATGTTGGAGCATTTAAAAGAATTAGATCTTGTAAAGATAGAGTTAAAAAAAGTTGATAATGTACGTAAAGAAGTAATTGATACTGAGGGTTTATATAATAAATTAGTTGGTTTACTTATTGACGATTCTCCTAAGAAAAATAAGAGTCAAATATATGATATATTTGAAAAAGAATTTGGACGTACTTTATCTCCAATTGAGTATGAAATAATTAATGCATGGCAAGATAGTAATATAAATGAAGAAACTATTGTTTTAGCTTTAAAAGAAGCTGTTTATAATGGAGTTACTAATTTAAGATATATTGATAAAATATTAAATGAGTGGGGTAAAAAAGGAATAAAGACACAAGCTGATTTAGATAATAGTAGAAAAGTTTCTAGACCTAAACAAGAAGAAATACCAGATATTGATTATGATTGGTTGACAGATGAAGAATAAAGAAATAATAGCTTATTTAGATACTATTATTCCTAACCCTAGATGTGAATTAGAATATAGTAAAGATTATGAATTATTGATTGCAACAATGTTGAGTGCTCAAACAACTGATAAAAGAGTTAATGAAGTAACTAGAGCTTTATTTAAAAAATATCCTTCATTGAAAGATTTAGTTGATGCTGATATAGAAGATATAAAACAAATTATAAGAAGTATAGGTACTTATAATAAAAAGGCTAGCAACATTAAAAGTATAGCAAAAAATTTATTAGAAAAAAGTAATGGTAAAGTTCCTAATGATCGAAAATTTTTAGAGAGTTTAGATGGAGTAGGAAGAAAAACGACTAATGTTGTTCTTAGTAATATTTACAATGTTCCTTGTATTGCTGTTGATACGCATGTAAGTAGAGTTTCAAAAAGACTTGGTATTGCTAAGGAAGCAGATGATGTAGTTGTAGTAGAAAAGAAATTAAATAAGTTTTTTAAAGACGATGATTTATGTCGTTTACATCATCAATTGGTATTGTTTGGTAGATATTATTGCAAAGCAATAAAGCCTGAATGTGAAAATTGTGGACTTAAAAAATATTGTAAAAAAAACAGTTAGGAAATTTCTAACTGTTTTTTACTTGAATTGTTTTAGATAAAGTGTCTTTAAAACCATTGTAAGATACTTTATATTTTATAACATATGTGCCTTCTACTGAAGTATCAATTTCATTACTAGGACCTTCAATAGTCTTGGTAATAGTTGCTTTATCAGTAACATCTACAGAGTTTTCTAAAACGATAACTGGTTTAGTTAAATCTTTAAAAGGTGTACCTACTGATAAAATTATTGTAGAGTCACCATTTAATGAAGCTGAAATTATTGATTCAGTGTTAGTTGTTGTAACTGTTGTTTCAGCTCCATCGCTAGCATTATTTTTAAATAGTGTATAAGATGTTCTAACAACATAAGTAGTAGATGAATCTGTTGTTGTATCTTCGAATGTTGTATCAACTGTGTTGCCTAATAATTTTAGACTACCATCACTTTGCTTTTTATAAACATCATAACTTATTTTGCCAATATAACTATTATTATAACTTATTCTAGAACTTACAAATGCATTTAAGAATTTTTCACTAGTAAAGATTTTTGAGAAATCGTTTCTAATAGCTGTTTCATCAATAGCATCAGATTTTACTGCATTCCAAGTTAATGTAACTTTATTACCATTAGTTGTAGCTTTTAAATTTGTTACATTATTTAATTTTGAGAATCTAGTTGAAACATCAGTAGGTTCTGTTCCAGATTTAAATAATTCTTTTTTTCTAAGATTTTCTGGTGTATATTCACTAGCAAGTAAAGGAGTAGATGTTTCAGTTTCAATTTCTACTTCTACAACACTACTTGGCATTGTAAATGAACTAGTTCCAGATAAAACACCTTTGCTAATAGCTTTAAATAATCTAATATTTTGATAAGATGATAATCTATTAACATAATCTTTATTAATTTTATCATATCCATACCACATAGCAATAGCATAGTCTCTAGAGTATCCAGCAACCCAAAGGTCATTAACAGCATTAGCAGGTAAGCTGTGAGCTCTTTTAGTTTCAGCACTAAAGTTAGATGTACCAGTTTTGATAGCGTATGATATACCATTTACTTTACTACTACCCATGTTAGCTACTGCTGTATCCATTAAAATACTTGTAATCATATAAGCAGTTGAATCTGACATAGCTTTTTGTGTTTTTGGAGTAACATTAAATACTTTATCACTATCTTTATATGTTATTTTAGTAAATGTATAAGGTTCGATGTAAGTTCCTCCATTAGCAAATGCAGCATAAGCAGCAGCAAGGGTTAGAGGAGATTCTCCATTATATCCACCAATAGAGTGGGCTTCATGAATAATACCACCACTACCTTCAGGGCTTAATCCTAGGTTGGTAACAAATTCTTTTATTTTATTATTATTGACAGCTTTAAATGTTTTTAAAGCAGGAACGTTTCTTGAAAGACTTAGAGCTTTTCTAACGTCCATATAACCATTATATTTTCCATCCCAGTTATTAAGATTTCCACCTGTAGAATAAGAATATTCTTCATCAGGAACAGGTTGAGCAGGTGACCAATTATTATATTCAAATGCAGGACCATAATCATATAATGGTTTAGCTGTAGAACCAATTTGATTTTTTATCATTGTAGCATAGTTATATGTACCAACGGCATTTTTGTCACGTCCAGCACCAACAGCAACGATTGCTCCAGTGTTAGTGTCAGTAACAACAATACCAGCTTCTACAACATCATTCTCCCATTTGTAACTAGAAATTTCTCCGTTCATAAGATCATCAAGATATTGTTGCTTAGAGCGATCCATAGTAGTATATATTTCCATTGGTATTTCATATGGATTTTGTTCAGTACCAGTTTCAGCTTTTGTTTTTTTCTTTACTTCTTCAACAACAGTATCAATAAAACTTTGATATGCATAATTTTTTGTTGATGAAGATTTATCAATTTTCTTAACAATATCTTCTACGGTTAATTCTTTTGCAGCATTATATTCTTCCTCGTTAATATATCCATGTCTTAACATTAGAGATAAAACAACTTTTCTTCTAGCTTCTGTATTATCAGGATATAAATAAGGATCGTAGGCGTTACCACCTTTAAATAAACCAGCTATCATAGCAGCTTCTGATAAGTTTAATTCAGATACGCTTTTTCCAAAATAGTTACGTGATGCTTGCTCAACACCATAAGCACCACCACCCATATAATAAGAGTTAACGTAAAATTCTAAAATTTCTTCTTTAGTATATGTTTTTTCAATTTTGAAAATTGCTAGATAGATATCGGTAAACTTTCTTTTAATTCCTTCCCAACCATTGGATACAGGAGATGTATAAGCATTTTTAGCAACTTGCATTGTTATGGTAGAAGCACCACCGCCTCCACGACCAAGAAGTTGTGTCGCAGATGCTTTTAGGAAACGTGGTAAGTCCACACCATTATGTGAATAAAATCTTGAATCCTCAGTAGCAATAATAGCATCTACTAATACTTGAGGTATTTGCTCATATGTTATTTTTATTCTTTGTTCAGCACCTAGTTTAGCGTATACTTCTCCATCTTTATCATATAAAACACTAGATTCTTTAGTATAAAGATTTTCGGGATTAAAATCAGGAGCTTCTTTTACAATTAGTATAGCAAAACCAACAATACCAACAAGTCCAACAATACATAGTATTAAAAAGATAATTAGCGCTACCTTTTTCTTTTTTCTTACTTGGACAGCTGTACCTTTATTTAAAAACCAGTGAATTCCAAATACTATAATATCAAGTATAGCAAATAGAATAAGGCTAAAGATAAAGCCAAATAAGTAAGTTCCTAGTAGAATACCAACAATAGTTAAAATACTTACTATTAGATTGAATTTACTTTTAAATAACCATTTTTTTATTGTATTAAAATTTATTTTTTTATTATTTCTTTTCTTTGTCATATATTTTCTCCTTCTAAATATTTATCTATTACTTTTAAATAATCAACACGAGGATTGTATTTATCTTCAATAATGTGACCAAGCTCTTTGAATTTGCTTAATGAGACAGATTTTTTTCCTTCTAAACTTTTTTCAAAATTTTTATAGGTAATAAAATAAGTTAAATTTAATTTTGTAAATCTTACAATTAAAAAAGCAATACCACCATGTTCATCAATTCTTTTTAAATGTTCAAGTTGGTGTTTATGGATATTACTAATAGGAAAGCTTGTTGTATTTTTAGTTTCTTTAGCTTCAAAATCGATATACTTTCCTTTATATATACCATTATAATCAGTAGTTGATGGTGTTTTAAAATAAGCTTTTGTAATAACGGCATCAGTTCTAGAGTGATATTCAACATTAGAAATAGTAATTGGTGTTGGTTTTTTATAAATAACCGCAATATTATTATTTAAATAATAATTATTTGTTTCGTTTAAATCACTTTCTAAGGTCATACCACGATTTCCGTAGTTTATGTTTGTCTTTATTTGCTTTTTAGTACCACCTGGATAATTCATTTTATCACCATAATAATTATACTATAAAATAAAAAATATAGCTATATAAATTTTAAGGTCTAATTTGTTCTAGTTTTGTCGAAATACACCAAAGATTTAATTAATTGTGCTAAATTAAAGGCGAGGTGAGATAATGAGACATCATATAGATAATATTTTTAATGAAATGATTGAAGATGTAAAATATGTAAAAATTTATTCAGCCTTTTCTACAGTAGCAGATACAAAAAGTGTTAATAATATTGCTAAAAAATAGTTTTTTTGCTATACTTAAATTAGTTTTATAGGAGGATTTTATGGATAAGAAAAAACTAATTTATATAATGAGTGGCATTTTTGGAGGAATAATTTTATTAGTAGTTATAATTTTTATTGTTATAGGGGTTAGTAATAAAAAAGTTTCTTTTGAAAATATTGAAAAAAGATTAAAGAGTGCCGCTGAAAACTATTTTAGTAGTAATACGTCTTTACTTCCAAAAGAAGAATCAGGAAGTGTTACGGTTGAAGTTGAAACTTTAGAAAATGGTAAGTATATTAAATCACTTAGTAAAATGTTAGATAAAACAGTTAGTTGTGATGCTAAAGTAATTGTTACAAAAAATGGTGATAATTATTTATATTCTCCAATACTAAATTGCGGAGAGAATTATAAGACTGAAAAATTTACAACTAAAGTTTTAAGTGATAATGGAACAACAACTAGTGGTGAGGGACTTTATCTTGAAGGAGATAGTTATCGTTTTAGAGGAGAATACGTTAACAATTATGTTTCTTTAAATGGTAAGTTATGGAGAATACTTGGTATTGATAAAGATGGTTATGCGAGAATTATTTATGCTGATAAAGCTTTAGAAGAAACTTATACTTGGGATGATAGATATAACGTTGATGTTGCTGATTATTCAGGTATTAATAACTACAGTGTTAGTAGATTAAAAGAAAGTTTATTAGAATTAGAAGCAAATAATAAATTTTTAGGTTCATCTAAAGAATATTTAGCTTATCGTCCATTTTGTATAGGAAAAAGAAGTTATAGTAATCTTGAAATAAACAATAATGAAGAATGTGAAACAATTGCTAGTGATCAATTATATAGCTTGCCTTATGCAAATGATTATGTGGCAGCAAGTATTGATGTTAATTGTCAAAATATTAGATCTGAATCATGTACTAATTATAATTACTTAATGTCTATGCAACTAGCTAGTTATACAATGACTGGTGTAAAAGAGAAAAGTGAAAAAGTATATTATGTTACAAGTAATGGAGTAGCAACAATTGATGCTTATAATGATAAAACAATAAGACCGATAGCTTTTATAAGTAATAATGCTCTTTATGCTTCTGGAAATGGTTCAAAAACACAACCTTATATTTTAAAATAATATTGGCATTAATTGTTATGTGGTACACATTGACAATTAATGTTTTTTTTGAGATAATTATTTCGGATAAAAAGTGAGGTGTTATTATGTATCAAGAAAGAATTTTATTAACTGTTCAAGATATATTAGATAAAGAATTTAAAATTGACACAAGAGGGTATAGACCTCAAGAAGTAGATAAGTTTTTAGATGTTATTATTAGAGATTATGAAGAGATGTCTTCTGTTATTAAAGAATTAGAAACAGAAAAAAAATCATTAATTGAAGATAATATAAGGCTAAAACAAGAAATAAGAAATATGTCTACGAAATTAGATGTATTAAAAGATAGTGATTTAAATGAATCTAGCAATACTAATAACGCTGACGTATTAAGAAGATTATCTAATTTAGAAAAAATAATTTATGGAAGAGAATAAATCTTGACAAACGCTGCTTATTTTTATAAGTAGAGGAAAGTCCATGCTCACACTATCTGTGATGATAGTAGTGTTCGCGCATTGGGAAAAAATAACCAATGGTAGTTTTTACTAACGGCGTTGAAGTAACCTAAGTTTTTAATATGGTTATTGTAAACATAAAGTGCCAAAGAGACGATTAATCCAGAAATGGAGGAAGTGGAACGTGGTAAACCCCGCGAGTGAGAAACCCAAATTATGGTAGGGGAACCCGATTGAGAAGAAACGAATTCTCTAGGGATCGATATTCGATAGATAAATGTTTGTCGCTTCAATGAAGTACAGAACATGGCTTATAAGATTTATTTTTTTTATTTATTAAGAAAGTAGGATAATATGAAAGAAATTGGAGAAAAACTAAAAGAAGCCCGTGAATCGATGGGAATCTCTGTTTCCGAAGCAGCAGAGGATTTAAAGTTAGAAGTTTCCCAAATAGAAAATTTAGAGAATGGTGATATGGAAACATTTAAAGATGTTTACTATCTAAAATATTTAATTAGAGATTATTCTAAATATTTAGGTTTAGATAAAGAAGATTTAATTAATGAATTTAATGAATATCTTTTTGATTATACTTCTAAAATATCTTTAGAGGATATAAAAAAAGCTAAAGAACTAGCTAAACCCGAAGAAAATAAAATTAAATCTCCATATACAATTGAACATAAGAAAAGACCACCAATATTTACTTTTACAATGTATGGTATTGCGGTTATATTTTTAATATTAGTTTTAGTTTTTGTTATTAAAGAAATAACTAAAAATGATGATGAAAATGGAACAGAATCTATTGTTACTAGTTATATAGTTAGGTAGGAGGAATTTATGAATTTACCAAATAGAATAAGCTTAATTAGAATTTTTTTAGCAATTATTATTGTTGGAATTTTGATTTTTCCTTTTGATGCTACTGGAATTATTACATATAAAATATTTATTAATGAATCAATTGTTATAGATATTAAATATATTATAGCTGGTGTTTTATTTATAATTGCTTCTTTAACTGATACTTTGGATGGCCATTTAGCTAGAAAATATAACATGGTTACTGATTTAGGAAAAATGTTGGATGCAATAGCAGATAAAATTTTAGTTAATTCTGTTTTAATTATTTTAGCAACAAGCGGTTTTATACATCCTATTATTCCTGTAATTATTGTATCAAGAGATACAATTGTGGATATTATAAAAATGATAGCAGGTAGTAAAGGTAAAGTTGTTGGGGCAATTAAATTAGGAAAGGTTAAGACTGTTTTTATGATGATAGGAATTGTTTTAACATTATTTTATAACTTACCATTCGAATTATTTAATATTAGAATAGCTGAAATATTCTTGATAGTAGCTTGTATATTATCAATTATATCAGCAGCAGAATATTATAAATTAAATAAAAAATTAATTTTAAAAGATTAGAAAGCATCCAAAAATGCTTTTTTTCTTAGCAAAAATTTAATATTATAAAATTAAATATGTATAATTTTTAAATTTATCAAACAAATGTTCGATTTAGGTATTGACAAATTAAATTTAATATTATAAAATGAAAATGTAGTTGATAGGAGGAATAAAGATGGCTAAAACATCAGGAGACAAAACTTTAGATCAAGTCCTACTGGATATTGAAAAACAATTTGGTAAAGGTGCTGTCATGAAACTTGGAGATAATGAACATCGTGAAATAGATGTTGTTTCAAGTGGTTCAATAAGTTTAGATGTTGCTTTAGGTATTGGTGGATATCCTAAAGGAAGAATTATAGAAATTTTTGGTCCAGAATCAAGTGGTAAGACAACTTTTGCTTTACATGCAATAGCTGAAATACAAAAGAAAGGTGGAAGAGCTGCTTTTATTGATGCAGAGCATGCTTTGGATCCACAATATGCTGCTAAAATAGGTGTTAATATTAATGATTTATTACTTTCTCAACCAGATAATGGAGAACAAGCTTTAGAAATATGTGAAGCTTTAGTACGAAGTGGTGCTATTGGAATTATTGTTATAGATTCTGTTGCTGCTTTAGTACCTCAAGCTGAAATTGAAGGAGAGATGGGTGATTCTCATGTTGGTCTTCAAGCTCGTTTAATGAGCCAGGCTTTACGTAAATTATCAGGAATAATTAATAAGACTAACACAGTATGTATTTTTATTAACCAATTACGTGAGAAAGTTGGGGTTATGTTTGGTAATCCTGAAGTTACACCTGGAGGACGTGCTCTTAAGTTTTATTCATCTATTCGTTTAGAAATTAGAAAAGGTGAACAAATTAAATTAGGAAATGACATTGTTGGTAATAAAACAAACGTTAAAGTTGTAAAGAATAAAATGGCGCCACCATTTAAAACTTGTACTTTAGAGATTGCTTATGGTGAAGGAATATCTAAAACTGGAGAAGTAGTAGACCTTGCAACGGATGCTGGTATTATTGAAAAAAGTGGAGCTTGGTATTCATACAATGGTGAAAAAATTGGACAAGGTAGAGAAAATGTAAAAGAACTTTTGAAAAATAATACAAAATTATATAATGAATTAGAAAAGAAAGTTCGTGATTACTACGACTTGAATGTAAAAAAAGTTCAAGAAGAAATAATAGAAAAAAAATAAGTTTACTAAAACTTGTTTTTTTGTTATACTTTAATCGGTGATAGTATGAAAAAAGTAAGAATATTGTTAATAATGTTTATATCATTATTAATGCCATTTGGAGTAAAGGCAATAACTTGTGAATATACACATAGACCATTAGATGTTACTTCATTTTATTTAAAAGCAGAAGTTTCAAAAATGAAAAATGGTAGTTACATGTTTGTAATAGATCAAAATAAGAGTTTTATTTTTGTTAATGGTAAATCTCAGACTTTTAAGACTTTAATAAATGGAAAATTTTTAACCTTTGCTAATCTAAATGCATATAATTCTTATAATTGGCAAGTGATGAAAGATGAGAGTTGTCCTGAAGGATTAGTATATGTTGAGACTTCTAAAAAATTATATTATAAAATTTATTTTGGAAATGAAGCAACTCTTGATACAAATATAAATACATTATTAGTAGATAATACAGGCAAGTTTATAAAAGATTTACCTTATCAAAAGGTTTTAGAAAATAGTTATAAATCAAATAAAAATGATACAGAAGAGGCAAAAGCAAAATTAAAACAAAGTATGGATGAAAGAGTATCATCTATTGAAAGCGCTAAAAAAGATTTTTTGGATTATGGTTGTTATGATGAAAATACTTACAAAAGCACTTCTAAAACAGTTGATGGTAAAAAAGCAAAAGTATGGGAAAATTATGATAAAGTTAAAGAGTGTGAAAATAAATTATCAAAATTAAATGCTGTAATAAATGGATTAAATTCTGATATAGAAGGTAATAAAGTATATAATGCTTATTTTGATAATACTGAATATTCTAATAAACTTACTTCTTATCAAAAAGATTATGAATCTTATAAGAACCTTATAGAAAATGGTAAAAAAACAACTACAGAAAATACTGATGATAGTAAATATAATAAAGGACAAGAAGTAAGTGGATGTGAAGTAGTACCAGAAGTAGTAAGAAAATGGATAAAGATATCATTAAATTTTGTAAAGTATGCAGCACTAATATTAGTAATAGTACTAGGAACAATAGA
>UQVP01000017.1 GCA_900544605.1 uncultured Mycoplasmatota bacterium | reverse complement strand
GATATAGAATTAAATTATAAATAAGTGGTGCGGTTGAAATTACAAAAAAGAAAAAATAGCTAAAATGCTATTTTTTTTAGTCTTGCTAAAACTTAATAATTTTATTTCACAAATTTTATACCATTCATTTTTTTATCATCAAATCTAACATATTCATTAATATTAAGATTAACAGACTCCAATAAATGATTTTTTCTCTCATCACCACTTAATTCAAGTCCATTCACTTGTGTGTTCATAAACTCTTCCAATAATTCCTTATTATTATAAAAGTCCTTTATAGTAATCTCGAAATCATTACAATATTTTTCCATACATCCCAATTCATTTGTATTGAAAAGATATACGCAATCTTCTTTTAATCCATCTATTGAAAATATGGGGATATAATAATTATTATATTTAAAATAATGAGAAGACTTTAATCCATTATATTTTATATTATCTGGAATATTATATGAAATATTGGAATATTGTAGAATATTACAAATAGCAGAATAGTCAGCAAAAATTATATACTTATTATGAATTAAATTCTTACTTTTCAAATAATCAGATATACTCAAATTTTCTGTCTTGGATTTTTTTTCTAAAAGTTTTGAGTATTTTTCTTCTTCTCCTCGTATAAATGCGTCAGCAAATCCCTCCTCAAAATTTGTCCATATAATAGTTCTATCGTTAGGCATTCTAGATAAAAAATAGGTCTTATCCACTATGTTGTTTAATCCAATATAATTTACTCCCTTTTTTCTTTTTTTTACTCTAATAATATTATTGGTACTATTTAAGATTTCATATAATTTTGCATTTTTATAATAATTCTCTACGAATTTGCTTTTAAATAAGTTGATTTTATCTAAGCTAATAGGTGTACTTCTAATATATTTCTTTTCTTCATCATTAACATCTAAAACTAACTTATTAATTTTATCAACTAGAATTTTATTATCCATTTTTTCAAATTCCTTAATTAATGTATCTGAATGTGTACTTAATGGATAACTTAGTGGTAATTGAATTCTATTACTATCTCTTCTATTTAGTAACAAGCAATATAAATGTTGCAAATATGGCGATGTATTAACATTCCACATGCCATCTGATTCATCTAAATCATGATCGTCTAATAAATCCCAAGAATAAGTTTTATCATTATAATCTTTATCAATAGTATCTAACAAAATGTTTGTAAGTTTTTCAATATCATAATTCTTATAAAAATTTAATATGCTTGATACATCTTTATTTTTTTCTTCCCAATTAATCACTACATAAGACAAGGTTGCAAAAAAATTACAATTGTAGTTGATTAATATTTCTTTATATATTTTCGTCATTTTTACATTAGACTCATTTTCACTATATTGTATTTGTTCTAATTTTTCATTTATTTCATTTATAAATTTAAATATTTTTCGTAAGTATTGGAAAAAGTATTGGTCATTTTCTTTGCTAAGTTCGAACAAAACAGCACTAATCGTTTTATTACACACTAACAACACATTTTTGCAAAATTCCATATTATCCAAATTTATATCATATTCTACTATTCCTATAAATTCAAATAATTCTAATTTTATTTTTCTATAAACATCTTTATTATCAGTTAATTTCATAGATTGAAAATTAAAATAATTGTATAAACTATGCATATATTGAATAGACAATAATTCATTATTTGTATATGAATAAAGTATCATACTATATAAAAAATTAATCAATTCATTCATCAAATAACCATTATTTTGTTTTAGAATAACCTGTATATAGTCTCTAATATCTTCCTTTATCAATTTTAATATTTCATATGCTCTTAGTTCATATATAGAGTGAGTTTGATCATATGCAACATCATATGAATAATCTCCAATATTAGTTCTAATACCATTAATATAATCTTTATATATATCAAGATATTTGTTTAAACTATTTGACAATAAAGTAGAAGACGAATCATTAATTGCTTTAATACAATCATTTTGTAAATATTCGTAATTTGCTTTTATATAAAAATGATTATTAGTTTCAGATGTTATATATATTTTATCAGTTATTAAATTAACAATATTTTGTACCTCATTTGTAAATTTATAATCGTAATATATTGTTATACAACTTCTATCTTTTTGAATTGTAGCTCCTATATCAAGTAATCCAATAACTATATTAGGTTTTATATCTTCCTTTTTATCTATATTGTTATTTAAATCATTTTTTTCAATATAATCTTTATTAATAATTTTTAATTTTTTTACGATTTTATCAATAATTTTATAATTGTATTGTTCTATTTTTCTTAAATCATGAACAGGATAAATGTTTATTTTCTTAAAATTATAAGTACTAATATAATCAAGTCTTTCAACCTTTATCCCAAATTTTAGGTATTGACTTATAATATTTGAATTATCAAAGTGCTTTATTTGATCTTGTAAATCATCATTAACAATTTCAAATCTAGTTTTGCCAATTTTCTCTTTTTCATATCTTAAATCAGATAGTAGTTTAAATGACTTATAATACATAAAAACTATAAAAACAACTGAAATAATACTAGTAAAGATAAAATAATATTGCTCATTTAAAATGGTCAATATAGCTAAATTGACGCAAAAATAAATTACAAATGGAAACATCATAGTATTTTTTAAATATGTTTCAACTACAATATAATCTAACTTATTGTTTATCTTTTCTATTAACATTATAGCCAATGGTAATACTAAACCTAATATACAAGAATAAATTGTTAGATAATCTATATTAACAAAGAAATTGAAATGTATATTTAATAGATTTGGCAATGTATTTCTTGATAGTTCAAACATTCCAGCAAATAAAATATTAATAATCGAAATATAAAGTATATTTTTTATTTGTATTTTATATATATTTTTAGAAATCATTCCGATTTTATTTTTTATTTTAATTCTAAAATTATAAATTATGAATATTAAAAATGATATAGCTGCTAATAATATAATTTCAATATAACGGATTGTTATAAAATAAATAATCTCACCTAATACACTTTTAATATTTTCTACTGAATTTTTCAAGATACCCACCTCATATAACCTATTTTACCAAATTTTTACATAATTCACGAGACATTAAATAAAATTTGTGCTAAAATGTTATTAGTGATTGATATTTGTGTATCAATTCGTATATTGGAAAAAAGTTGTAGATACCTACGACATTGGCTCCATTTGAATACAACTTACGAACCTATTATGGTGTCGTAAGTTTTTTTATAAAAAAATTGCTTTTAAAAATAATAATTTTTCTTAAACAAAAAAGGCGCTTCTTTATTTAAAAGAACCTCCAAACAGATATATTTTTCTTGTTTAAAATAATTTTAACCAATATTATTTTAAGCTTTTTTGTTTACCTTTACTTATATTGTTATTTAAAGCATAATTTGATACAGCTCTAAAATTTTCATCATATGGGTAAATTTTTTGCCCAAACTGAAGCCACATATTTGACCAAGAACAACCACTATCAAGGAGTTCTTTTACAATTGAATTATTCATTGTATCATTACCATCTTGTTTATTTAAATCAACACAACCTTCTTCATCATATAATTTACTTTGTAAATCACATTCTAATTTATCGCATTGATAAGCAAACATTGCTTCTTTTGTACTATGTGAATCAAATTCTAAAAATAACTTTTCAATTTGTTCTCCATCAAGTAAATCTAATAATATTTTATGTACAGCTTCATGTTCTATTTTTTCTTTATCTTCTTTAGAAATTTGAAATTGAGTTAAATCACCAATAACAGTTTCACCAAGTTCATGAACGGCTAACATGAATATAACTTTCATAATATCAATATCATATTGATATTCAGAGTACATAGCAAGTGCTAACATTTGAACACCAAAGATATGTTCTGCAACACTTTCTATTCTATCACTTTGTACATTCCAATCTTTCCAGCCAGTCCTAATAACATTTTTTAATTTATTACACAAAACATAATAGTTAATCACATTCTCTTTTTTTGTCATCGTTTTCCTCCTAATATGCTTTATATGTTAACATTTTCTAAACTATTAATCAAGCTTTTAAAATTAATATTTTTGTAAAATAAAAAGGCTATTTTGAGTATCACTTTTTAAATTGTCTTTTTAGAGTTTCAACAAAACATTTGTATTCAACATTCTCTTTGTCATTAGCATTAACTTGCAAAACATAAAGGATTTTTCCATATAATTTACTTAAATATTTTAATTCATCACTAGCAATATTACTTTTCTTTAAATGAGAACCTAATCCATATTTCTTTATATAATATATTTCTTGTCTAATCTTATCTCGATATTTTCTACTCACTTGAACTTTTTCATTAACTACAATACCGGTAACATTTTGGTTAGAAGATTGATGCACTATATGTATTTTATTGTCATTTAACTCTAAATCTAACTTATATAACATTTTTCTAACTTTAATTATTAAATCGCTAGGATTAAAATTACCAGAAAAGGTCATATCATCTGAATATCTCGTATATGATATATTATTTAAGCTACACCACTTTCCTAATTCTTCATCAAATTCTTTCATTACTAAATTTGATATATATGCGGATGTGGGTGAACCTTGTGTTAAATGATTATTATAAGTACATAAGTAAGTTAAAAGCATTCCAACAGATTTAGGAAAGTATTCTATAGGAAAACAAGAATTATAAATATCCAAAAAAGATATATTTTCAAAGAAGTCTTTAATGTCTAATTTTAAAATCATCTTTTTGTTAACATGTGGGATAGCATTATCTTTTAATTGAAATCCTTTATGATATGCTTTTGCATATTTTGATATAGATCTATTATTAAGTATATTAACTAAAATATTTTTTTGAATTTGTTTTAATATTGGATTTGGTTCATATATAGTCCTATATTTACCATTGTGTTTTTTTATTTTATATATTTTATAATTTTTTTCTACTTTATTACTAATAGAGTAAATTGTTTTTATATACTTTTTTTCATCTTTACAATTAATTAAGTTAAGAGATAGCAAAAACTTATTACATTGTTCTACACTCATGTATTTCCACATTTTTACTACCTCCTATACATGCAGTACTAACGATATTGTAATATGGAAATGGACGTAACGCGAAGCTACTACACAACGTGTAGGTAAGTCCTTTGGAATATTACTATTTAATCGTCGTAAATATTTTAGTCCCTTAACGACTCGTTAAAGTAGGAAATACTTCCAATCACTACTGCACTGTTATTATAACATACGGCAAATTATGTCCGCAACCTAACTATCAAAACTTTTTGTTTTTTATAAAAAAATCGTCCCTTGAAATAATATCAAAAAAGAGAAAAAAATTATAAAAATAATTTAATCCTCTTTTTGTATTTTAATATAAGGGTAAAGCATGTATCTAGCTAGCACTGAATTTGTACTTCCGTACAAATTCTTGCATATGCACCTCTTCTAACCATTATATCAATCAGTATTTTGTCAATTATCATCCTACACAATATTAATCATTTGTGGTTTCTTGATAAATTTTTTAAATTTATTATTATTGAATTTTAATTTGTTTGCTTTCTTTTATAACCATATAATCCAAGTCCTGTAATTCCAATCATTGAAACAATTGATGTTACAATATAAAGTGCAATATTATCGCCAGTTTTTGGATTCTCTACATTTGTGTTAGCATTTTTTTCTGTTGCAATTATTCCATATTCACTTAAATGAGTTGTTTCAAATATTATATATCCATCTTCTATTGTTGCTGGTATAGTTTCTTGTATTTGATTATCTTTAATATAAACTACTTCATATTTTTTATATCCTTTTAATTCTTCTGGTAAATTAATTCTTATTTTCATTTTAGTATCGTTAATTTTAACTATTTCACCATTTTCAAGTACATTAATATCAACAATATATTTAACATTTTTAGCAGATAAGTTTTTGCTTACTTCAACTTTCTTAGTATCTAATACATAATCATTATCAAATTCTTTCTCAAATGTAACACTTGCTTTTACATCTCCATTGTTTTTTATTTCATTATTTTTAGTCCAAGTAGCATATAAGGTTATATTTTTATATCTTTCATAACCGTTTTCTTCTTTTATTTTAGTATCTTTTTCAAACTCTTTATCTGTTTTTTCATCTATATCCCAAAATCTCCAGTAAACATAATTATAATTTTCTCCACTACCATCTTTTTTCGTATTCCAGCCATTAAAAGTATAACCTTCTCTTACTGGAGCATATGGTAATAGTGACATAGTTGTTCCTGAATTACTTCCACCTATGTAGTCATAACTATTAGATTCTTTACCATCTATTTTACCACCATTTGCATTTAATTTTAATACAATTCCATCACCATTAAAGGTATCTTGAGTATATATAGCAGTTATTGTTATACAATCACGATTAGCAAAATAACTAGAATCAATTGAAGTTACAATTTTTCCATCTAACTCCCATCCATTAAAGGTAAATCCTTCTCTTACAGGTATATATTTTGTTAAATCAACTGTTTTAAATTCAGTACTTTTACTTGTTAATTTCATAATACTTTGCCCATTTACTTTGCCTGAAAATGAGTCAAGTGTTATATAATATGTGCCTGTTCCTTGTAATGGCTTCTCAGAAAATTTTGCATAAAGAGTAAGTCCATTTGTATATGATTCACCGCCTAAGTCACCACTCCACTTAAAATCAGTTATTGCTATATCATCGCTAACTTTTTCGCCTGTAAAACTTCCCCAATATGCAAATTCAGTTTTTCCATTGAAAAGTACTATTTCTTTTGTTAAATCAGATAATTTAACTGTTGTTTCTCCTTCTGCAACATTAAATCTTATAACTTTTTCACTTTTACCATCAATACTTACATCTTCTTCTGAACTAGTTAATATTAATGTATATTTACCATCATCAGTAATTGTTGCAGCATTCACTGTTGTTATTCCTAAAATACTAAATACTGCAATTAACATCATAAATAACGTCTTTTTTAATTTCATAATATTCTCCTCTCATTATTCCTCATATCTAACCTCATTCATATAGTTAAATCCCCCTAAATAATAATCATATTGATAATCTCTTACCCTATTTTCCATAATATCATTTATAGGTATAAGCGTATAATCTTTTAATATTACATATTTATAGGTAAATGTTAATACTTCATCATAATATTTAGTTAACAAATTAATTTTTACTGTAGTAGTAACTGTTTTATTTAAATCAGTATCAAAGTAACTCATTAATTCATAATAAGCTTTGTCAGTTTTAAGTATTCTTTCATTATAAACTCTGATTATTTTCTCACCTTCATAATTACCACTTACTTTTTCAATAATAGGATACTTTTCATTGCCATAGTTTTTACTATATAAAACATTATCCTTTACATATACATAATTAGACATAAAATCATAATCTATCTTTTTACCAAGAAACTCTGGTGAATATTTCCATTTAAGATAATCACTTAGACTATAATTAGCATTTAAATACATATCATAACTATCTCTAACTTTATTATCTGTATTATCATCGTGTAATGTGTATATATTGTCATTATAATCATAAAACTTTATATCTGCTCCATCGTTAGGAGCAATATTCATAACCTTAATATTTTTATCTATATCATATACTTTTTTATAAACAAATTCACCACTATCTAATTTTTCTGGATTGAAAACATATATAGAATTATTATTTATAAAAGAATATTTACTAAAAGAAGTATCTTCTGTTAGAAATTCTCCACCTTTTAATTTTAAATATTCTTTATTGGAATCCTTTTGTTTTAATTCTTCCTGTATTGTTTTTGCTAGTGTTGAATTATCTGATGAAGTATGATTTATTGGCATTGGTTTATTGCTTTTAATAGCAACTATAGCAATTATAACAACTATAGCAACTATCAATATGGCAAGCCCTATAACAGCATATATCTTTTTTTTATTCTTCATTTTGCACCTACCTTTCTATAAATCCACTTGTCTTTTTTGAATACATATCATCTGTTATAGTTTTATATCTTTCGCCATCATAATCATCAGTAAATCCATTATATGCTTTATATATTTCATTAGTCTCAGTATCATATACTCTTTCATAACCAAGTGTTGCATCACTCTGTTTTTGGCTCATTATATCAAAAGATGTATTTCTCTTATTCCATGAATCCATTATTCCATCACTTATTTGATTACCTATCGCTCTAATTTGTTGAAAGTTCTTCATAGTCGCATCTTGTTGATTATTAAACCCGTTTATAAAAGCATCAGTAAAGCTTAAGGAAGAACAAATTACATTTAAAGTATCTTGCCAATCAATAAATTCATCTTTTGGTGCTGTAATAAAAATTGTGTCATATACATTTAAGAAATATATATCAATTTGTTTCCCTGAGATTATATTTTCAGGGACATAATATGACCCAGCATCATATACGTAAGCTGTAAATATTCCTTCTCCTTCTTTACCTCTTTCATCTTTAAATGTTGCCCTTAACATGTCTCCCCCCAAGACCCCTTTACCTAAATTTTCACTTACTGTAAAATCAGTTAAGGTTGGAAAAGTAAATGAAGCTGTATTATTTAAAGTACCTAAATCATTAAATATTTTATAAAATCCTTCAGTATCTTTAGTTTCTATTACACTAGTTTTCGCAAATGGATTATTTGGATAATATTTTTGTTGCCATCTTTTTGCATCTTCTGATTTATTATAACCTTCCGTTTTCATATTTAAGAAAAATTGGTATATCGGATTATTAGGATCATATATTTTAATGGTGTAATGAATATAATCACCTAATGTGTCAACTTTCCATCCTTTTGGTTTTTTGATTGAAAACTCATTTGTTTTATAATCTTCAAATTCTATTTTACTAGCTTCCGATTTAACTATTTTTATGTTTGCATCAGGATTATAAAATATTCCTTTACTACCATCTTTAACAAATAAAACAGAACCTAACACAACCATAAATACAGCTACACCAACTATTAATAATTTTTTTTGTGAACCATTTAACTTTTTAATTTCCATAAAATCACTCTCCTCTTATAATTTTTCTTACATCTCTTTTTTATTGAAATTCACTCATTCACTTTCTATACCAATTTTTTTATGAAAGATTGTTTCTCTTTATATTATTATAATTTGAAGCAATCTAAAGAACAACAGTTTTACCACTAAAAACATTGTTTTTGATGGTAAGAAGTTTATTATGCTTTTAATTTATAGTATAATATCTTTTAAAGGATGATGTGTTATGAATTTTAAAGAAGTTTTAAATAAGTATTTACAAGAATTAAATTGTTCTCAAAAAAAATTATCGGAAGTTTCCAATCTGTCCGAAACTGTTATTAGCAGATACCGAAGTGGTGATAGAACTCCAATTAAGAATAGTGAACAAATGAAAAAACTAACGACAGCTATTTTTAATATTGCACAGAAAAATGGCAAAAATAAATATACATTTGACAAGATAATAAATGATTTTAATTCTACTTTACCGAGTGATAACTTTGATTATACTACGTTTAGTAATAATCTAAATACCTTAATAACTTCATTAAATATAAATACTAACGAAATGTCAAAATTTATTATTTTTGATGCTTCACATATTTCAAGAATTAGATATGGCAAAGCAAAGCCTTCAAATCCAATAGATTTTTCAAATAAAATATGTTCCTATATTTATTCTAAATACAAAAGTTCAGAAGATATAAATAAATTATCTATAATTATCGGATGTAAAAAAAGTGATTTAACAAATAATAAATTCTATAACACTTTATTTTCATGGCTAACAAGTGAAACTGTATCAACTAAAAATCAAATATCGGATTTTTTATATAATCTTGATTCTTTCAATTTAGATGATTACATCAAAGTAATAAAATTTGATAAATTAAAAGTTCCAACGATACCTTTTTACAGAACAAAAACAAGACACTATTATGGTTTAGAGGAAATGAAAGAAGGAGAGCTAAATTTCTTTAAATCAACAGTTTTATCTAAATCAACAGAAGATATTTTTATGTGTAGCGATATGCCAATGGAAGATATGGCAGAAGATATTGAATTTGGTAAAAAGTGGATGTTTGCAATAGCAATGTGTTTAAAAAAAGGACATCATCTAAATATTATCCATAATTTAGATAGACCATTTAATGAAATGATGTTAGGACTTGAAAGTTGGATTCCAATTTATATGACAGGTCAAATATCCCCTTACTATTTAAAAGATTTGAAAAACAGTATATATAATCATCTTAATTATGTTTCAGGCGTTACAGCTTTAACAGGGGAATGTATTAAAGGCTTTCATAACAAAGGAATATATTATTTAACTACGAATAAAAAGGAAATAAATGCTTATAAAGAAAAAGCTAATTTTATGTTAAAAAAAGCTAAACCATTAATGGAAATTTTTAGAGAAAATAATATAAAAGAATATGAAATGTTTTTAAGAAAAGATGAAAATATATTTAGTGATAGAAAAAGATTGCTTTCATCATTACCTTTATTTACAATTTCAGATGAATTATTAATGAAAATTTTAAAAAGAAATAATATTTCAAAAATAGATACTAATAAAATAATTAAATACAAAAATGATGAATTAAAATATATGAAAAATATTATGAAAAAGAACATAGTAAATGATTATATTTATAAAATTAAGGAAAATGATTTTAAATCCAATGAGCCATCACTTTTATTAGATAATTTATTTTTTAATAAAAGAATTAATTATACTTATAAAGAATATATAGAGCATCTAAATCTTACAAAAAATTATTCTAAAGAAGAAAACAACTATAAAATGAATTACATATATGATCAGACGTTTAAAAATATAACTATAACAACTGTAAAAAACAATTATATAATTATCTCAAAAAATTCTAATCCAACTATACACTTTATCATCGAACATCCTAAATTAATTGATGCTATTGAAAACTTTAATCCTCTTGTAAAGGAATAAATACAATAACAAAATAATGTCTTTATTTTATAAAAAAGATTTGCAATATAACTTGTACTGCAAATCTTTTTTAGTATTCTTAATTATCTTCAAGAATTATTTGACCATCTTTTATTACTATACTAGGAAAACTTGCATCTGTTAAAGTGAAGTTCCTAATTGGAGCCTGTGGATTAGCTATTTCAACGGTTTTTATTTCATTATCCATTACAACTTTTTTTACAGTATCATCAAATGTATGTCTTCCATCACTAGCTATTTGTTTATAATATATTTCTATATTTCCTGATGGTGAAAACGGAACATTATTAAATATTGCATTACCATCACTATCGGTTGTAATTTCTGATGTTTTAATAGTACCTGTACTATCAGTTCTAACAAATCTCGCACCTACTACTTGTACTCCTGTTATTTTATCCCCTGTATCTGTTACATGAAGCGTTAGAATCCCTTTAGCACTAATCATAAAAGCATAGGTATCAGTTCCTTCTACCAATGTTACATTGTTGGGAGTTAATGTTGTTTCATCATACCCCTCTACCGTTGCACTTGCTTTGTAGTTACCATTAACTAATTCTATACTTCCTCTACCGTTAGTTATTGGAATTGTATGTCTTGCCATAATATCATCTTACCTCCTTTTATTTTTATATTTGGATAATTGGCATCATTTAATAATATTGTAATTATACGTTTTTCTTTATTATTAATGTTTATGTTATAAAAACTATTTTTTCTTCCTATTAAAGATATTATTGAAGTTCCTAAATTAGATAAAACAAATAATTGATATACTTCATTATTTTGTATAGGAATTCTAATCTTTCCTTGATTATCTGTTATTCCATCAAAAACAATATTATTACATTTGTTCTTTAATATAATCTTATAATTATGACACACACCACCACTTAATTTAATATATATATAATCTTTTTGCATAATCAACCCCTTTATTCTTCTAAAGTCCAAATTATTAAAGTAGAATAATCTTCATCTTCAAGCAAATTTTTGTTAGGACTTAATAATAATCCTTTATCAACAGAAAAAGTTATTTTATTTACTTCAACATTTTCACTGGTATTACTAGCTTCATATACTAACTTTTTATTCGTTGTTAATTTAATTATTTCATTATTAAACTTTTTAAATAATAACGAATCTATCAATATCATCCCAGATCTTTCTATCATCGGATTTATAAAATTAGCAAATAATTTCCATTTAGTATGATTTATTCTACTATCAACTATAGTTATGATAGTTTGGTTTTTTTTAGATAATATAAGTGGTTTTTGCGAGATTTTGTTTTGTGAAAAAGGGATATTTTCAGTAACTTGTAAAAGTGTTAATTCACCATAAAATGGTACTATAATCTTTCTTTCTGTAAAACATCCATTTAAATATGTAGTTAATTTAACCGTGGTATCATTTGGTATTATATTATCTAAATTAAATTCAAATAAGCCATTTTCATCAGCTTTCGCAGTTAATGTTTTCGTATTATATTCTATTTCTACATCTGCATAACCAATAGTGTGACCCGATAAAACATTTACTGTATCTATAATGGGATGAATATTAATTTTTACCATTCCTACAGTTAACATTTTTTTCTTCTGAAAAGTAAAATTAGTTATATCAAACAATGAATTTAATTCTTCTGAAGTAAAATTGTGCGAAGTAATTATTGTTGAATCTTTAGTTATTGTTCCATTAATTTCAGTACAGATATTTTCTTTATACCAATAAAAATCTGGCTTATTATCTATAGTATAAGCATTAAGATAGTCTATAGCTTCTAACCACATATTTATTCTATTAAATTTAAAAGAAAATTGAACATCATTGTTTGTATATAGTACATTTGCATTTTTAGTATAAATATTTATATATTTCGGATTATCCAGAATAAATTTTTGATTTGTTCCTTTAAAATATATATTATAATTATCTGTAGGAGTACTCATATAGGTATTTAATATTGATACACTTGCTCCTTCTTTTACAACAAAGTCTCCAAATATATTCCACATAGGAACCCTTTGATGTCCTTTTTCAATAAAAGTAAAATTAGCCATTTCTTCTATCACAACATTTCTTGCTCCGTGAGTTGTTGTTATTGCAAAACCATTTCCTGTTGTTAAAAGAAATTCTGAACCATGACCTACTATTAAATCAAACCTATTTGTACCATTCATCAATTCTTTATTTGTTGTTATACTAACTATGCTATCGG
This sequence comes from uncultured Mycoplasmatota bacterium, assembly GCA_900544605.1. GTDB lineage: Bacteria > Bacillota_I > Bacilli_A > RF39 > UBA660 > SIG204. The sequence goes on along the minus strand of UQVP01000017.1, from coordinate 11,646 downwards.
GCATAATTTTAAGGTATGATGGTATAACATCATTAAGAAAAAAAATAGTGTTTGTTGGGGAAGTACTATTGATAGTTGTTTTTCCATCTACTATAATTCTGTTTGAATCACAAACGCGTTGAGGTTGAACTCCGTTTATTTCCTTTACCTCAATAACAGAATTCACAATCTTAGTTACTCCATAGTAATTACGAGAAAGTTCTATTCCATTAAAATTAATATTATTATATTCGATAACTACATTAGAATAATTAGGATGGGATGGGACATAAATAACTCCATAAGAATGTGAACTTACTATATTCATGTTCTTAAAAATAACTTTTTTATTTGTTGGATTAACATTTATTACATCTATAGCTTCACTTAAATTATTAGTATATGTAGTCTTATTCCCATTATATGTTCCATCAACAATTATTTTTTCTTTATTTCTATTTATTGTAAAGCCACTAGTAATCATAATATCGTTTTCTAAATAAATATAAGTATACCCATTATCTTCGCTTATTGCAGTTTTTAATTCATCACTTGTTGTTACTACAACTGTATTATCATCAATTATTTTTATATTATCACTTCCTTTACTATAAATTATGTTCTATACGTGAAACTACTTAATTAATTTATAATAAAAAAGAAAAAAAGAATAGATTTATTCTATTCCTAGTGTATTTTAATAACACTTAACATAGCATTAGTACTACCATTAAATCTTATATTAATAGTCATAGAAGATTTTACATTAAGAGTAACTAAATCATTTTCTTGGAGTGATACAATAGTTGATCCACTTATACAACCAATTATTTGTGCTTGAAATTCCTTTGTTACACTTGTGGCTGGTTGTAATAAATTGTTTGCTCTAACCGACATAGTTAACGCACATTCTTCACTAGTAGCTCCACATAATAAATATGATACTAAGTAAGTTCCAGTTTCCTTGATTTTAATAGAATTGTCATCTGGATATTCTGTAAAAAAAGAAACTCCTTTTTCTGGTAATGGAATTATAGTATCTGTTGCTTGATTTAATGCAAGTTGCGTATCTGTCATCGCATATCTAATCCCATAAGAAGAAACAAATGGTGTTCCAGGAGAACCTTGATCACCTTTCGCTCCAGCGTCCCCCTTTTCTCCTTTTGGTATTAAAAATGATAAATGATGAACCCAATTTTCAAAAGTATCCATCACTTGAGCAGGTTCTCCAGGTTCTAGTGTTTCTGTTTCATCTATGGCTATATGTTCTGTTCTCCCTATCTCTCCTGGTAAACCTCTAGGTCCAATATCTCCTTTATCTCCTTTTTCTCCTTTTGGTATTTTAAAATCCAATATAACATCTGTAGGTGTTCCAATATTAGTAACTTGTGCTTCTATATCAGGTTCTAGTGTCTCTGTCTTACCTATTTTAATAGTTGATGGTCCCTGTTCTCCTCTTTCACCTTTTATTCCCTGAGGCCCAATATCTCCTTTTTCTCCTTTTATTCCTTGAATTCCTGGTATTCCTTGTTCACCTTTGTCACCCTTCATACCTCTAGGTATTTCAAAATTTAGTATAACATCATCTTTAGTCCCCACATTGCTAACATTAGCTTCCAATCCTTCATCAATAGTTGTTGTTAACCCTACATTTATTGTTGCAGGACCAACATCACCTCTTTCTCCTTTACTTCCTTTAGGACCTGTTGGACCCTGGATATAACAAAATTTATATTTTTTTTGTTCATCCTCTATTCTTTTCTTAATTCTTTCATAGTCATCACAATTACAATTATTATCCACCCTTAATCCTCCTTTTCTTGTAATATGATTTTTCTTATTAATCAATTTTCATTATATTTAAATAAGAAACAGTTTCATCACCGGGTGTAAGTGTGACAGTAGCCGATGATGAAACGCCTAAATCAACAATATCATCTTTATCTAAATTTACAATTATACTACCAACAAAAGCAATATATTCTTGACTACTTGCTTTTCTAGTAATTTTTGTACCTGCTATAGTTACATTACCTTTTCTCGCTTCAACTGATATATCAGCAGTAGCCGATGATACCGCTGAAAAAAAATAATCTATCTTATATATACCATCATTTTGAATTTTAATTGAATTTGTAAATGAAGTATCCACATTTTTATTTTGTGAAGTTTTACCTAATTCAACTTGATTTGGCACATTTGGCGTCAAAGAATAAGAATTTCCATTATCTTCATAAATACTTGCATAAGCATCAAGTAAAGCAGAACCACTAGGTCCTTGCGGACCAATAGGTCCCATTTCTCCTCGCAGACCTATATCTCCTTTATCACCTTTAGGAATAAGAAAAGTCAAATTATGAGTATTACCATCAAAATTGTCTTTTACTTCAGCAACCTTTCCTGAATCTATTGTCTCAGTATTAGTAACAACAATCCTTTCACTCTTTCCATCCTCTCCTTTAGGTCCCTGTATTCCCGGGATTCCTTGAAGTCCTTGAATTCCCTGAACGCCTTGAATACCTTGTATTCCCTTTTCTCCTTGAGGTCCTTGTTTTCCATCTGCACCATCAAAACCTTGAGGTATATAAAAATCCAAAGTGTGAATATTTCCAATTTGAGTATCTACAACTTTTGCTCTAGCATTAGCATCCAACGTCTGTGTCTTACCAATAACAATTTTATCTCCTGAAACTCCATCCATTCCTCTAGGTATTTTAAACTTTAAAATAGCATTCTTGTTAGTACCAATATTCTCAACCATCGCTTCGGTATTAGGTTCACCAGTTACTGTATCACTAACTTCAATTGTAGCAGCACCATCTTCACCCTTCGGTCCCTGTTCACCAGAATCCCCCTTTTCCCCTTTGGGTCCTTGTATATAATAGTACTTGCATCTTTTATTTTCCTCTTCTATCTTCTTTTTTATTCTTTCATAGTCATTATCACAAATACAATTATTCATAAGCACTTTCCCTTCTATTAAATTATATATATATCATAATTTCTTTATTATAATTTATGTTATATATAGAAATTTGTATAAACATTTATAATCAAAAAAGAAAAAAAGAGTAATTATACTCCGTATCTATTTTACTTAACACCATTTATTACTCCTCAATTTTGAAATATACATTTGTAAAATACTCTTCATTTGCTTCTAAAAAGTTGTTAGAAAGATCTAGTAATGGACCCTTATCATTTGAATAAGTAATGACAGTTCTTAACGCTTCTCCATTGTTAGCATTTCCAGTATAAATAAGTTGTGGTTCTTTTGTTAACACAATATCAGCATCGTCAAATGTTTTAAATATTAAGGCATCATTTAAAATATATCCCTTTTGTGATGTTAATGGTCCACTTATTGAAGCGTATACTTTCCAATTAGAACTATTTATCCTACTATCAACTATTTTAAGTAATAAATTCTTATTTTTAGCTAAAATAAGAGGATTACTAGAAATAGATGTTAAAGAAAAAACTATTGTTGTATCTGTTTCCATCAAAGATAATTCCCCACTATAAGGTACTATTATTTTTCTTGTTTCATAAATAAAACTACTTGGAATATTAGAGATTATTTCTATTTCAGTGTTATCTGAAATAAGACTAGTAGGTATATGTTCAAACAATCCCTCACCATTTGCACTAACTATTTCTAAAACATCATTATATTTTATTAGTACTTCCGCAAAACTAGCCGTATGCCCACTTATTTTATTTTTTGTACTACTAATGGCATGTATATTAGTGATTATATTACCAATTGAGAATTGTTTCTTAGACTGGAATGAAAAATTACTTAATTCAAATAATTTGTTTAACTCATCTTCTGTAAGATTATGATTAGTAATAGTTGTTTCTTTAGATGTTAAAGTCCCTTCAAATTTTACTAATTCTTTTTCTTTATACCAATAATAATCTGGTAAATCGTATATACCTCCAGCATTTACTAAAGATGTTGAATCCTTCCACATATTAATTCTGCTACAACTAATCTTAAATATTAATGGATTATTAGTATAAATAACATTAGCATTCTTAGTATATATAGCTACCACCTTGGGATTATTCAAAATTAATTGTTGATTATTTCCTTTAAAGTGAATATTATAATTATCACTTGGTGTATTATCAAAGGAATTAATAAGCTGTAATTTAGCGCCTTCTTTCATAATAAAATTCCCAAATACTGACCACATTGGTACTCTTTGATGATTGTTCTCTATAAATTTTAAACTAGCTCTTTCTTCAATCAATACATTATTAGCACCATGAGTAGTATAAGCTGCAAAACCATTACCAGTCGTTAAATCAACTTCTGTATCATGTAAAATAGTAAAATTAAGTTTATTGGTTCCATTCATAAAAGCTTGGGTAGGCGTTGATAAAGTGACTTTACTTTTACATAAAAATATTACTGAAGGATTTATGGTATCATTTCGAAAATAAAATAATTGAGTAGAAGTGGAACCACTTGATATAGTAGTATTACCGCCAAGAATAACTCTATCAGAATCACAAACTTCTTGTGGATCAACATTATTAGTTGTTTCAATTGTAATAGTTGAATCTATTATTTTAGTAGTGCCATAAGGATTATATGACAATTCAGTTCCATTAAATTTAATATTTTCATATGTTACAACTACATCAGAATAGTTTCTATCTAACGGAACATAAACTACACCATAAGTATTAGTACTCTCAATATCCATATTTTTTATTATTACTTCCTTATTATTTTCACTAACTATAATCGTATCAGATATATCAGTACTATTTATCCCTGTAAGTTTATATCTAAAACCTTCATAAGTTCCATCTATTGTAATTTTTATTTTGTTTTCATTTATAGAAATTCCATTATCTAAAACTATACTATTACCTAAATATATATAATCATAACCATTATCCATCTTTAAAACATTACTCAATTCTTCACTTGTAAACACCTGAACTCTTTTATTATTTATTATTTTCATCAAACACCTTATCCTTAAACTTGTTTTATCCCTAAATAATCGATAACAATAGTTAATAATGAATTAGTAAAATAAGAAGATGACATAATATTATTTAAATCTGGAGCTTTTAAATAAATTGTCTTACTGCCTAAATTAGTAAGTTCATATAAATTATTGATATTAGTTACTGCCACAATACCATGCCCAAGAATTTGCGTTCCCAACTCACTATTTACCCACTTGCTTGCTCCTACATAAATTAAGTCTGTATCTTTTTGCTTAAATCCCAAAGTTATAAAATCGGTATCTGGATTAAACTTATTACTCTCATTTTTTATAGTTGCTGATACAACAAAAGATACTTTATAATATCCAGGAACATTAAACTTAATAGTATTATCAGTATTTAGTGACACTAAATCAGTAACATCCAACTCTTTTCTAGTTATTGATAAATTAGTATTCCTCGGAACTTCTATTCCATCTTTAGCTTTTCCATCATTAAAAGTAACCAAATAAGCTGAACGTAATACCGTTGGTCCATCTTCACCTTTTTCTCCCTTTGGTCCAATATCACCTTTAGGTCCTGTTGGTCCAGCTATTCTTCCAACATTATTCCACTTGCCATCATTTTCTGTCCAAACGTATAAATCACCATTTACTAAATACGAATCATTAACATTACCTGTAGGATGATTTTTTATTAACTCTTCATAAGTTTTATATTCCCCTAGAATCGAAACACTCTTACCAGGTATTCCCTGTGGACCTATTTCACCTTGTGGTCCTTGAATACCAGGTATTCCCTGAGGACCTTGTGGTCCTGTGGGCCCAGGACAATTTTTAGGCCTACACCTTTGATCTCGTTTTATTTTTTCCATAATTTTTTCATAATTATTCACGTTTATTCCTCCTCAATATAAATTATGAAAAAATAATAAAGAAGTAAATTATTTTTATCTAGACTGTGAACAAAATATAAATTTATAATTTAACTTAAGAACTCATGATTTTTTATTTTCTTTTTCATCTATAAGTTTTATTTCTTCAAATATCTTTTCAATATATTCTTTTATTTTATTCATATTTAACACCCTCACTTATATAATTCCACATAATTTTCTTATTTACTTTTAATAACAAAAAAATCATAGAAAATTATTTCTATGATTCTCAGAGTGTTAACAAAATAAAGACCCTATTAATAAAACTAAAGTCTTATCCATTTAATTCTGTTAATTCTTGATTTAATGTTTGAAATTTATTATTAATTTTATTTGTCTCAGCTTTTTCTAAAGTATACCATCCTTTTTTAAACATTAATTCATATACTTCTCTTTGCATCTTAGAATATTCTTCAAACATATTTTTATATTCTTGATATAAGTGTTCATTACTTGCTTCTGTAAGTCCAACTACATAATTTTTATTTAATTCTTTTAATGTACTAAGTAAACAATTAATATAATCCTTATCATTTAAATTTTTCCCAGATGGAACATTTACCTTTGAATTTTTAATTTCACTATTATTCATTAGATCCTCCATTATTTAAAATATTTAACACCCTATTCATATCATTATAAAATATATTGCTAGCACGTACTAAAATATCTTTTATTTCTACATCTTCTACATTATTACTAGCATTATATGAAGATTTATACGCTCCATAATTCCAATTAAACATATCACTTAAATAATCTAAATCTTTACCACTAATAATGTTAGGTACTTCATTATATTCTATATTCATTTTATCCCTCCCATTATATAGTGAAACTATTTAGTATACTTTATACAAAAAAAGCAGAAAATCTGCTTTTATTTAGTAAATAAATTTTTTACTCTATCCCAAAATGTTGTTTTAGTAACTTCAACAGTTGTATTATTTTCAACTACTTCTTTTTTCTTACCATCAATAACTAAAATTAATTTAGTTTCACTATCTTCAATAGTATTAGTACTATTAACTGTTTTGTATTCATTACCCAATTTAGTTAAAGCTTTTACTTTTTCACTCATGCTTTTTACATTATTAGTAACTAAATTAGTAAGAACTTTTATACCTTCATAATTGAATTTAGTTATACCATTATTTAATTCATTAATACCATTATCAAGTTCTTCTACTCCACCATATAATTTATTTAAAGCGGTAGTAATTGTTTTTAATGATTCATCTCTTACCGTATTAGCAACTTTGCTGGCTAGATTTGGAGCAAGTTCTTCTGCTGTTTTTATAGCAGTTTGTTCTGATACTTGTTTAGCAACTTCTTCTGAAACTATTTTAGCAGTAGATGTTGCAGCTGAAGATGCCGAGATAGATGCATATTTTTTAATTAAATTAACTTCATTACAACGACTATCACTTGCAGGAATTACACCTTGAATACATCCTCCTGCCACTTGAACTAAAGCAGGATCTGTCAAACTATTTACATATTCAGTTAAAGCTTTAGTAACAGCTTCCGTTCCAATAGATTGTGCCGTAGCACTACTTGGATTTAACATACCAGAAACAGTAGACCATGCCTCTGCAGCAATACTATTTTTATATTCATCTGTAAATTTACCTTTTACAATTGATGTTGCCTCACTTTTAATAGTATTTAATTGTTCATCCGAAAGAACATCGCCATTATTTTTTTGAAGAGCGCTAATAGAATTTTTTAAAGTGGTTTTTAATTCGTTAGATCCATCTTTTAACTTAAGAGAACCATTATTAATTAAATCCATACTTTCTCCAAGCTCATCAGCTTTTTTATAAAGAGTGTCTAATTTATCAAAAACTTTTAAATCATCATTACTAATTAGTTTTGGAGTAACAACAGAATACATTGATTTAAGTTCAAAAGATGTTGTATCAAAACTAATTGTTATTTGGTTCATATCTTTTAACTCTTGTAAATTTAGGCTTTCATATAGTCCTGGTGTAGCAAGTGCGGCTATGATACTCTTAGTACCATTAGATGTAACTTTACCATTAGTAACACTTATATTACTATTAGTTTCATTATCTAAAACTGTACCAAACATAACTACAAATGGTGTATATAAAGTTTCTGATTTTCCATTAACACGAACAATATGTTTGTCATTATTTTTATAACTTACTGTAATAGATACTTTACCAGATAATCCTAACATATCATCTAAATTCATTTCTTTTCCATCTAATGAATATTTAATAGAAACATCGATAGGTAAATTATTTTCATATTTACCTTGGTATAAAATATCATTACCTTCTGCATTCCAAACTATTTTATTATTATCAATAGTAAACTTTTCATTACCATTAATATTTAAAATATCTTTTAAATCAGTATAGTCTTCAATAGTACTTTCTTTTTCACTATTGATTAATTGTTCATTAACATAAACATTTTTTACTTTACCATCTGATTCTAATTTTCCATATACAGTTTCATTTTTAGTTAAAGCATAAACAGGAAAACTAGTTGATAATAGTGTTATAACAAGCATTGAAGCCGTTACTTTTTTTAATGTATTTTTCATATTTTTACTTTCCTTCGTTGTTTTTGTAATTAATTTATCAAAAATAAGTAAGACTGATGGTAATACCATAATTACCACAAGCATACTAACAATCGCACCTCTAGATATTAATGCACATAGACTTCCTACCATTTCTAGTTTTGAATATACACCAACACCAAATGTTGCAGCAAAGAAACAAAGACCACTAATTAAAACTGATTTACCATTATAATTTAAAGTTTTAAGCATTGCTTCTTTTGGTTTTAAATTATCTTTTCTATTTTTCAAATATGATGAAGTAAGTAATATTGCATAATCAATTGTTGCTCCTAATTGAATAGTACCAAGAACAATTGGTGCGACAAATGGTAATGTTACTCCACCAAAGTATGAGAATGACATATTAATAATAATTGCTGACTCAATTGTTAATGTAAGTAAGAATGGTAAAGATAGACTCTTTAAAACAATAAGTAGGATTGCTAAAACGCAGATAATAGATGCGAAATTAACATTTGTAAAATCAGTATCACTTATGTTAATTAAATCTTTCATAAGAGGTCCTTCACCAGCAACAATTATATTTTCATCGTATTTTTTTACAATATTATTAATTGTTTCTATTTGACTATTGAGTTCATCACTAGCAACTTCATATGTTGAATTTAAAAGTAGCATTTCATATTTATCATTTTTAAACGTACTTAATAATTTTGATGGTAACATATTTTCTGTTACACCATATTCTTTTAATTCATCAAATGATAAAACAAAATCAACACCATCAACACCCTTTAATTCATTTACCATGTTAACAATATCATTTGTTTTCATTTTGCTATCAACAATAATCATTTCTGGACTAACGATATTATATTTTTCTTTTAATTCTGCATTTGCACTAATACTTTCTAAAGTATCTGGAAGTGATCTATCTATCTTGTAGTATACATCTACTTTTTTATAACCTAGATAGGCTGGTACTAAACAAATCAAGAAAACAATAAAAATTATAATATGATTATTAACAATAAACTTATTAAATTTTGTAAAATTTAAATTTAAACTTTTATGTTTTGTTTTTTCAATAGCCTTATCAAAAATAAGAAGTAAACTTGGGAATAATGTTAAAACAGTAATAACGCCTAATATTACTCCTTTAGCCATTACAATACCTAAGTCTTTTCCTAAAGTTAATTTCATCGCACATAAAACTAAGAATCCTGCAACTGTCGTAAGAGAACTACCTAATACAGAAACAAAAGTTTCTGCTATTGCTTCACTCATAGCTTCATTTTTATCCTTAAATTTCTTTTTCTTATCTTCATAAGAATGATACAAGAAAATAGAAAAGTCAGTAGTAACCCCTAGTTGTAATACAGCAACTAAAGCTTTAGTTATGTATGAAATCTGTCCTAAAAATAAATTTGTTCCTAAATTAAATAATATCGCACATCCAATATTAAGAAGTAAAAATACTGGAGCTAAATAAGAATCTAATGACAACTCTAAAACTGTTAAACATAAAATAACAGCAATTATAATATATATCATTATTTCTTGTTCAGATAAGTTCATAGTATCCAAAACCATCGAACTCATACCACTTAATTTACAACTATCTTTTGTAATACTTCTAATTTCTTCCACTGCATTAATAGTTTTTTCATTAGAAGTACCATCTTTAAATGTTATAAGAATTAAATCTGTATTATCTTTATGAAGTTTTGATGTTACTTCATTTGGTAACATTTCAAATGGAATACTTGTTCCAATAACATCATATAAAGATACTACCTCGTTAACCCCTTCAACATTCTTTATTTTATTTTCTAGTTCAACAATATTTTTACTGCTCATATTATCAATAATCGCAACTGAATACGATCCCATATTAAAATCATCAGTTAAAATATTTTGACCCTTAATTGTTTCAATATCTTCTGGTAAGTAAACTAAAATATCATAATTGATTTTAGTTAACTTCATTCCTATAAATGAAAAGAATGCAAGTATAATTGAAACAATCAAAATAACTTTTTTGTGTTTGCAAATCTTTTCTGCAACCTTATTCATATTTTTCCCTCCATCCACTATGATAGTTTATTACAAACTTATTTTTTTGAACACAAACATATTTAGTAAAGTGTATGTTTTCCAACATTTTATTAAATATGTATACATAAAAACCAACAAAACGTAATTTATCTTTACATATGTTGGTTTTTATGCATATAATATAGGTGGTGATATAAATGGAAAAGAAAAAAGATTTACGCGTTGTTAAGACTAAAAACTTACTCTATCAAACCTTAATAGATTTAATGAAAGATAAAACTTTTGAAGAAATAAAAGTCTCTGATATTTGTTCTAAAGCCATGATTAATCGTTCTACTTTCTACGCTCACTACGAAGATAAATATGAATTACTAGTAGACTTTATTAGTAATCTAAAAGAAGAATTTGTTAATGAACTTAATAAAAATAGTAATAATCTAAACACTAGAGAATACTATATAAAATTAATCGAACTATTTTTAGATCATATTGAAAGCAAAAGAAATGTTTATAGCTCTATCATGATTAACAACCGTAATAGTATTATGATGGATATTTTACTAAGTGTTGTTAATGAAGATATTTTAAATAAAATTAAAACTGATAGTATTAGTAAAAAGATACCTAGTGATATAATTGCTAAATTCTATTTAGGTGGTGTTATTAACTTAGGTGTTGAATGGTTAAGTGATAATTCTAAATATACTAAAGATCAAATTATGGAATATCTAAAAATATTAATTCCTGATAATATAAACTAAAAATGGCAAGTCAACTGACTTACCATTTTCTTTTAACCTAATTGTGATTTTGAGACAGTTATAACTGGGCGAACGCCACTGAGGCTGTCGAGGGCGACGATGTCTCTGCTCAAGCTGCCGCCGTCGTACACACGCCAAGCGCTGAAAGAGGTAGACGCAGCAGGGGTTGATGTCCAATAAGCGTTTGGTGCACTACTACTATTGAAATTTCCATATAACCATGTAGATAAAGTTGCTTCTGTATCGTTACTATCTGTCCATGCACTATCTCCACCAGCAGTTGCTATTTGTTGTCCCGTTGGTAAACTTATTTGTGATTCTATTAATTTTGTCCATCCTGTTGTACTTGTTTTTAAGTATTCTAATGCTCCATCTGC
>UQVP01000016.1 GCA_900544605.1 uncultured Mycoplasmatota bacterium | reverse complement strand
CCACTTTCCTTTACTATACTAATTATACATATTTATTTTTTATAATGCAATAATTATTCATCTTTATTCTCTAATTTTACAAGCACTTCACGAGGTTTAGAACCATTACTTGGTCCTACTATTCCACGTTCTTCTAATAAATCAATACAACGAGCAGCTCTATTATATCCAAGTCTAAATCTACGTTGTAATAATGATGCACTTGCTTTACCTTGTGTTACAACAAACTCAACAATTTCATTATAAAGCGGTTCTTCATAATCATCTTTACTCTCTGTCATAGTTGTAGCATGAGCTTCTTCTTCATCCATAGCAAGTGTTTCATCATAACGAGCTTTTTGTTGTGATATTGTATAATCAACAATTGCTTTTATTTCTTCATCAGATATAAATGTACCTTGAACACGGACTGGTGTATTTTCTCCTTGTGGTAAGAAAAGCATATCTCCTTTTCCTAGAAGTTTTTCTGCTCCGGTCATATCCAAAATAGTACGTGAATCGATACTTGATGATACTGCAAATGAAATACGAGATGGAATATTAGCTTTAACAACTCCAGTAATAACATCTGTAGATGGTCTTTGTGTTGCAACTATTAAATGTATTCCTGCTGCACGAGCCATTTGTGTAATACGCATAATAGAATCCTCTACTTCTTTTGCTGCAACTAACATTAAGTCAGCAAGCTCATCAATGATAACAACAATAAATGGCATTTTTTGAATTTGCCCTGCTGAATCAGTATTTTTATTTTTCTTTTCAACATAAGCATTATAACCTGCTATATTTTTTGTACCACTAGCTTCAAAAACATCATATCTTCTTTCCATTTCAGAAACTATTTTCTTTAAAACATTATTAGCTTTTCTTGGATCACTTACAACAGGAGTAAGAAGATGTGGAACTCCATTATACATAGAAAGTTCTACTTTTTTTGGATCCACTAAAACAAGTTTTACTTCTTCTGGTTTTGTACGCATTAAGATTGATGTAATAATACTATTAATACATACCGATTTACCACTACCTGTAGAACCTGCTACTAAAAGGTGTGGTGTTTTATTTATTTCACAATATATTGGTTTACCCATGATATTTTTACCTAAGGTAACAAGAAGTTTGCTATCATCCATTGATTTAGGTATTGTTTCTAATATTTCACGAACAGTAACCATAGATATAGTTTTATTTGGTATTTCAATTCCTATAGTACGTTTACCTGGAATAGGAGCTTGAATACGAACATCTTTTGCTGCTGTTGCAAGTGCTATTTCTCTATTTATACCTAAAATCTTACTAACTTTAGTACCTGCTTTTACTTCCATTTCATACTGTGTAACAGCAGGACCAACATTAGCAGCAACTACTTTTCCTTCTATACCAAAATCATGAAATACTTCTTCTAAAATTCCTACATTATCTTTTATTGCCGCTTTATTTTCATCATTCTTTTTCTTAGTAGGCATTTTTAATAAAGAGATAGGAGGAAATTTATAACCACTATTTATAGTTACTACCTCTTCTTTAGCTTTTGGTTCAATAATATCTAAAGATGGTGCACCATCTTTATTTTTTTCTTCATTATTAACATTTTCTGTTGTATGAATCAATTCATCTACACTTGATATAACTACTTTATTATCTTTTTCATAATTATCTTCAGCTATCTTAATATCAGTTCTGTCTTTAACTTTTTCGTTATGTTTAATAACTTCTTTAATTTTATTTTTACTTTTTGTAATCATTTCATATATACTCATACCAGTAAACATTACTATTCCACATATAATTAAAACAATACAAACTACCCTAGTTCCATTTATAGTAAAAAGTTTAACAAAAAGTACCGAAAGAATAGCGCCAAATATTCCTCCACCTTGAATTTTACCTACACCATTAATGGCACCCATTAAATTATCAATAGTTTCCTTTACTACTTCAAATCCTTCTAAATCTAAATTTTTTATATAGTTAGCGTGAAATAAAATTAGTAAAGAAAGAGAAATTATATAAAGTCCAACTAGTTTTGATGTAAAAAACTCTGGTTTTTCTCTTTTTACTATCATATATACACCAACTATAAAAACACAGGCAAGTAAAACATTATATGCTGTTCCTACTAAAAAGCTAGCAAATCCTGATAAAAAATTACCAACAATTCCAAATTGGCATATTCCTATAATTGATATTGCTATTAAAATAACACCTGTTAGTTCTACACTATAATTACTACTTGGTTTTTTAGTTTCTTTTCTTTTTTTCTTTTTAGCCATGATACATCCTCCTAGCGTCTAAATATATTATAACACAAATTATAATTTAATGAAGAAAAAAAGCAAGAAATCTTGCTTTACAATTATTCTAAAATTGCTTTTATTCTTCTTACTCCAGCACTACTAGCTTCTTCTTTTTTGATTTTAAATGTTCCAAGTTCACTAGTATTTTTAACATGAGGACCACCGCATAATTCGTGTGAAATATCACCGATGCTATAAACAGTTACAATATCTGGATATTTATCAATAAACATACACTCTGCTCCTGATTTAATAGCATCTTCTTTTTTCATTTCTTTTACTGTAACATCTAGTCCTTCTTTAATCCATTTATTTACTAATTCTTCTGTCTTAGCTTTTTCTTCATCTGTTAATTTATGATCACAAGAAAAGTCAAATCTCATTCTTTCGTCAGTAATATTAGAACCTTTTTGATGTACATCTGGTCCTACTACTTGTTTTAAAGCAGCGTTTAATAAATGTGTTGCTGTATGATACTTAGTTTCAATAACACTATCACCAGCTAGTCCACCTTTAAACTTACCTTGACTAGCAGTACGTGATAATTCTTGATGAGCTTTAAATTTTTCTTTAAATCCTTCAATATCAACTTTAATATTTTTTTCTTTAGCTAGTTCCTCTGTAAGTTCAATTGGAAAACCATATGTATCATAAAGCTTAAACGCTAAATCTTTATTTAACATACCATCATTAATATTATTAGTAATTTTTTCAAATTCTCTTAAACCTTTTTCTAAAGTACGATTGAATTTAACTTTTTCTTTAGTAAGTTCTTCTAAAACAATATTTTTATTAGCTTCTATTTCACTATAATATTTAATATATTTATCAATAATCATATTAGCTATATCTTGTTCCCAATTACTATTAATATCGATATTTAATTTTTTAGCATGTCTTATTGCTCTTCTTATTAATCTTCTTAAAATATATCCTTGATCAGTATTAGATGGTCTAATTCCAGCATTATCAGCAAGAATAAATACAGCACTTCTGATATGGTCAGCAATTATTCTCATACTTTCTGGATTTTCCTCATAACTTACATTAGACATAGATTCTATTTTCTTAATTATATCAATCCATACTGATGATAGATAATTATCATCAACGCCTTCTAAAACAGCAACTACTCTTTCAAGTCCCATACCTGTATCAACATTTTTCTTAGGAAGTTCAGTAACTTTACCATCTTTATCTTTATTATATTGCATAAAAACATTATTCCATATTTCTACCCAGCGTTCATCATTAGGATCAAAAACATCTGGAACTGGTTCTTCGCTTCTCCAATAGAAAATTTCTGTATCTCCTCCACAAGGTCCTGATTCACCTGCAATCCAGAAATTATTAGAAGCATCTAGGTATGCAATTCTTTCTTTTTTAATACCATGACTCATCCATGCATTAGCACTTACCTCGTCACGTGGGATATCTTTATCTCCTTCAAATACAGTTACTGCAAGTTTTTCAACTGGTATTTTTAAAACACTAGTTAAAAATTCAAAACTATATGCTATACTTTCTTCTTTAAAATAATCTCCTAAACTCCAGTTACCTAACATTTCAAAGAATGTGTGATGTGTTTTATCTCCAATACTATCTAAATCATTAGTTCTAATACATTTTTGATAATCACATAATCTTGTTCCATATGGATGTGGTTGTCCCATTAAATATGGTATTAATGGTTGCATCCCTGCAGTATTAAATAATACACTTGAATCATTTTCAGGTACAACAGGTGCACTTGGTATTTGTTTATGACCTTTACTTACAAAATAATTTATATATAAATCTTTAAGATTCATTTTACTCCTCCTCTAACATCTTATTATAGACTGTCTCTATATTTTTCATATATTCTTCTTCACTACCATTATTTAAAATAAAGTAATCTGCGTAACAGATTGGACCACCTTTTTCTATATCTTCTATCTCTGATATGTCACGGGCATTAGCTTGTTCATAACTAAATGGTCTAATTTCTCTATTGCTTAATCTAGCATATCTTTTTTCTTTATCAACAACAATAGCAATGAATTTTATATTTGAAAATTCTTGTTTTAATATTTTTAATTCACTCCAAGAATAAACGCCATCTAAAACAACATCACTTTTTTCTAAAGATGATTTAATATCACCTATTAAAACATGAGCATACGCTCCCATACCAAAATCACTTCTAAGGCGTTCTCTCATCATTTTTTCATTTTCAGGTGTTACCTCTAAACCTTCTTCTTTTAATTTTTTCATCGTTACTCCACCAAAATATATAACTTCATAACCATGATCTTTAAAAAATGTAGTTGCAACTGACTTGCCAGATCCACACATACCTACGATTGCTACTAATTTATTCATAATCCACCTCTTTTAATATTTTATCGATATCTACTTTTAATTTATCTAATTCATTATTACTTACTATATAATCAAAATTATTATATCCATCTAATCCTGTTTCTGTAACATGATTCTTTTGATCACTTGTTAAATTACTTTCATAATTATCTCTAACAATTCTAATTGTTACAGCATCTTTATATTTATTCTTTACTGATTCTACTTCATCTACTAATCTAGCATCAGTTATTATAATAACATCAAAGAAATATGAATAAACTTCTATATCTTCTAAAACTCTTCTTATAAATAATTTATCATCTATCTTTTCTTTTATTAATTCTATTCCTAGCTGTTGTAAAAGTTCTCTTGGTTTAGTCTCTTCACTACCATCCCATCCACTTATGTTTTTAGCATATTCTTTTAAATACCCAGCAAAAGATATATCTATCACTTTTTTATTAGAATAATAATCTTTTATCATATTAGAAACTGTTTCTTTACCACTTCTAGCTTTACCAGATAATAAAAATATTTTAACTTCTTTCTTTGTAAACTCCATAGTTCCTCCTTTATATCTAAATATATAAAAACCACGTGTTTTTCTAGGAACGAAAAACCGTGGTACCATCCTAATTGATCTTAATTTTGATAACGGTTTCCCGGTGATTATTAATCACACTCCAAAGGAGCTTCAATTAAAATATTTATCTATTTCCACCAACCATAGACTCTCTTTAAAATATTTTTAATTTACTAATCTTCTTCAACGTTTTTATACAGTCATTAATTCTTGTTCTTTTATCTTAAACTTTTCATCAACAATTTTATTATATTTATTAATTAATTCTTGAACATCTTCTTGACCACTTTTTATTTCATCTTCAGGCACTTCTAATTTTTTTATATCGTTATTAGCATCTTGTCTAATATTACGAAGTGCTATTTTACATTCTTCACAAATCGTTTTAGCTTGTTTTACATATTCTCTTCTTGTATCTTCTGTTAAAATAGGAATATTTAAAATTATTACTTCACCATTATTATTTGGAGTTAGTCCAACATTTGCTTCATAAATTCCTTTTTCAATAGCTCCTAAAGTAGTTCTATCAAATGGCTTAATCATAAGTTGACGTGCCTCAGGAATAGAAATAGTGGCAAGTTGTTTTAATGGTGTATCAACTCCATAATAAGATACCATAACACCATCTAAAATAGCTGGATTTGCACGTCCTGCTCTAATATTAATTAATCTTTTTTCCATGCTCTCAACAGAAGCTTCCATTTTCATTTCTGTTTCCATTAAAATATCATCCATATAATTCATCCTCTCAACTACATATATTATATTATAAAGTGTTTTATTTATCAACAATAAAATTAATTTATAATGAATATTTATCACAAACTGTTGAATGTGTAGTTAACTTCTGGTATAATTATTTTTAGGGAATACTAACTGTTTGAGTACTTGCCAACTTTCATACGAAAGGAGGCTTGATATTATGAAGAAAAAAGATTTATTAATCTCATTTCTAATACTAATTATCATTTTATTAATAGTCTCTTTAATGATTCTATCTATAAAAAAATAGTACTCAATTTACTTGCGTAAATCAAGTACAAAAACCAATATGGTGAGTACTCAACAAGCGAAGTTAAGTATTCCCTTTTTTATTTTATGCAAGTTCTCTTGCTAAATACATAATAACATAAAATTAACTTTATGTAAAGCATTATAAATATTGGTTAATTTTTTTAAATTCTAAACTATCATCTAAAGTTGTATTTGAAAGTTCTTCAAATAATTTCTTTTGATCACGAGTTAATTTTTTTGGAATTATTACTTTTATCACAACATACATATCACCTTTACGTGAAGAATGTACATCTTCTATTCCTTTTCCTTTAATGCGATATTTATCATTTGTTTGAGTTCCAGCAGTAATTGTTAAAACAACTTTACCATTTAAAGTAGGAACTTCTTTTTTACATCCTAATACCGCATCAGTAATTGTAATTGGTAACTCTAAATATATATCATTTTCTTCACGTTTAAATAATGGATGTTCTTTTACTTTAAACTCTAAATATACATCTCCATTAGGCCCACCGTTAGTTCCAGCAGTACCTTTTCCAGCTAAACGTAATTGATTTCCAGTATCTACTCCGGCTGGAACTTTAACTTCTAAAGTTTTTGTTACTTTTAATTTACCAGCACCACGACACTTACTACATTTAGTCTCATATATCTTTCCTTTTCCTTTACAACTAGGACAAGTTGTTCTAGTCATAAATGAGCCAAATAAGGTATGTTGTTCAGTTGTTACTGTGCCACTGCCATGGCAGTCTGGACAATTTTTTTCACCATGTCCACCTTTACCACCACATTCACTACATTCTTCCATTATTTCTAAAGTAATATCTTTTTTACAACCAAAAGCAGCTTCCTCAAATGTTAAATCCATTCTAATTAAACTATCTGCACCTCTAGTGGCACGGTTCGAACTTCTCGATCTACCTCCACCGAAACCAAAATCAAAGCCACTTCCTCCAAAAAGATCACCAAAGATATCAGAAAAATCAAACCCAGAGAAATCAAATCCGCCTGCTCCGCCACCTGCACCTTGTTCAAATGCAGCATGACCAAATTGATCATATTGTTTTCTTTTTTGTGGATCAGATAGAACAGCATATGCTTCCTGTGCTTCTTTAAATTTTTCAGCAGCATCTGGTTCTTTAGAAACATCAGGATGATACTTCTTTGCTAATTTACGAAACGCTGATTTTATTTCATCATCCGTAGCAGTTTTACTAACTCCTAGGACTTCATAATAATCTTTTTTATTCATTTACATCACCTAACTTAATTCTTTAAATTGTTTAATTAAATTATCAAACATCTTAATTGCACTTTCAACCACTTCACTCTTCGTAACATCAATACTAGCAATTTTAAGTTCATTAGCTGGATAATCACTACCACCCGAAGATAAGAATTTCTTGTAGTTTTCAAGAGCATTTGGTTTATTATTTAATATGCCATCTGCAATATAACATGCACAAGATAAACCAATAGCATATTTATAAACATAAAAATCATAATAGAAATGTGGAATTCTTTCCCATTCATATCTAATAATATCATCAACTACAACATTAGGTCCAAAATATTTTTTGTTTAATTCATAATATTTATCTGAAAGTAATTGACTAGTTAGTACTTCACCTTTTTCTTTTAAGGCATGCATATCTCTTTCAAATTCTGCAAACATAGTTTGTCTATAAATTGTTGATTTAAAATTATTCATCATTTCGTTAATAATATATTTTTTTTCATTTACATCATCAGTATGATTTAAGATGTAATATTTTAATAACAATTCATTAACAGTAGATGCGACTTCGGCAACAAAGATTTTATAACTAGAATATTGATATGGATTGTTATGGCATGAATAATATGTATGCATTGAATGACCAAGTTCATGAGCAAGGGTTGACACATCACCAAATTTACCATTAAAGTTTAACAAAACGTATGGATTTGTATCATAAAAACCACTTGAATAAGCACCTGTTCTTTTTCCTTTGTTATTATAAACATCAATCCATCTTTCATCAAAAGCTTTATTTAAATTTGCTACATAATCTTCTCCTAAAACAGTTAATGCTTTTAAAACTAAATCTTTAGCTTCTTCAAATGTATAATTTCTTGAACAATCAGGTACTAAAGAATTATATTGATCATATAAATGGAATTCATCTAAACCTAAAACTTCTTTTTTTAAATCAAAATATTTATATAAAACATTTAAATTATTAGATACAGTATCTATTAAATTATTATAAACTCCAGTACTAATATTATCATCAAATAACGATGCTTCTAAACTACTTGAATATTTTTTTAACTTTGCCATAGTAGTTAAAACTTCAACATTACCAGCAAAAGTGTTAGCTATAGTATTTTTATAATTACTATAGGTTTTTAATAACATTTCAAAAGCTTCTTTTCTAACATCTCTATTAGTAGATTCTATAAACGAAGAATAGTTACTTTCAGTAAGTTCAACATCTTCACCTTTATCATTTTTTACTTTACCAAATCTTAAGTCAGAATCAGTAAGAGCTTCAAATACTTGTTCTGGAGTACTATTGATATTAGCAAAAGATGAAATAATACTCTCTGCTTCTGTATTTAATATATGATCTTTGTAACGATATAGTTGTTCTAATAAAAATTCATATTCTTGTAATCTCGGTTCTTCTTTATAAAATTCTTTTATTTGATTATAATCTATTTTCATCATCTCAGGATTAGCAAAGGAATCTAATTTATTATATTCAGCTAATAAATTTTCAATTTTACCATTCATCTTTTGATATTCATTATTTGTTGTATCACTATCAAAATTTAGATGAGCATAATAATAAAGTTTATATAATTTTCTTTCTAAATTCATTGAAAATTCAATATAATCAAGTAAATTTTTAGCACTTTTTACAATATTACCTTTAAAATCCAAAACTTTTTTTATTTCTTTTGAAACTAAATCATAATCTTCATACCATGAATCTACATCTTTATAAATTGGTGTCAAATCCCATTTATATTTTTCTTCAATTTCACTTCTAGCTTTTTGTCTTTGTTCCATAGTCTCTCCTTAAATATACGAGAAGTTCTAGACTAGCTAGAACTTCTTTTTATTTTTTATTTTTCTTCGTATTCTGCATCAACAACATTATCGTCTTTTTTCTCAGAAGTTTCTTCTTTAGTTTCTTGATTTTCTTGTTGTTTTTTAGCAGCTTCTTCATAAACCTTAGTAGCAAAAGCCATAGCTGTTTCCATTAATTTTTCTTTCTTAGATTTAATATCATCTAAATCATTTTTCTCTAAAGCTTCTTTTAATTCTTTAATTTCAGCTTCTGCTTTTTCTTTATCTTTAGCATCAATCTTTTCTCCTAAATCTTTAATAGATTTTTCAGTAGTAAAGATTAATTGCTCAGCTTCATTTCTTAAATCAGCTTCTTCTTTCTTTTTAGCATCTGCTTCTTTATTAGCTTCAGCTTCTTTTACCATCTTATCGATATCTTCATCACTTAATCCAGTGTTAGAAGTAATAGTAATAGCTTGTTCTTTATTAGTTCCTAAATCTTTTGCCTTTACATTAACAATACCATTAGCATCAATATCGAAAGTAACTTCAATTTGAGGTACTCCACGTGGTGCGGCAGGAATATTTGTTAATTGGAATCTTCCTAAAGTCTTGTTATCACTTGCCATACTTCTTTCACCTTGTAATACGTGAATATCTACAGCAGGTTGATTATCAGCAGCTGTTGAGAATACTTGACTCTTGCTTGTTGGAATAGTTGTATTTCTTGGAATTAATACAGTCATTACTCCACCTAATGTTTCAATACCAAGTGATAATGGTGTAACATCTAGAAGAACAACATCATTTACATCTCCAGTTAAAACTCCACCTTGAATAGCAGCACCCATTGCAACTACTTCATCAGGATTAACTCCCTTAGATGGTTCTTTTTCTAATTCATTCTTAATGATTTCTTGAACACGAGGAATACGTGTAGAACCACCTACTAATAATACTTTATCAATATCTTTAGCACTTAATTTAGCATCCTTTAATGCCTTTCTAACAGGTTCTAGAGTTGAATCTACTAAATCACGAGTTAAATCTTCAAATTTAGCACGAGTTAATGTTACCTCTAAGTGTAATGGTCCATCTTCTCCTTGAGATAAGAATGGTAATGAAATTTGAGTAGTAGTTACACCACTTAAATCTTTCTTAGCTTTTTCAGCAGCATCTTTTAATCTTTGCATTGCCATTTTATCTTTAGTTAAATCAACTTTATTTTCTTTTTTGAATTCATCAACTAAGTAATCGATAATTCTTTGATCAAAATCATCTCCACCTAAATGGTTATTACCACTTGTTGATAATACTTCAAATACACCATCACCTAGTTCTAGAATAGAAACATCAAATGTTCCTCCACCTAAGTCATAAACAAGAACTTTTTCATTTTTATCTTGTTTATCAAGTCCATAAGCAAGTGCAGCAGCAGTTGGTTCATTAATAATTCTTTCAACGTTAAGGCCTGCTATTTTACCTGCATCTTTAGTAGCTTGACGTTGAGCGTCATTAAAGTAAGCTGGAACAGTAATTACCGCACGAGTTACTTTTTCTCCTAAATAATTTTCTGCAGTTTCTTTTAAATTACTTAAGATCATAGCAGAAATTTCTTGTGGTGTATATTTCTTACCATTAACTTCTACTTTTTCATTAGTTCCCATTTTTCTTTTAATAGAGTGAATTGTGTTTGGGTTAGTTACCATTTGACGTTTGGCAGCTCCACCAACAATAATTTCGTCTCCTTTAAAAGCTACAACAGATGGAGTTGTTCTTTCTCCTTCAGCATTAGCAATAACTTTTGCTTCTCCACCTTCATAAATACATACACAACTATTAGTTGTACCTAAATCTATACCTATAATTTTACTCATAAATTTTCACCTTTCCTTTATTCTGAAACCCTGACCATTGCTGGACGGATTACCTTATCTTTTAATAAATATCCTTTTTGTAAAACCTCTATTACTATTCCAGGTTCTACACCTTCTCTTTTTTCTGTCATAACAGCTTGATGATAAGTTGGATCAAATGGCTTATTTATTCCATCAATAGCTTTAACTTCATATTTTTCCATCGTATTAATGAAACTGCAATAAATCATTTTGAATCCTTCTAGAAACTTAGAAACTTCATCAGTTAAGTCATCATCATCCATTTTAATTGCTCTTTCAAAATTATCAATTGTTGGAAGAAGTTCTTTTACTAAATCTTCATTTGAAAACTTCAACATTCGAGCGACTTCTTCATCTTTTCTTTTACGATAATTTATTAAATCAGCTTTAGCTAGTAAAACGTCTTGTTCTAATTTCTTATTTTCTTCTTTTAATTTACCTATTTCTTCTTTGTGCTTGTTCTTTTTAGGTTCATGACACTCACACTTTTCAGAGCAAGTACATTTTTCATCATGCTTTTCTTCGCATTTACATTTTTCCTTTTCCATTTTAACCTCCTATTTACAATTTTCTTTGATGTAATTTAGAAGTGAAACTACTCTTTCATATTCCATTCTCTTAGGACCTATCAAAGCAATTGTTCCTTCCTCTCCATCAATAGAATATTTGGTTTTGATAACTGTTAAATCATCATCTAAATCATTTTCACTACCAATATAAACATTAATACCATTATCTTCTTCTTTTATATTATTAATTAATGATTTATCTTGGAATTTATTAATTATCTCTCTTATTTTATTTGTATTATCAAATTCTGGTTGCATCAAAATATTTTTGGCTCCAGCCATTTTAAAATTTTGATCATTTTTAAAATCAGCAAATGCATTATAGAAAGCATTATATAAAGCTTCATGTTGCTTTACATACTTAGAAATAATTGGCTTTATTTCAAACTCTAAAGCAGCACTTACTTCATCAATTGGTGTACCTACTAAAAGCTTATTTATTAAATCAACAGTTTGTTTTATGTCATTTAATGAAACATGTTCCTCTAAATACATATTCTTATGTTCAACATAGCCCTTATCAGTAACTACTATTGCTATTAACTGTTGTTCATTAAGTGGTACTACCTCTAATTTGCTAATTTTATTTTCCTTTGATGATTTTCCTAAAACTACAGCTGTATAATTAGTAAGTTCCGATATTATTTCCATACTTTTAGTAATAACATCACTCAACACCAAATTTTTGTTGTGGAAAACAGTTTGTAATTTTAACATGTCTTCACCATTTAATTTTTTTGGTTCCATCAAGTGATCAACATAATATCTGTATCCTTTTTCACTAGGAACTCTACCAGAAGATGTGTGCGTTTTTTCTAATAATCCTAATTCCTCTAGTTCACTCATTTCATTACGAATTGTTGCACTTGAACATTTCATAATACTACAAAGTGACTTCGAACTTATTGGTCTCGCACTTTTTATATAATCTTCAACAATAAGTCTTAGTAAAGTTTCTTTTCTATTACTAATCATTAAATCACCTCTTTAGCAGACGTTATTCTCGAATGCTAATTTCATTATACTAGTATATGTTAGCATTGTCAATATACGAGTGCTAAAAATTTATTTTTTCACAAATTTTTCATTTTTTTACATTTTTATTACATAATATTATTAGGTGAAATTATGAATATTATTCTTTATTTTATTATTTTTATATCAAAAACTATTGAACTCGCGTTAGGTACACTTAGAATTATCGTAATTGCCAATGGTAGAAAAATATTTGGAGCAATCTTACAAGGTGTAATAGCAATCGTGTGGATGTGTATTACTGGTGTTGTTATTGTAAACATTACTAAAGATCCATTTAAAATAGTAGCGTTTGCTCTAGGTTCTGCCTTTGGTTCTTATGTTGGTAGTATGATAGAAGAGAAAATGGCTATTGGTAGTAATATGCTAATTATTATCATAAAAAAAGAATTAGAAGAAAAGATTATTTCAATTTTTAAAGATAATGGTTACAAAGTTACTAATGTTGAAGGTTGTGATAAAGAAAAATCTATATTAGTTGTTGTTCTAACTAGAAAGGATAGAAAAAGAATTGTAAATTTAATTAGAAATGAGGATAAAGATGTTACTATCATCGCCAATAACGCTTTCAAATTAAATAATAAAAAAAAGAACCATAAATATTAAGTTTTATGGTTTTATAATTTATTATTTATACATAACTACCTAAGCACAACAAAAATTACCAATTACCACAAGCTGAAATTTCAAAACTGTCTACATCACAAGAGCCAACTGCATCATATGAACTAACCAACCCTTCTGTATCTGCGCTCAAATATGTAGAACCATCGTCACAACTAAAGACATTTTCATCACCTTCACAATTTAATCCAGCATCTTTCAATCTTTTTAAAATTAGCATATTTCCTGTATAATCATCTTCATTTTCTGACCATCCATATTCACCAGTCGTTAGACAATATTCCTTACCATTTAATTTAGAGCATGCATATGTTTCTAATATTATATTATCTTTATCTAATACATGTTTCAAATAATAATTTTTACCAAGAGTATTTGCATCTTTTGTAAATTTAGAAGTGTCATTAGGATCTATTACATCCAATATATTTATTTCCTCTTCTGACCATCTATATACTACTGTTGTTGATGGTGTATCTGGAATTGTTGGTTTATCATCACCGGTTGAAGCACTACCTTTTTTTGTTGCTTCATATTTCTTTGTTGTTGGGTCATATGCTACTTCATAAGAACCTACTGTCATTGTTGAATCTGTTGTAACTTGACCATTACTTATTTTTATGGTTCCTGATGTTGGCTTATTTCCATTCATTTCTATTACTAGAGGTTCTGTTAATCCATTTCCTTCTAGATTTCCTTTGTCATTTATTGTATATATTCCTTCTGGTACTGTTTTATTATCTAACCTTGCTTCTGCTACTGTTGTTTCTACAGCATCAATATAGTTCTCTGCACTTCTCTTCGCTGCTTCCTTTTGTGATTTTTTGATTGTATTCATTACTATTGGTGTTGCTATTAGTGCGATTATTGCTAATACTACTATTACCGCTAGTAATTCAATAAGTGTAAATCCATATTTGTTTTTTAATTTCATAATCTTTCTCCTCCTTTCATTTAGATTTACTTTATTTTGTAAAGGTACAACAAAAAAATACAAAGAAATCTAGATTATCAAAAAATCTAGAAACTTTGTGCTCTCTTTTTTTTAATTTTATAGTATGGTTAAACAATACCAAGGTGGGTATTTTTACTAATTTTTTAGATAACACTTTAATCATACTACAACTTTCCTTTACTGTATTAATTATACAAAACAATTCTTATTATTGTCAATGATTATTGAACATTTAATTCACTAAGAGGTAAAGTTATTTCTACCTTAGTCCATTTATGATAAATAGAATCATAATTAATAGTACCATTGTGAGCTTTTATTATTTCATTAGAAAGTGTTACACCTAAACCTGTACCATCTTTTTTTGTAGTGTAAAATGGTTCTTTTATCTTTTTTAAATCTTCTTTTTTAATACCTTCTCCATTATCTTCAATAGTAATATAAACTTTATTATTTTTTATATCACTATCAAGTTCAATATAACTATCATCTTTTACTTTGATAGCTTCAATACTATTTTTTATAACATTAACTAATACTTGTTTTAATCTTTCATAATCTCCTTCTAAATACAATTCTTCATCATAATCTATATTACTGATAAAATTAATTTTTTTACTATTAATTAGTGGTCTACACTCTTCTTCTACTTCATTTAATAACATATTAATATCTAAAATGTCTTTATTTATCTTTAATCTATTACAATCTAAAAAGTCTTGAAGAAGAATAAGCGTACGATTTATTTCTGATCTAATTATAGGAATATACTTTCTAGCATGTTCTTTATTATTTACATCAAACATATCCAAATATCCTTTACAAACCGCTATAGGATTTTTTATTTCATGTGTTATTTTAAAAAGTGAAGTTCTAATTTGTTCTTCTTTTTTTAATTCTTTCATAGTCATTTCTAATTTAATTATTTCTTTTATTTTTTTTAATGAAGCTAAACATATTAAACTAGTTATACCAAAAATTAAAAATTTTATAACCAATTCATTAAATGTTATTAATTTAAAAGCATTGAAATAATACTTTAAAATAAAAATACTTACTAGTTTTATAATTATAAAAATAAAAGTATATATATTAGGAGACTTAATTTTATATTTTATAAAAAAACTAATAGTATATTCAAAAATAATATACATTAAAATAGTATTACTAAAATGAGAATAAATAATTACCATATAAGTAGACAATAACAAAGCACTTATCCTTTTATCATAATAATACGCTAACATAATGGGAATATTTAAAAACAATAACCGTAGTAAAATATTATCAGGGCCAAATTTTAATACCAAATAAAATGATGATAAAACACAAAAATTTAAAATAGTATTAATTGTATTTTTATCAAATGCTTTCGTGTAAGCAAAATATAAAAAATATAAAAACAAAGGGAACAAAATATAAATACAGTTTAAAATAATTATTTCAATATAATTCATATAATCACCTCTCGACAATAATATACAATATTAGTATGTCGGTTATTGTCGAAAAAAGAAAAAAAGTGATAAAATTTATCACTTTAAGTCATCAATATATTTTTTTAATTGTTTACAATCAGGGCCTAATACTATTTTCAATTGATTATCAATTTCAACAATACCTTGAGCGCCCATTTTTTGAATAGCATCTTTATTAGCTAACTCTACATTCTCTAGTTTAACTATAAATCTTGATTTATTAAATTCATAATCAATAATGTTATTTTTTCCACCTAAATAATCAACTAGTTTATTAACCTCAATTTTATAATCTTTTTTCTTTGTTTTAGTAATTGATAAAGCTATTATTACTAAAATTATAATTATAATTAAATATTTTATGTATTGCATTTTTATCACCTTAATATATTATACTATAAATAGTTATTTTTTAGCAATATTTAATTTATACATTTTAAGATTGTGTTAATAATAAAAACGAGGTGATTTATGAAACTTACTAAATTTTTTAAAATTGATAAAGGTCTATTTTTTTCACTTGTTTGTTTTTTTGTAATTAGTTTAATAACTATTTGTAGTGCTCAAAAACTACTTCCTAGTTATTTACAAACTCTAGCACTTAAACAAGCTATATGGTACATAACTGGTTTTATATTAGCATTTTTTATTATGTATATTGGAAATAACTTTATTTATAAAAATATATGGTGGTTGTATGGCTTTGGCATTTTAACTTTAATTGGTTTACTTTTATTTGCTAAACCTATACATGAATCAAAATGTTGGTTCTCTATACCTGGAATTGGAGCTGTTCAACCAAGTGAATTCATGAAAATAATTTTGATTATTACCCTTGGTGTATTAATTAATAAATTTAATGAAAAACATCCTAATCCTACTATCAAAGATGAATTTTTATTTCTATTAAAAATAGGTGTTGTTGTATTTATTCCAAGTATTTTAACATTTCTACAACCAGATACTGGAGTTGTTCTAATATATCTTTTGATAACCATAACAATGTTATTTATTTCAGGAATCCGTCTAAGGTGGTTTATTATATTAGGAAGTATTATAATTTTATTAATTGGAACCATTGTTGGAATATATCTTTTAAATACTGATTTATTTATAAAAATATTTGGAACTAGTTTCTTTCTTAGAATAGATAGATTATTAGATTGGTCTAACGCTAGTGGCTATCAATTAGAAAATGGAATCGCTGCTATTGGATCTGGTGGTTTATTTGGATATGGTTTTAATCATACCCCAATCTATTTTCCCGAACCTCAAACAGATTTTATATTTGCAGTTTTTTCAAATAATGTAGGTCTTGTTGGTTCCATTATTTTACTTGTTTTAATAGCTTATTTTGATATTAAACTTATTTTACTTGCTAGTAAAACTAGCAGTAAAACTAATAAGTATATAATTGCTGGTATTGTAGGAATGCTACTTTATCAACAAATTCAAAATATCGGTATGACTATTGGACTCCTACCTATTACAGGTATTACACTACCATTTATCAGTTATGGTGGTTCTAGTTTATTAAGTTATATGATTATGATGGGTATTATTTTCAACATTTCTAAAGAAACGATAAATTTTAAAAACTAAAAAAGCGTATTTATTTACGCTTTATTTTTATTTCTAACTAATAATTCAATCTTTGTAGGATAATTAGTAGTACCATCATTAATTATAATATTACTTATACCATCATATGTTTTTATTTTAGGTAAATTAATTTTTTGCATTGTACCATCAGACTTTACTAATGTTTGTGTTTTATATTCAATATAATCGTTAGAACTTAAGGATGATGGTAATGTAACTTCTTCTTTTAATTCTTTATAAGGTTCATACATCATACTACTATCATAGCTACCTTCAGCAATCATTACATAATCAAATGTTACATTATAATCTGCATAACCAGTATTAGGTGTATTAAAAAAATCTAAATTATCTGAATTATGAGTTAAAGATGCGGATGCTGTAACAGTAGTAAAACCAATTTGCCAATCACCATTACCCGCTGATATTATATTTGAATTACTTCCCCAACCAGCATCACTATATACACCAATTTTTCTTGCTGTTGGATCAGTTCCAGTAATTTTGGTTTTTATCAAAACAGAGTATTTATTTCCAGGTTTTACCCCACCCTCTATTTTTGCAGTTAAAACATTATAAGCAGTCGGTCTTGAAACAATGTTAGATACTAAATTTTTACCAACTGTCTTCAAATTCAAACTACTAATTCCAGTATCATTACCATATACTTTATAATCAACAACTTCTTTATTATCAAGATTAGCAATACTACCACTTGTAGTAACTAGCTCATAATTATCTGCTATACCTGCTGTACATGTATCTACAACATCATAAGTATATTTAGTAGTACCTAAATCATAATCATAAACATATGAAACTTTTACATAAGTATTACTTAAATCTAATTCTTTACCAGTTGAACTATCAACAAATGGTTTATCAATATAATTTTTATCAGCTAAAGTTTCTAATGTTGTACAATAACTATATCCCTCATGTTGAGGAAATGTCTTTGCATTATCACTTACATATAATTTAGTACTACTAATAATTAATTCTTTAGTAGCTTTACTAATATCTCCTTTAGTACTATTAATATAATTTATAATACTAGGAAAAACAATTAATGATATAGCAGCTATTAAAACTAAAACCGCTAACAATTCAACTAAAGTAAAACCTCGTTTTTTCATATGAACACCTCTATTGTAATTATAACATAAAGTTTTAAAAAAAAACAACTATTTAGTTGTTTCTTCTTTTGACTTAATAACTTCTTTTCCTTTGTAAGTTCCACATTCAGAACATACACGGTGTGGTCTTATTTCAGCACCACATTTTGGACACTTAGTAGTTCCATTTTCACTAATTTTATAATGAGTTCTTCTCATTCTTCCACTTGTTTTACTAACTCTTCTAAATGGTACAGCCATGATTCCACCTCTTTCTTATAACAAATCTTTTAATTTAGCAAGTTCTGGATTAATTTCGCCATTATCTTCTTCAGTAATAACTTTCCAACCATTACCTTCTAAATTAGATAACTCCTCTTCAGCACCTTTACTTACAACTCTCATGGGAATTTCCATTAATATATTTTCCCATATTATTGGTAAAATATCAAGTGTATTTTCATCTTTTTTTACACTTTTTTCATTTTCTTCAACTAATTCATCAATATTTCCTTCAATTTTGATATTAAAAGGATAATCAACCGGTTTTAATGTAATAGCACAAGGTAATACTAAAGTTCCACTTACATCAACATTTAAATATATGTTATCAATGGCATCTTTAGTAATCTCTCCAACAACTTTCATATCGTCTAAACTAATAACATCAGTTCCTTTTAATTGTTCTTTAGAAAAGGAATATTCTTCTTCAATTGGAATAAAGTGTTCCAAATCATTTTTTAATCTTAGTAAATTGTATTCCATATCATCACCAACAAAAAACATTATACATAACTTTACTTTAAAAAGCAAGGTATATATTTTTATTTATTAGTTATTATTTTTAATTTACTTGCATCAGTTGATGTGTTTACTGTTATGTAATTTGTTCCTTCTACTGTTTGTATTTCTGGAAGCTTAATACTTTCTTCTTTTGGTGTTTTTAAAACTTGGATTACTTCAACATTGTGAGATTTTAACCAGTTTTGGAAAAGAGTAACCCTAGCTCCATCAGTTGTTGCACTATCATAATTATCTAAATAATTTTTATTTATTCTCATTCCATAAGATGTTGGAAGAAAATGCCACCAATAATTACCATTTGTTTTTTGTATATTATTCCAAGAAGCAACCGTTGCCATATTACTATATCCAAGTCCATTAATTGGTTTAAAATCTCCTATACTTGTAGTTACATAAAATGATACATAATCTCCGTAATCTCCGTTTTTCCACCATCCTTCTGTTCCCTTAAATACTAACTTTTTCGTATTTCTAACAACTTTACCATTCGCATAATCTATATAATCTACATAATCTCCCACTTTTCTTAATGGTTCATCTAAATAGATATTAGTTGTTTTTCCATTATAAGCCTCATAATCAGTTGCTTGTTCACCTACTTCAAATTGAATGTTATTAACTAAATATGAACCTTTATAACCACTTTTATAAACTATTATTTCTCCAAGAGAATAAGCTGGATTAGTACCTAATACTTCTACTTTACCTGTTGCTGTTATTCTTGTTTTAGTATTAGCTTTCATTTCTTTAGAAATAGTTGTAAATCTAATTCCTATACCATTAGTTTGATAAGGATATATCGAAAATGTTCCATCTTCACTAGTTGTAAGATCAAATGAAATTGTTACTGTTTGACCTATATATCTTTTTAAAGTTTGGTAAGTAGAAATCATATTAAAAGACATATTACTAGTATAATAACCATTGTCCTGTTTCTTTACCCCATACACTGGTGAAACATTATCATAATCAAATATATTTTTACCACTTACTTTTACAGGTATTACATATTTACCAACATTATTGCAAGCATCACTACCATAACTTCCACAATTACCTGAGGTTAATAAATCACCTGTAGTTTTTATTTCACTTGGAAATTCTGGGCTTGGCGTTGCTCCATATTTTTGAAATTTTGTTGCTGTACTTCCTTCTTCTATTTGCATACTAATGTCAAAATTACTTACTGTTACATTAGGATTGATGTAAAAATAAGCTTTAACTGATGTCATAGTACTTGTTATAGTTAAAGTTGAAGTATATTTAGGTGTTGTTGAACCTGATTCAAAGTATTGAAATATTCCATGAGCATTAGAATTGTTAGTTGCTATAGTATAAGTTTTTCCTACGGTTAATTTATCTAGCATTTCATATGGTACTGTATAAGCCTGGGCAGTTGATGTTCCATTTATTAAAATATCATTAGCACGTTTAGTAAATTTAATACCATTTTGTTCCATCGTAGTCCCAGTAAAAGAATTATTAAAATCCCATAGATTTTTATCACTTCTCGTTTCTTGCGTAGTATTTCCATATATTAAATAATTTCTTATTTTTTTAGTATTAGTACTAGAATTACCACCCGTACTACTTGAATCATTACCACTCGTACTAGCAGAAATATTATCAACCGTAATTACAGCTCCTTCTTGTGGTTCATAATTATCAGTTGTATACCAACTACAATCTTCTTTTTTCATCTTAGTAGCATAAGCTTCACCATCATAATCTTTATTTACACAATATCCATTTATATAGGCATATAAGCTTGCTCTACCCTGTTTATTTATTTCAATTTCACCAAATTCTGGTTTTTTACCACTATATTTTAAATTTTCATCTAAAACACTAACTTTTCCATATTTATCTGATGTCTTTAAAATATAGTATTCTGCCGAACTTATTAAATTATTAGCGCTTTCTATAGCAGTTCCTTTTTTAGACTTTTCAATGCTATTATTTACTATTGGTGTTGCAATTAAAGCAATAACTGCTAGTACTACGATTACTGCTAGTAATTCAACTAAAGTGAAGCCTCTTTTTTTCATATTTAATCATCCTCCACAAAATTCTATATATCTATTTTCTTCCATTCTAATTATAACTTATTATTATATTCATTTCAATACTAAAAGAATTATTGTTTTTCTTTTGTGTAAAATGTGCTATTATATTGGTGGTGATTTTTATGAAAAGTGTGGGAATAATATGCGAATACAATCCATTTCATAACGGGCATCTATATCACATTAATAAAATAAAAGAAATGTTTCCTGATTACACTATCATTTTAGTTATGAGCTCTAGTTTCACTGAACGTGGTGAGGTAAGCATTGTTAATAAATTTGATAAAGCTGTAGTAGCACTTAACTATGGTGTAGATCTTGTTGTTGAACTACCTTTTGTTTTTTCTTGTCAAGCTGCTGATATATTTGCTAAAGGTAGTATTTCTATTTTAAATTATTTAAACTGTAAATATTTAGTCTTCGGTAGTGAACTAGATAATATTGATATTATAAAAAAGCAAGCAGAAATACAAACAAAAAATAAAGATTATGATAAATTAGTTAAATATTATATGAAAGAAGGAATTAACTACCCTACAGCAATGAACAAAGCTTTAACTAAGTTAGGTGGTAATAGTATAAATACTCCTAATGATTTACTAGGACTTAGTTATATTAAAGAAATTATTAAAAATAAATATAATATTACTCCTATAAGTATTAAAAGAACCAATGATTATCATAGTCTAGATGTAAAAGGAAAAATTATTAGTGCTTCTGCTATTAGAAATTTAATTAACAATAAAAAAAGAATTAAAAAATATGTTCCTAGCTTTTCATATAAATTTATAAACAAAAAAAATATCAATGATAAATTATTTGAATTTTTAAAATACAAAATTAATAGTGATAATAATTTATCTTTATATCAAGATGTTGATGAAGGTATTGAAAATAGAATTAAAAAATATATAAATGATAGTAAAAATTTAGATAACTTTATTTTAAAAGTTAAAACTAAAAGATATACTTATAATAAAATATCACGAATGCTAATTCATATTCTATGTAGTTTTACTAAAGAAGAAGCTAAAAATAATAAAGAAATATCTTATCTACGTATCTTAGGATTTAATGATAATGGGAAAAAATATTTAAATAAAATAAAAAAAAGTGTTAATATTCCTATTATCACAAATCCTAGAAATTTTGATGATGATATACTAAACATTGAAGAGCGTATAACTAATATTTACAATCTAATTACTGAAAATAACATTAATGATAAACTAGAAAAACCTAAAATGAAATAATCATCATAGGTTTTTTATTATATTTTTTCTATTTTTAAGAAATTAGTTGATTTTTGATCAATATCATTTGGAAATCCACCTGTTACTAAAATTAAATCATTAGTATCTAGATGCATAAATTCTTTAGCTTTAGCTACTGATTTAGAAACTACTTCATCAGTACTATCACAAATTGGTAAAATAGTTGTATATATACCAAAATTTAATGCTAAA
Organism: uncultured Mycoplasmatota bacterium; assembly: GCA_900544605.1. Classification (GTDB taxonomy): domain Bacteria; phylum Bacillota_I; class Bacilli_A; order RF39; family UBA660; genus SIG204. The sequence goes on along the minus strand of UQVP01000016.1, from coordinate 2,970 downwards.
GAATAAGCTATTTCTTCAGTTGGACAAGCAGCTAAAATAATATTACGTGGTTTTAAAGTACTTATTTTAATAGCTGTATATCCACTTAATGTAGCAGCTACTATTAATTTTGTATTTAACATTTTAGATGCTACTATAACACTATGAGCTATAGTATCTGTTATATCAGCTTTTATTTTAGGTTGAACAACATGATCATAATCTAAATATTTTTCAGTGTTTTCACATATATCAGCCATATATCTTACTGTTTCTACAGGAAATTTACCGGTAGTTGTTTCTCCAGATAACATAACAGCATCTGTACCATCAAGTACAGCATTAGCAACATCACTTACTTCAGCACGAGTTGGTCTAACATTCTTTTTCATCGACTCTAACATTTCTGTTGCAACAATACATATTTTACCCATTTCACGACATTTTTTAATAATCATTTTTTGATAAATAGGTAATTGTTCCATTGGAACTTCAACGCCTAAATCTCCACGAGCTACCATGATACCATCACTTACTTCAATAATATCATTTAAATTTTTAATACCTGTAGTACTTTCTATCTTTGAAATAATTTTCATACTATTATTATTTTCTTTTTTTAAGATTTGACGTACTTCTTCTACATCTTCTTTAGTAGAAACAAAAGATAAAGCTAAAAAGTTACCATCATGATGACAAGCATACTTTATATCTTCTAGGTCATCAGCACTAATAAATGGGATATCTAAATGAACTCCAGGAGCATTTAAACTTTTCTTATTTCCTAAAATACCACCATTAATAATACGACAAGTAACACCATCACTTTCTTTAGAAATAACCTCTATCTTCATTAAACCATTTTCTAATAAAACTATACTTCCCTTACTTAAGCTATCTAAAGCTTTTGGATGATTAACAGAGAATCTTTCACTATTTCCTAATACTTCTTCTTTAACAATTCTAATAGTATTTCCCTCAACAAGTTTAACACCATCATCTTCCATCATACCATTTCTAAATTCTGGTCCTTTTGTATCATAGAGGATTGCTATATGTTTTTTAGTTATTTCACGAACTTTCTTAACTGTTTCTACAACATCTTGTTTTTCTTCTAATGTTGCATGAGAAAAGTTAATACGTGCTACATTCATTCCTACATTTACCATTTGTGTCATAGTATCAACACTACAACTTGCAGGTCCTATACTACAAACAATCTTTGTTTTTTTCATCATACCACTCTTTCTATTTTTACATCTATTTACACGCAAAACACTAACCATTTTACACGATTGAACATAAATTGGCAACTATTTTTGACAATTTGGACAATAATATGTACCTCTTCCATTAACCGTTATTTTTATAATACTCTCTTTACAATTTGGACAGCAATCATTTTCATGATTATGAACTAATAGATTATTTTGAAATCTACCATGAACACCTTCTTCTGATTCATAACTTCTTATTGTAGTTCCACCCAATTTAATAGCTTCTTCTAATATTTTTCTAGTATATTTAATAATATCTTCTAAATTTTTATCTGTTAACTTAGAAGGAACTGTTAAAGGATTAATGTGACTTAAAAAAAGTATTTCATCAGCATATATATTGCCTATGCCTGTTATAATTGATTGATCTAACAATAAAGTTTTAATAGGAAGCTTTTTATTTTGATATTTATTTTTTAGATAATTAACATTTAAGCCTTTATCCCAGGGCTCTAGTCCTAAATCTTTAAGAGGGGCTATTTTATATAATTCTTCTTTATTTACTAAATACATCCTTCCAAACTTTCTTGTATCATTATATCTTAATTCTTTTTCTTTTAAATCAAAAATAACATGATCATGCTTACTTAAATCATCAGTTTTATTTTTTAAAAAATATTTACCTTCCATTCTTAAATGACTAACTAAGTAATAATCATTTAGTTCAAAAAGCAACCACTTACCTCTTCTTTTAATATCAATAATAGTTTGGCCTATTATATTTTTTTTAAACTCTTCAACACTAGGACTTGCAATAATATTGTCGTATCTTATTGTAACACCATATATTTTTTTGTTTAAAACAAGTCTTTTCAAAGTATTTTTTACCGTTTCTACTTCTGGTAATTCTGGCATAATTTCACTTCCTATAAATCTAATTGTTTTGTTTCTACTTTTTCTTCTAAAATAGTACTTACTTTATCTTGTAACTCTTTGTTATTATCAGTAAAATAAATATCTAAATCTTTAACAGCACTTTTAAGATAAATTGTGTTTGCTAAAACGGTTCCCATGTTAATAATATTAACTTCTCCCAAATAATTTTTTATATCTTCTTCTAATAAAGGGTAATGCGTACAACCAAGAATTATATTTTTTATCCTTTCTTTTTTTATTTCTTTTAAATACTGTTCTATATAAATTTTTTTAAATTTCGCGTCTAATTTTCCTTCAATTATTGGAACAAACTTTTCACAACTTACTTCCATTACTCTTTTACAATTTAATTTATTTTTAAATATATGAGAGCTTATAGTATTAGGTGTTCCTAATACTGCAACTTCATCTAAATTTAAGCTATTAACTTTTAAAATAGTTGCATTAACAATGCTTACCAAAGGAATTTTATATTTTTTTGTTAATTCTTCATATATAGTTGAACTAACTGTACCACATGCGATAAAAATAATATTAACTTCTTCTTTAATAAAATAATCAATTATTTTGCTAGCTAAATTAATTAATTCTTCTTTACTTTTACTACCATAAGGTAAATTTTTATTATCACCTACATATATATAGTGTTCATTTGGATATACTTTTTTTATTTCTTTTAAAACATTTATCCCACCTAAACCCGAATCAAAAATACCAATTTTCATGATTATTCCTCCCTTATATATTATATCATAAAGAGAAACAAAAAAAGCGTTAAAAACGCTTTCTTTTTTGTAATTTCAACCGCACCACTTATTTATAATTTAATTCTATATCA